>NZ_CP071612.1:3957500-4257500 GCF_017357245.1 Rhizobium bangladeshense | reverse complement strand
GCTTGCCGCCGGTCGACGACATGCTGTTCGTTCCGCAGATCGCCTATGTTCCCGGCGGCACGCTGCGCGAGGCGCTGGCCTTCCCCGAAAGTCCCGATGCCTATGAGAAGGCCGCCGTCGAGGCGGCCCTCGAAAAGGCCGGCCTGCACTCTCTCGTCGCACGGCTGGATACCCGCGCCCGCTGGGACAAGCTGCTCGACGGCGACGAACAGAAGGCGATCGGTTTCGCCCGCCTGCTGCTGGTACGCCCGCGCTGGATCATCTTCGACGAAGTGCTTGAGGGCATGGAGCCGGAATGGCAGGAGACGATGTGCCGAGTGCTGGCTTCGATGCCCGAAACCGGCATGATCTATATCGGCCGCTCTGAAACCTATCTGGAGGCGCTGCAGCCGCGCGTGCTGCATCTGCAGGCGCTGCCTTCGAGGTCCGAGGAGCCGCAGCAGCAGGCCGCCAGGACCGGCGCCAGCGCCAGCGCCGGCGCTTCAGAGCGCCGCGTCGTCCGGCTGGACCCTGCCCGCACCGATTGACGCGAGCGGCTGAGTGCGAAAATCTCAGCCTTCCAGCTCTTCCCGCAGCATTTCGAGCTCCAGCCACTCCTCTTCCATCTTGGTCAGGCTGGCGCGCAGCTTTTCCATCTCGCTTGCAAGCCGGTTGAAGGCAGCGGGGTCGCGCGTGAAGAGATTGGCATCGGCCATGACAAGTTCGCGCTTGGCGATCTCGGCTTCGGCTTTGGCGATCTCCTTCGGCAGATTGTCAAGCGCGAATTTCTGCTTGAAGGAGAGCTTACTCTTCGAGCCTCCGCCGGAAGCTGCTGTCTCCTGCGTCTTCGGCTTCTCCGCCGCCTTCTCGGCCTTCCTGCGCTCTTCGAGCGCGCCTTTGCGCTGTGCCAGCATATCCGTGTAGCCGCCGGCATATTCGATCCATCGACCGTCGGGCGCATCCGGCACGGCGGGCGCGATCGTCGAGGTCACGGTGCGGTCGAGGAAGTCGCGATCGTGGCTGACGAGGATGACGGTGCCGGGAAAACCGGCGACAATTTCCTGCAAGAGATCGAGCGTCTCGATGTCGAGATCGTTGGTGGGTTCGTCGAGGATCAGGAGATTTGCCGGGCGGGCGAGGATGCGCGCCAGCATCAGCCGGGCGCGCTCGCCGCCGGAGAGGCTTTTGATCGGCGTACGCGCCTGTTCCGGCTGGAACAGGAATTCCTTCATGTAGCCGGTGACATGGCGCTGCTCGCCGTTGACGAGCAGGTTTTCGCCGCGCCCCTCCGTCAGGTAGTTCGCGAGCGTATCCTCGGGGTCGAGGTCCTCTCGCTTCTGGTCGAGGGTGGCGATCTCCAGATTGGTGCCGAGCTTAATGGTGCCGCTGTCCGGCGAAAGCTGGCCGGTCAGCATCCTCAGGAGTGTCGTCTTGCCGGCGCCGTTCGGCCCGACGAGACCGATGCAATCGCCGCGGTGCACGCGGATCGAGAACGGCGTGACGATTGCCCGGCTGCCGAAGCTCTTGGTGATCTTCTCGGCCTCGATCACCAGCTTGCCGGATTCCTGGGCGTCCGAAATGGCGGCCTGGACCGTGCCCTGCGGCCCTTTGTGGCCGCGATATTGGGAACGCATCGTCTGCAGCTCGCCAAGACGGCGCATGTTGCGTTTGCGCCGGGCAGTGACGCCGTAGCGCAGCCAGTGTTCCTCGCGCTCAATTGCCTTGCCGAGCTTGTGCTGCTCAAGCTCCTCGGCCTCCAGCACCTGGTCGCGCCAGGCTTCGAAATGTGCAAAGCCCCTGTCGAGCCGGCGCGAGGTGCCGCGGTCGAGCCAGACGGTCGCGGTGGAAACCTTTTCGAGGAAACGACGGTCGTGCGAAATCAGCACGAGGGCGCTGCGAGTTTTCTGCAGCTCGCCTTCCAGCCATTCGATGGTCGGCAGGTCGAGATGGTTGGTCGGCTCGTCGAGCAGAAGAATGTCGGGCTCTGGCGCCAGCACGCGGGCAAGCGCGGCCCGGCGAGATTCGCCGCCGGAAAGGGTGTTCGGATCTTCCTCGCCGGTGAGGCCGAGATGCGACAGGAGATAGACCACGCGATAGGGGTCGTCGCCCGGTCCCAACCCAGCCTCGGCATAGGCCTGTACCGTGCTGAAACCGGCAAAATCCGGTGCCTGTTCGAGATAACGCACCGTCGAGGAGGGATGGCGGAAGACTTCGCCGGACTGCGCCTCGACCATACCGGCGGCGATCTTCAACAGCGTCGATTTTCCCGAGCCGTTGCGCCCGACGAGACAGATCTTGTCGCCGGGCTCGACCTGCAGGGAAGCACCCGCCAGCAACGGCGCGCCGCCAAAGCTCAGGAAGATATCGTCGAGTTTCAGAATGGGAGGGGCCAAAAATCAGACTCCGGAAAGATCATAGGGTCGGGCAAGCACGATCGCCCGGCCGCTCTTGAGCGAAAAGCGAACCTTGCCTTCCGCGACGTTGGAAATTGTGCGTGACGAGCCGAAAGGCAGCTGGAAATCTGCGAGCTGATAACGCGCATTCTCGATGGAAAGCCCCTTCAGCTCGCTGAACCCGGAGACTGAGAACAGGCTGCCTTTGGGAAGGTCCAACTCGATCGTGCCGGCAAGCAGCGGCACAGCCTCTTCCTTGCCAGAGGTCAGCAGCACGTCGAAACCCTCTTCAGCAAGGCCAACGGCCGACAGCAGGTGCTGAAGCGCGTGGTCGGAGCGTTCGCCGGCGAGCGCGCCGGCCAGGATGAGCCGCCGCGCGCCCCGGGCGACCGCTTCCGATACGGCGATTTCGCCGTCTGTTGCCGCCTTCGCTGCGGGATAGGGCAGTTTCGGCACATCGAGAAAATCCCCTTCGAGCTCGGGGGGCGTCGAATCGAAATCGCCGACCCAGAGCTCAGGGATGACACCAAGCGCCATCGCATGCCGCATGCCGCCATCGGCCGCGATGAAGCGGCTGCCGCCGATGGCGCGGCGCAGGCGCTCCGTCGGGCTGAGTTCGCCGCCGAGCAGAATGGTGAAGGTGGATTGGCTCATGGGCACTGCCCTTAGCGCAAACGGGGGGGCGAGGGGAAGAGGCACCGACAGATCGGCGCCGCCACCTCAGCCCGGCGTATCCTTGTCACGCGACAGGAATATCGCCTCGTAACCGGTGATGAAGCGCTCGAAGAGCGTCGCGAAGCGCTCGACATCCGCCGCTGGCCAGTCGGAGACGATCTCGGAGATGATGGCCATTTTCTGCGCGTGGATCTCGGCAAGCAGCGCCTGGCCGGCGTCGGTGATGACCACGACGATCCGCCGTGCATCCGCCTGGGAGGCCTCACGGCGCAACACGTTGCGTCCGACCATCTCGGCCACCACCCGGCTGGCGCGCGACGGGTCGATGCGCAGCATCTCGGCGATCATGCCGACGGTGACCTCGCCGACTGGCTCAGCCCGCCGCACGGCGTCGAGCACGTCGAGATGGGAAAGTTCAAGGCCCGGCGCGGCACTCTGGATCGCCAGCCTGCCGATAAGCCGCCGCCCGGTCATCAGACGCATGCGCGCCATGCTCCGGCCAATGCGAGGCAGGTTCTCGTCGTCCGGCTCGGCCCGGCGGTTGAACAGAATCTTCGTCAGGGTCTCGTTCATGACGGAATCATAACAGAGCGGGCGTCAAAATTGAATATGTCGAGGTCATTCATATGCCATTGACAATTACATGCTGATAGCACATAAAGCGGGTCGAACCGGAAATACGCCCTCATGGACATGCAACCCGCGTCTGCGCCGCTCGTGACGGATCCCCGTCGCCGGCTTATCCTCTTCTTCTTTCTGATGACCGCCATGTTCATGGCGACACTTGATAATCAGATCGTCTCCACGGCGCTGCCGACAATCGTTGGCGAGTTCGGCCATCTCGAACGTTTCGGCTGGATCGGCTCGGCCTACCTCCTGGCGCTCAGCGCCGTCATGCCGCTCTACGGCAAGCTCGGCGATCTTTTCGGCCGCAAGTATGTGATGATGACCGCGATCGCAATCTTCACCGCCGGCTCCGCGGTCTGTGGCCTCGCCGTCTCGATGAACACGCTGATCGCCGCGCGTGTGCTGCAGGGTCTCGGTGGTGGCGGGATCATGGTATCGATCTTTGCCGTCAACGCCGATCTGTTCGAGCCGCGTGAGCGGGCGCGCTATCAAAGCTACTCCAGCCTCGTGCTGATGGCTTCGGGCGCGATCGGCCCGGTGCTCGGAGGGACGATGAGCGACCTCTTCGGCTGGCGCTCGATCTTCCTCGTCAACGTGCCGATCGGTTTCATCGTACTGGCCGGCCTTGCTTTCATGCTGCCCTACCGCAAGCCGAATCGACGCCCGAAGATCGATTATGCCGGCGCGCTCCTGATCGCGCTCACGACGACGAGCATCGTGCTTGCCACAGACAGCAGCGAATTGTTCGGTTCGTTGATTTCACCACAGAGCATGGGGATCGTCGCCTTCGGCGTCGTCTGCGCCGTGAGCTGGGTGTTCGTCGAGCGTCGCGCGCCGGAGCCGATCGTCCCCCTGCAGCTCTTTCGCAACTCGACTTTCAGTCTGCTCCTGGTGATATCGGTCATGGGAGGTGCGATCGCCATCGGCATGGTCAACTATCTCGCTCTCTTCCTGCAGACGACGACCGGCCTTTCGCCATCGGCCGCCGGCCTTCTGTTCATCCTGCTGACCGGTGGTCTCGTCTGCGGATCGCTGTCCGCCGGCCGTATCATCTCGATGACCGGCCGCTACAAACCCTTCGCTATCGCAAGCTTCACCTGCAGCGCTACTGCCTTCGCGCTGATGTCGCAGGTCCACGCGGGAACGCCGATCGCCTTCATCGGCGCGATCATGATGCTGCATGGCATCGGCATCGGTCTTGCGCAGCAGGTTCCCGTCATCGGCGTGCAGAATGCCGCACCGGCCCGCGACGTCGGCGCCGCGACCGGCTCGGTCACGCTCTCTCGCATGGGTGGCGCCTCGATCGCCATCTCAATCTACGGCGCCATCATCGCCTCCGGCCTCGGCAAGGTCGGCGCTCCCATTCCCGGCGCTGCCGATATCGAAAAGCTCACGCCGAAAATGATGGCCGCCCTCCCCGAAGCCAGCCGCCGGGCTGTCGCTGATATCTATGCCGCCGCCTTCTCGCCTCTTTTCATGACTTCCTGCGCGATTGCCGTAATCGGCCTTGCCGCCGCCATGATGCTGAAACCCGTGCAGTTGCCCCGCGCCAGCGAAACGAAGCGACCGCAACCGGCCACGGCGGAAGCAGCGGAATAACCTGCCGGCGTGTAGGGGTCATATTCACCGGCACGCGTCCCTTGTGGCAGTCATAACTAGTAGTTGCAGTTTTCCCGTAGTGCTGCCGCTTTCCGTCCGGTTGTCTCAATCACTCCGTTCTTTTTCCGCGCCGTCGACAAATCTGCGCGTCGTGACGGAACTTTCGCCATAATTTCATTCGAGCGAAGGGAGACCTTGATGTCCGAGGCTTGCCAAAATGCAACGGCGCCACAATTAAACAGAGTTTCGCTATGCAACCGATGCGAAAATCAGCTACAGCAACGACTTGTATCGGCCTAGAGTGCAGCGCGAGATCAGGGGTGCGCACCTGTTGAGTTCCCCTTGCCAAGGCCGGTCCCAATCTGCGGTAAACCGGCAAAACAGCGACATGATGCGGAGAACCAGACTGGACAGCTTGACGACGTGGAAATCGCCCGCGCTTTCCAGTGATGCCATCTCCGCGACGCGTCGCTTCGCCCGTCGCCTCGTGCTGCTTTCAACCGTCGCGGTGGCGTTGAACGGGTGTCAGTCGCTGATCGAACAATCCTACCAGCCGAGCATCTCGCCTTCCTCCAATCCCCAGATCGTTGACGAGGTGCAGAAGAACGATCCCCGTGCGGCGATGGGCGCCCGGGAGCATCCGCGTATCGTGGCGAGTTACGGCGGCGAATATAAGGATGCCAAGACCGAGCGCCTCGTCGCCCGCATCGCCGGCGCGCTGACGGCGGTGTCGGAAAATCCGAGTCAGTCCTACCGGATCACCATCCTGAACTCGCCCGCGATCAACGCCTTCGCGCTGCCAGGCGGTTACCTCTACGTCACCCGTGGCCTACTCGCCCTTGCCAACGACGCCTCGGAAGTCGCCGCTGTGCTGTCGCACGAAATGGGCCACGTGACGGCGAATCACGGTATCGAGCGGCAGAAGCGCGAGGAAGCCGAAGTCATTGCCAGCCGCGTCGTCGCCGAGGTCCTCTCCAGCGATATAGCCGGCAAGCAGGCGCTTGCCCGGGGCAAGCTGCGGCTTGCCGCCTTCTCTCGTCAACAGGAGCTGCAGGCCGATGTCATCGGCGTGCGCATGCTCGGCGAAGCCGGATACGACCCCTATGCCGCCGCCCGCTTCCTCGATTCCATGGCGGCGTACAGCCGCTTCATGTCGGTAGACCCGGAAGCCGACCAGAGCCTCGATTTCCTCTCGAGCCATCCGAATTCCGCTCAGCGCATCGAGCTTGCCCGCACACATGCGCGCGCTTTCGGCCAGGAAGGGACCGTCGGCGACAAGGGCCGCGATTATTATCTCGACGGCATAGACGGCCTGCTCTACGGCGACAGCCCGGAAGAAGGATACGTGCGCGGTCAGACTTTCCTGCATGGCGGCCTCGGCATCCGCTTCGACGTGCCGGCGGACTTCAAGATCGACAACAAGGTCGAGGCCGTAATGGCCACCGGCCCCAACGACATCGCCGTCCGCTTCGATGGCGTCGCCGACAACCAGAACCAGAGCCTCACAAATTATATCTCCAGCGGCTGGGTGACCGGCCTCGATCCATCGACCATTCAGCAAATCACTGTCAATGGCATGGAAGCAGCCACCGCGCGCGCAAGTGCCGACCGCTGGGATTTCGATGTCACCGTCATTCGCAACAATGCGCAGATCTTCCGGTTTCTGACCGCCGTGCCGAAAGGCAGCGGCGCCCTCGAACCGACGGCCAATGTTTTGCGCGCCAGTTTCCGACGCATGACCCCGGCGGAAGCCGCCTCGCTGAAGCCGCTGCGCATTCGCGTCGTTGCCGTCCGGCCCGGCGAGAACATATCGACCCTCGCTGCCCGGATGATGGGCACAGACCGAAAGCTGGATCTCTTCAAGCTCATCAATGCCTTGCCGACGGGTGCGGCGGTTTCCCCTGGCGATCGCGTCAAAATCATCGCTGAATAAAAAAGCCCGGCTTGCGCCGGGCCAGTCAGTGCTGCTGGAGGGTAAAGGGTTCATGCGTAGGCCGCCATATGCGGGTCGGCGCTGACCAGTGCGCTACGAAGCTTTTCCATCGCCCGGCTTTCGATCTGGCGCACGCGCTCCTTGGAAATGCCGAGATCAGCGCCGAGCTCTTCGAGCGTGGCGCCGTCTTCCGCCAGGCGCCGGGCGCTGATGATCTTCATCTCGCGTTCGTTGAGATGTTTCAGCGCCGAAGCGAGCCAGACGCGGCGGCGCTCGCCGTCGATCATATTGGAAACCTGCTCGTCCGGCAGCGGATCGTCGCTGACGAGAAAATCCATCTTCTCCGCGCTTTCAGCGTCGCCGGAGACGGAGGGCGCCTGAAGCGAAGCGTCGTTGCCGGAAAGCCTAGCATCCATGGTCTGCACATCGGCAAGGCTGACGCCAAGAGCCGCGGCGATTTCCTGATGGATGGATTGCAGCGTCAGCTGCGTATCGCCCCTGGCGAGCTTGGCGCGCAGGCGGCGCAGATTGAAGAACAGCGCCTTCTGTGCCGAGCTGGTGCCGCCGCGCACGATCGACCAGTTGCGCAGGATATAGTCTTGGATCGACGCCCTGATCCACCAACTGGCATACGTCGAAAAGCGCACGTCACGTTCCGGTTCGAAACGCGCGGCGGCCTCAAGCAGACCGACATAGCCCTCTTGCACGAGATCGCTCATCGGCAAACCGAAGTTGCGAAACTTGCCGGCCATGGAGATAACCAGACGCATATGCGCCATGGCGATTTGGTTGCGGGCACCGCGATCATCGTGATCTTTCCAGCGGGTGGCGAGATCGTGCTCTTCCTGACGGGCGAGATAGGGGGCGGCCATCGCGATTTTGATCATGCGCCGATCTGCAGACATGTTCTTCATTTCGATCTCCCGAAACAGGCCTTCGCCCTCAAAATGAACAATAAAACTCACCTTCCGGAACATCGCTGTCCGGACCGAATGGGGTTCCGAATGCAAAAAGCCTCACCCCTGGACTTTTCAGGGGGAGGCCCTATCTCTCACCATGTGCCGCTAAGACGGCCGGGCTGGATCTGTTTCTTCACGTTGCCGAACGGGCAATATTGAAAAGGCATGATCCGCTCCTTACCGAATATAGACGGAATAGCAGTTCGCCCGACGAGCAAGCGTCCGACGAGCAGTCCGCAGTTACGTTTGATAAACGCGGCAAGCCGAAAAAAGTTCCAATAAAAAAACCCGGCGCGATGGCCGGGTTTTTTCCGCAAGAAACAGGATTGCCTTATGCGGCTTCGTCCTGCGAATCGTCTTCTTCGATAGCTTTGCCGCGCTTGGGACCCTTGTTGAGGTTGGTCTCGACGAGGCGGACGGCTTCAGTTTCCGACATCTTGTTGACAGCTGCGATTTCGCGCGCCATTCGATCGAGAGCTGCCTCGTAGAGCTGGCGCTCGGAATAGGACTGCTCAGGCTGGTTCTCTGCCCGATAGAGATCACGCACGACTTCAGCGATGGAAATCAGATCGCCGGAATTGATCTTGGCGTCATATTCCTGGGCACGACGGGACCACATGGTGCGCTTGACGCGCGCCTTCCCCTGCACAACCTTCAATGCACGATCGACGAAATCCGTTTCCGAAAGCTTGCGCATCCCGATGCTCATCGCCTTCGCGACGGGAACCTTCAGGCGCATC
Source organism: Rhizobium bangladeshense (assembly GCF_017357245.1). Classification (NCBI taxonomy): domain Bacteria; kingdom Pseudomonadati; phylum Pseudomonadota; class Alphaproteobacteria; order Hyphomicrobiales; family Rhizobiaceae; genus Rhizobium; species Rhizobium bangladeshense. Next base: position 4,248,595 of record NZ_CP071612.1, on the reverse strand, counting down.
TTGTCCTTCTCGAAATCGATAACGAAAAGTTCGAGCTTCATGCCGGCAACTTCTTGCTCTTCGATGGCGGTGATGGTACCGACGCCATGAGCGGGGTAGACGATCGATTCACCGGTCTTGAAGCCGTGACGTGCTGTAGAAGGTTTTTTCTGCTGAGTCGTCATTCTATTCAAAAACTCCCTGTTACGCTTCCGGCGGCGGCCGGAGCCGGGTCAGTCAGGCCCGGTTGAGACGGTTGCATCCGTCGGGTGACTTCACTCTGATCCCATCAGGCAAAAGCAAGGACTTCTTGCGCGTGATCTAGGGACCCGGCGCTCAAAGCTTTGATATGTCACGGAAACCGCGTACGGATTGGTTTTGCTTTCGTGATGGTTTTGGGCATGCGCCATGCCACAAATGGAACAGTAGGCGGAACCTACCACAAAAATATGAGGAAATCAATAATTTGCTTCGTCTGAGTCATGCGGGCAACACACATCACCCATATGCCACACGCAGGATTTAAAACGTTTCACCGCATGGCCGCTCAAACGCGGCGGCCGAATTGCGCAGCCGTCTTAGTCGCCGGAACCGGGTTTTTCGGAGAAGTATTTCTCGAATTTCCCGGTCTGGCCGTCCATTTCCTTGGCCTCCGGCAGCGGGTCCTTCTTGACCGTAATGTTCGGCCAAATGCTGGCATACTCGGTGTTGATCTTCAGCCACTTGTCCAGGCCCGGCTCGGTATCCGGCTTGATTGCCTCGGCGGGACATTCGGGCTCGCAGACGCCGCAATCGATGCATTCGTCGGGATGGATGACGAGGAAGTTCTCGCCTTCATAAAAGCAGTCTACAGGGCAGACTTCCACGCAATCGGTGTATTTGCACTTGATGCAATTGTCGGTCACGACATAGGTCATGAAGAACTCCAGGATTTCCATGATGGGGCCGGGCAACCTGGAACGTCGCGCCTATCCCCGTGCCGGACGAAGCGTGGACAGGCTTGGGCAGCAAGCCCGCTTCCGGCAGGTTGTCAGTGACGTATCGGCTTTGGCGCCGGATTTCAAGGACAAACGATCTGCAAAAGCCGCCGCAACGGAGAGAGTTTTCTAATCCTCATCCGACATCAGCCTGTCGATTGCACGTCTTTCCTTTTTGGTCGGACGACCGGTGCCGGTGGCACGGGTCGCTTGCTCAAATGGTGTGAGACGTTTTGTCTCATCCGGCGGCGGGGATTGGTCGTCGTAGAGCATGCGCGCCTCCTCATAGGGACCCCGCCGCTCCCCGGCGAGACGCACGATGAGGATGACGTCGCGTCGCTCCAGCGTCAACTCGACGCGGTCGCCGGGCTTGACCATCTGGCTCGGGTGACTGCAGCGCTCACCATTGATGCGCACGTGCCCCGATTGGACATGGCTCTGGGCCAGCGAGCGCGACTTCACCATGCGCGTGAAGAACAGCCACTTGTCGATGCGCTGGCGCGAACCGCTTGCCGGCTGTGTCTCCCCGCCCATGATTACTTCTTCATCTGTTCCTTGAGGGCTGCGAGCTTGGCGAATGGCGAATCCGGATCGATCGGCTTCTCCTTGCGCGGCGGCTTGGCTTCGAAGCGCAGCGGCTGGGCCCCGCGATTGTTATTGCGGTCGTTACGGTCATTGCGATCGTTACGCTCGCCGCGGTCCTTCCGGTCGCCACGGTCCTGACGATCACCGCGCGGCTGGTCCTTGCGCTCGCCCCTTGCCTGCTGCGGCCTGCCGCCGTCGCGGCCGCCACCGTCCTTGCCGCGGCCGTGGCGGTTGTCGCGCCCGTCGCCGCCGCGATTGCCCTCGCCGCCTTCACCACCGTTCGAACGGCGATTGCGCTCGCCGCGCTCCTGGTTCTGGCCGCCACGGCGTTCGCCATGGCCGCCACGTGCCTGGCGATGATTGTCATTGCGGCCGCCGAGACGCCACAGGAGAACCGGCTTTGGCTCCGCCGGCTCACCAGCTTCCCCGGAAGCGGCAGCCTCTGGCGAAGCGGTTGCCTCGGTCACTTCGGCTGCAGCGTTGCCGTCGTTCGCTTCTGTAGCGGGGACGTCGGCTGCCGTCGAAGCCGCCTCGGCTGCGGATGGCTCGGAAGCAGCCTCTTCCGTCGCTCCGTCGGCATCGTCGTGATCGGCTCTTTCCGCCGCTTCTTCCCCGGGTGTCTCCGCGGAGGCGGTGGGGGCTGAAGCTGCGTCCTGCGCCGCAAGATGGGCCGACGCCTCTTCCGCCTTTACGGCATCGGCGCGATAGCCGAGGCCCTTGAGGATCTCTTCCATGTCCTCGAGCGTCGCCCCGAGAATCGACAGCATCGCCGTCGTCGTCGTGAAACGGCGACCGTCATAGGCGCCCTCCGGACGATTGCTCTGACCGGGCTTCCATTGCAGCAGCGGACGGATGATATCGGCAAGTCGCTCCAGAATGTCGATGCGCACGGCGCGCTTGCCGAGGAAGCGGAAGCCGGCGAGCTTGTAGAACATCCGCTCGAAGCTCGGATCGGTGACGACGGAAGTGCGGCCGGCGGCAAGGATGGGGATGAGATCGCCATAGCCGGGCTTGTCGAGACCGTCGTTCTTCAATGCCCAGAGCAGCGTGATGAGTTCGGCCGGTGCCGGCTTCAGAAGCGCCGGAACGAAGATGTGATAGGCCCCGAACCGCACGCCGTATCGGCGCATGGAGGCGCGAGCCTCCTGATCCAGCGACTTCACTTCCTCGGTGACGTCACGGCGGAAGAGCACGCCAAGATTTTCGACCAGCTGGAAGGCGAGTCCCTTGGCGAGACCCTGCAGGTCTTCGGCGCGCGACAGATCGTCCAGCGGCTTCAATACCGTGCTGATGTGATGATTGACGAAACGTTCGATACGAGCGGCGACGTGATCGCGGGCATTGCCGGTCAACTGCTCGTCGGCGAGCAGGATCACGCGCGGCCGCATGACGTGGTCGCTGCCGGAAAGCCGCGCCACCGGATCGCCGAGCCACCGGATCAATCCATCCGAACCGATCGCCAGATCGCTGTTGCCCGCGGCATGCAGCCGGGCCGCACGGGCCTCGAACTCGAGCGCAAGCGCCTTCTGCGACGCAGCCTGAACCGCCTTGGCATCCGGTCCATCCGTTCCCCCCACCGGGGTAAAACGGAATCCGCTCAACTGCCCTACATGATGTCCTTCAACGAAGACATCGCCATTCACACTGATTTCAGCTTCCAGCATCGCATTCTCTCTCAGGCGCTTCATGAGCACAGATGTCCTGCGATCAACAAAGCGTTTCGTCAACCTTTCATGTAACGCATCGGACAATCGATCTTCGATTTCCCGCGTCTTTTCCTGCCAATGTGTCGGATCGGCCAGCCAGCCGGGCCGATTCGAGACATAGGTCCAGGTCCTTATCTGCGCGATTCGCGCCGAAAGCGTGTCAATTTCTCCGTCAGTTCGATCCGCGCGATGAACCTGCTCCGCGAGAAACTGCTCGTTCACCGTGCCATAGCGCACGAGATCGGAAAAGAGGGTCGAAATAAGATCGGCATGTTGTGCCGGAGTGATACGCCGGTAGTCGGGCAGCGCGCAAGCCTCCCAGAGTTTTTCGACGCGGGCCGGCCTGTCGGCGAGGTCGATCACCTCGGGGTAGCGCGAAAGCTGCTCGAGCGCCTGCTGGTCGACCGCGGGGAGGGCCCGCGTCAGCCCCGGCACGCGCGGCCCTGCCTCGAGACTGGCGCGAAGCGAATGAATCGAGGAGAAGTCCATCTCGGTCGTGCGCCACTGCAGGACTTTGACGTTGTCGAATTCGTGCCCTTCGATGCGCTGCACCAGCTCATCGTCGAAAGGCGAGACCTGCCCGGTGACACCGAAAGTTCCGTCGCGCACGTGCCGCCCCGCACGTCCGGCGATCTGGCCGAGTTCACCCGGATTGAGGTTGCGGAACTGGTAGCCGTCGAATTTTCTGTCCTGGGCGAAAGCGACGTGATCGACATCGAGATTGAGCCCCATGCCGATCGCGTCGGTTGCCACCAGATATTCGACGTCGCCCGCCTGATAGAGCGCCACCTGCGCATTGCGGGTGCGCGGGCTCAGCGCCCCCAGCACGACAGCCGCGCCGCCGCGCTGCCGGCGGATGAGCTCGGCAATGGCATAAACCTCGTCGGCGGAAAAGGCGACAACGGCCGAGCGTTGCGGCAGGCGGGTGATCTTCTTTTGGCCGGCGTAAAGGAGATGCGAAAGCCGCGGTCGCTCGACGATCGTGATCCCCGGCAGGATATGCTGCAGGATCGGCCGCATCGTCGCAGCTCCCAGAAGCAGCGTTTCATCGCGGCCGCGAAGATGCAGGATGCGATCTGTGAAGATATGGCCGCGCTCGAGATCCCCGGCGAGCTGCACCTCGTCGATCGCGACGAAGGCGGCTTTGGTCTCCCGCGGCATCGCTTCGACCGTGCAGACGGAAAAACGCGCATTGGGCGGCGAAATCTTTTCTTCGCCCGTGACCAGCGCCACGTTCTGCAGACCGACCTTCTCCACCACCCGCGTATAGACCTCGCGGGCCAAGAGCCTGAGCGGCAGGCCGATCACGCCGGTCCCGTGTGCGACCATGCGCTCGATGGCATAATGGGTCTTGCCGGTATTGGTTGGTCCGAGCACCGCGGTTACACCGCGCCCACTCAGAATCATCGGCTGCGAAGTCAGAGTCATGGTCCATGCAATTGAGGCAGACCGCCCCAGGAAAAGTTTTGCCATCTCGACGGAGGCACAGAACACATGGACAGCTGCCGCCGCAAACGCAAGGGCAGATTTCAAAATGCGTCGGGGATTACGACCTTTGCGAGTCGTTCTGAAGGTTCGCATCTCCGATTCGGAACAGCGTGAGAACGAATCAGAGACGAATCGCTGACTCTGGCTGATTCAGCTTTTGTTCACGGCTAAGTATTGATTTTGAATCACTTTTTTCTACTAAATGCTGAATCGCGGGACTCTCTCGTTCTCGCATTTTGTCAAAGTGCCGGTTGTCTACCATGCACTTTTTGCCAAGTAAGAATCCGCTGCAAATTAACCCCTCGATCAAATCCGGAACGAATCGGAGACGAATCGCCGACCTTACCGGTTTCACCTTCCGTTCACGGCAAGATCTGGTGGCGGCGTCATGCTCCGCCGCTAGATGAGGGGCGAGCGACAAGGTCTCGCGACTGATGTCTGACGTGGGCGTTAATCTTCCGGCAGCCAAATTCACGCAGCGTCAAGCTCGGCACGCTCGCGCCCTGGGTCCGACCAAAAACGGAACGAACCGCCGACGAATCGGAGACATCGAGACTTTCTGGCTTTGTTCACCGCAACATATTGTACTAAAAGGATTTTTTAACCATACTGACGATTTGTGGGGATGACGGATCGCAAACCATGAATCGCATTGCGTCCTAATTCAGCGCCTAACCGGGAACAAAAATCGCCAATGCGTGTTTCTTGTCCATCCAGATTGCGGATGAAAATGAAGGAAAAACACCATGCTTGGCACGATACTTCTCGTAATCCTCATTCTGCTCTTGATCGGAGCCCTGCCGAATTGGGGTTATAGCCGTGGCTGGGGCTATGGACCTTCTGGCGGTTTGGGGCTAGTTCTCGTCATTATCATTATCCTTGTACTAATGGGCCGCATCTAAAGCCCAACAACCTGGGGAGTTACGACATGATGAAGAAGATTGTTCTTGTTGGCGCGCTCGTGGGCGCTCTCGCATCCTGCACGGCGACCGAGCAGGGCACAGCGATCGGCGCCGGGACCGGTGCGGTCATCGGCGGTGCGGTCACCAACAGCTGGGGTGGTGCCGCGGTCGGCGCAGTTGCCGGCGGTCTGACCGGTGCCCTGATTGGCCAGTCGGTTGAACGCCGCGGCTACTGCATCTATCGCGACCGTTACGGCCGCCGCTACGAGGCCCGTTGCCGCTAACCGGCAGCATCATATCGGACTCCCAACGGGCGCACTGGCGCCCGTTTTTCTTTGTCGCTGACGCGCGTCAACACGGCGTTGACAGTCGGTCGCGAAAGCGGAACCTACCGGCACCCGTCAGACGGGGCCATATTCCTTGACAAGCGCAAGGCAGTCAAACTGCCCGGCCATCTGAAAGGAATGCTTCCATGGCCCAGATTATCCTGAATTTCACCGTCCCCGTTTTCATCGCTTCGGTCTTCCTGACGATGGCGATGCCAACCCTTGCCGGCAAAGATCGCTCACTGCAGAAAGTGCCGGCCACGATTCGGACAAGGCTCAATCAAAACCGCGATCGCCGTTTCTGACTGTCTGAAGAGCATGGGTGCGGTCACCGCTACGGCAGATTGCAAAAGCGCCTCCGACCGGAGGCGCTTTTGTTTTGGTCGGACTAATGATCGCCTTGAAAGTTGCGACGCGCTCTAAACGAAGAATTGCCCGCCATTGGCCGTCAGCGTCGAACCGGTGATGAAGCCGGCATCGTCGGAGACGAGGAAGGTAACGCAACGCGCAATCTCTTCCGGTTCGCCGAGACGACCGACGGGGATCTGCGGAATGATGCGCTCGTTCAGCACTTTCTCCGGCACGGCAAGCACCATCTCCGTTCCGATATAACCTGGGCAGATGGCATTGACGGTGATGTTTTTGGCCGCCCCTTCCTGGGCAAGCGCCTTGGTAAAGCCCAGATCGCCCGCCTTGGCCGCCGAATAGTTCGCCTGACCCATCTGGCCCTTCTGGCCGTTGATCGACGAGATATTGACGATGCGGCCGAAGTTGCGGTCGCGCATGCCGCTCCAGACCTGGTGCGTCATGTTGAATAGGCCGGTCAGGTTGGTGTTGATCACCTCGTGCCACTGCTGAGGCGTCATTTTGTGGAACATCGCGTCGCGGGTGATGCCGGCATTGTTGATGAGGATTTCCACCGGTCCGATCTCGCGCTCGACCCTGATGATCCCCTCACCGCAGGCAGCGTAGTCCGAAACATCCCATTTGAATACCGCAACGCCGGTGACGTCATGGAAGGCTCGGGCCTTCTCCTCATTGCCGGCATAAGTGGCCGCTACCCTGTAGCCGGCATTTTTCAGCGCCATGGATATCGCCGCGCCGATGCCGCGTGTACCTCCAGTGACCAGAGCCACTCTGCTCATGTTCCGCTCCCCCTCTCTGTTTTCGGCCGCTCGTGGCGGCATTTCAATCGATGATGGATCAGGTGCTGTTCAAAGTGCCTCAAAGCACATGGCGACGCCCATGCCGCCGCCAATGCACAGCGTGGCAAGGCCCTTCCTCGCGCCCCGGCGCTTCATCTCGAATAGCAGCGTGTTGAGAATGCGCGCACCGGAGGCGCCGATCGGATGGCCGATCGCGATCGCGCCGCCATTGACGTTGACGATCGAGGGATCCCAACCGAGATCCTTGCTGACAGCGCAAGCCTGCGCCGCAAAGGCCTCGTTGGCCTCGACGAGATCGAGATCGTTCACGGACCAGCCGGCCTTTTCGAGCGCCTTGCGCGACGCCGGAATCGGGCCGGTGCCCATGATCGACGGATCGACGCCCGCCGTTGCCCAGGAGACGATGCGGGCAAGCGGCTGAATGCCGCGCCGGGCCGCTTCCGCCTCGCTCATCAGCACGGCCGCGGCAGCGCCGTCATTGAGGCCGGAGGCATTGGCGGCGGTGACCGTGCCTTCCTTGTCGAAGGCGGGACGGAGTTTCGCCATCGCCTCAAGCGTTGCGCCGTGGCGGATATATTCGTCGGCATCGACGGTCACTTCGCCTTTACGCGTCTGGATAATGTAGGGAATGATCTCGTCGGCAAAACGGCCAGCCTTCTGCGCCGCCTCCGCCTTGTTCTGCGACGCGACGGCGAACTGATCCTGGTCGTCGCGCGACAGTTGCCACTGCCGCGCGATGTTCTCGGCGGTGATGCCCATGTGGTAGCCGTGGAAGGCATCGGTCAGGCCGTCTTTGATCATCGTGTCGACCATCTTCATGTCGCCCATCTTGACGCCGCCGCGCAGATGCGCGGCATGCGGCGCCATCGACATGGATTCCTGACCGCCGGCAACGATGATGTTGGCATCGCCGGTGGCAATCTGCTGCATGCCAAGCGCGACTGCGCGAAGCCCGGAGCCGCAGAGCTGATTGACGCCCCAGGCCGTCGTTTCCTTAGGAAGGCCGGCCTTGATCGCCGCCTGGCGGGCCGGGTTCTGGCCTTCGCCCGCGGCCAGCACCTGGCCGAGGATCACCTCATCAACCTCGCCGGCGTCGACGCCGGCGCGCGCGAGCGCGCCCTTGATGACGGCCGCGCCGAGTTCATGTGCAGGGACCGTTGCAAAAGCGCCGTTGAACGAGCCGACGGCTGTCCGACCTGCACTGGCGATGACGACGGATGAATTGCTCATGGGGAGGCTCCTCGTTTTTCGTCCCACTTACATAAGGGGAAACTGGCAAAGCTTTGAGCACAAGTCAAACGCGAAGACCGGCCGCCGCCATTTTTCGGCGGCAGCCGTCAAGGCCGATTCGTTTGATCTGCTAAAGGTTTGCCGCAACGCACAAAAAGATTGTCACCAGCCTTCTTTTGCGTTTACAGTCTGAAGTGGAGGAATATCCAAATCAGACGGGGGTTCAGGAGACTGATATGGCGAAGAATGAGGGTCAGATAGTCATCAAGAAATACGCCAATCGCCGCCTGTACAATACAGGCACCAGCACCTACGTGACGCTGGAAGATCTGGCGGAAATGGTGAAGAAGGGTGAAGACTTCACCGTCCAGGACGCAAAAAGCGGGGATGACATCACCCATTCGGTGCTGACGCAGATCATCTTCGAGCAGGAATCCAAAACCGGCAACACGCTGCTGCCGATCTCCTTCCTGCGCCAGCTCATCACCTATTACGGCGATCAGATGCAGATGGTCGTGCCGAGCTTTCTCGAACATTCGATGCGCGCCTTTAGCGAACAGCAGGCCCAGATGCGCGAGCAGGTGAACCGCGCCTTTGGCGAGACGCCGCTCGGCAAGAACCTGCAATTGCCGATGCAGATGGTCGAGGACCAGGTTCGCCGCAACACCGAGCTGTTTCAGCAGGCGATGCAGATGTTCTCGCCATTCATGAAGCCGCCCGCGGCGAAGGAAAGCCGCAAGGCCGAGGCTAAGGATATCGACGAGCTGAAGGAACAGCTCCGCGCTCTCCAGAACAAACTCGACAATCTATAGCCCAATTGAAACATCCCGCCCGGCGCTTCGGATCGAAACGGCGAAACCGCCGATCACATCGACCAGAGCGATCGTCATCAAGATGAAGAACACCTGCGTCGCAGCGCCCTGGACGAGCAGAAACTCGACGAGGAAGGCGATGAAGATCAGCATCGACAATATATGATTCACGAGGTTGCCGGAGCCGGTCCGTGTTGCCTTCAGGATTTCAAAGAACAACACGACGAGAGCGATGACAATGAAGAGATCGCCGAGCGCCATCCTCCAGGTGGCGCCCGAGAGCATCGACAGCACGATGATGTCTTGCTGCAATGCCGCGACGCCGCCATCGCCCATCAGGCCTAGCATCGCCAGATTGTAAAGAATAAATGGAATAATCATCAGGGGCATTGCGGCTATCATCGGCAATCTCCTTGCGCAGGAAGAATACTGCCGCAAACTGTCGCCTCACCGCAAGTCATTGCAAATATTATCTTGCCGAAATGCAAAAGGCCGGCATGAAGCCGGCCTTGAAACACGCGATCGGGCGGATCGGAGATTACGCGCTTTCCTTCGGCGTCAGAACCTGACGACCGCGATACATGCCGGTCTTCAGGTCGATGTGGTGCGGGCGACGCAGTTCGCCGGAATTCTTGTCTTCGACGTAGGTCGGAGCCTTCAGCGCGTCTGCCGAACGGCGCATGCCGCGCTTGGACGGGCTCGTTTTTCTCTTCGGTACAGCCATTTTTCTTACTCCACTTGCGGGCAAAACATTCCCACGGCCAGACTGGCGGCCGAAACGGACATGTCGCGATTTCGGAAATTTTGCGCGCTTATACATGCAAGGGGCGGTCTTGACCAGTCCCCATGCGTATTTTTTGCGAGACTGCCGATTCGAGGCTCAGACCTCGTCTTCCGCTACGATCCAGGGCTCGGCGCGAGCCGCTTCTTCCCATTTCCGCCAGGCCGGGTGCGCCTTCATAGTCTCCATATAGGCGAGTGTATCCTTCCGGTTGACGAGATCATAGACGTCGAACCGGTTGACCACAGGCGCAAACATCGCATCCGCGCCGCAGAAGCGCCCGAAGAGAAACGGACCGCCGGATTCCTGCAGAAGATCACGCCAGATCGCCTCGATGCGGCTGATGTCTGCCTCGACGCCATCCGGCAGCGCGATCTTCCCCTTCGGCCTTCGGATATTCATCGGGCAGGCGCTGCGCAGGGAGCGGAAGCTGGAAAGCATTTCCATCGAAACAGACCGGGCAACCGCCCGCCCGGCGCGATCTTCCGGCAGCAGACCGGAATCCGGATAAAGCTCGGCGGCGTATTCGATGATCGCCAGCGATTCCCAGACCTTCAATCCACCATGCTGCAGGAGCGGCACGCGCCCAGTCGGAGAGATGGCCTTGATCTGCGGATTACCGCCGGGATAGTCGAAAGGGATCAGGACCTCCTTGAAATCCACACCCGCGCCCGTAAGCGCCATCCATGGCCGAAATGACCAGGAGGAATAATTCTTATTGGCTATATAGAGCGTCGGTCTATCCATGGGCCTCTCCCGGTCAGGCGTCGAAATCGAAGATCAGCAGTTCGTGGAAATGGTTCATGTCCTCGTATACGCAGAATGCCGGCGGCGTCAGCTCGAATACCGGGACCTTTCGGCTGATGTCCTCGACCACGTCGTCGAGCATCGCCTGCCAGCGCGGCAGGGCTTCGTCCTCCAACCAGTCGACCGGATAGGCGAAGGTGATGTGGAACTTGTAGTCCGCGTGGTTCGGTTGACGATATCCCAGAAGATCGGCAAACGCGTCGCGCCAGGCGCGCATGGTCCTGCGATCCTTCTCCGTCGCCCCGTCGACGAGCAGGCCCGACGGGCGAGCTCTGACGACGGCGACCTTGAAAGGCTCGGCCATCGAGAAACCTTCGAGCCGAGCCGCGAGCAGCGCAGTCATATCGCCGATCGGCGTCTCGAGAGGGAGATCGACCGGCCAGCGTTCCTGCCGGCGCATAGTCTCGATAACGCCGTCGAAAAGCGTCATGTGAAGGCTGGAGATGGGCGTGAAGAGGAACTGCGCCGCCTCCGACATAGCCAGATATTTCTCACGCGCCTCTATCAGCACCGACTGCGTCCTCGAACCCTTCTCGGGGTGGCAGACGATGGTGTTGCCGGCTTCAGGCAGGAAGCCGCCGATCTTGCGATAGCGGCTGCCGAGATGGGAGGGCGGGTTCGAGTTGTGCGTCTTCGAGTAAAGCAGAAGCTCGGGCGAAAAGGTCGGGACGGTCATGGGCGACTCGGGGCTCTGATTGGACTGCATTCGCCCATATGGCAGAACCAAGAATGTCAGATGACGCTCACGGTTACTAACGACAAGTTCTGATCTTATTCATAGATGCACTTGATGTAATCGCCCGAACCCTGCGCACGCCTCTCGATGACGCCGGCCAGGCGGCGAAGGCCCCGCCCGGGTTTGCCCGCGTTGCGGTCGATCGGGTTCGGCAGCGAAACGGCAAGCAGCGATGCCTGGCGTCGCGTCAGCTTCGAGGCCGGCACCTTGAAATGATGGTGGGCGGCCGCCTCGATGCCGTAAACGCCCGGACCCCATTCGGCGATATTGAGATAGATTTCCATCAACCGCCGCTTCGACAGGACGAAATCCGTGGTGACGGCGAGCGGAAGCTCCAGCGCCTTGCGCACGAAAGAGCGGCTGTTCCAGAGGAAGAGATTCTTGGCCGTCTGCATCGGAATCGTACTGCCGCCGCGCGTCGCCTGGCCTTTCAGCGTATCTTCGACCAGCATACGCATCTCCGCCCAGTCAACGCCGCCATGGAAGCAATATTGACCGTCTTCGGACATCATCACCGACTGCACCAGGACCGGAGAGATCTCGTCCAGCGACACCCATCTGCGGTCATAGCCGCGCAGCAGCACGAGATCGCGCAGCATCAGGGTCGACACAGGGTGGATGAAGGGCAGCAGGTAAAGGAAGATCAGCACGTAGGGAAGGATCAGCACGGCCAGCAGGGCAAGAACGATGCGCTTCAGCACAGGCCGATTTTCGAACCATCGCCGACGGGCCGGCATGTCGGCGATATCCTCTCTCTCCGGCGCTATATCCAAAGTCCCCAGCCCATTTCGCTCCTTCTCGTTCTCATAACGCCTGTGAGGCGCTTATGCCAGAGCACAGGGGGAATCTTGCGGCAGTCATCGACAATTCCGTTGCAAGCCCCGGTGCCCCATGGCAAACAGCGCCCATGGACGCGAACCGGGACACTTTCGAGAAAAGGCTTAGGAACAACGCCCGTGAAATCGAGGCGCTGCTCGAGACATTGCTTTCACCGAGCCCTCTTTCCGACGAAATCGCCAGGCCCGATACCCTACGCAGCGCCATGCACTATGCCGTGCTGAACGGCGGCAAGCGGCTGCGCCCATTCCTTGTCATCGAAAGTGCGGCCCTTCTCGGCGGTGATGCGCAGGCGGCACTTCGCGTCGGCGCAGCACTCGAATGCGTTCACTGCTATTCCCTCGTGCACGACGACCTGCCGGCCATGGACAATGACGACCTGCGCCGCGGCAAACCGACGGTGCACATCAAGTTCGATGAAGCCACCGCAATCCTCGCCGGCGACAGCCTGCTGACCTACGCCTTTGATATCGTTGCCGCGCCGGAAACGGCTCTTCCCGATATGAGCAAAGCGGCGCTGGTGCTTGCCCTCGCCCGAGCAGCCGGTCTCGGCGGCATGGCCGGCGGTCAGGCGCTCGATCTTGCCGCAGAAAAGCGGACCCCCGACGAAGCCGAAATCATCCGTCTGCAGGCGATGAAAACTGGCGCGCTGATCCGCTTTGCCTGCGAAGCTGGCGCCCTCATCGCGGCAAGCCCGCCCGAAGATCGCCGCCGCCTGCGCGCCTTTGGCGAAAAGATCGGCCTCGCTTTCCAACTCGCCGACGATATCCTCGACCTGACTTCGGATGCGGAGACCATGGGCAAGGCCACCGGCAAGGATGCAGCCCGCGGCAAGGGTACGCTCGTGGCGCTCCACGGCATTGAATGGGCCGAGGCCGAGCTTCGCCAGCACGTGCGCGATGCCGAGGATCTGCTTGCCCCATACGGTGCCCGCGCCTCGATCCTGACGGATGCGGCGCAATTCATAGCCCAGCGGAAAAGCTGAGCCGGTCAGACCGCCAGGATCTCCCGTAGAGTCGAAACCAGCAGGGCGCATTCCTCGTCCGTGCCGATGCTGATGCGCAGGAATTCCGAAATGCGCGGCTTGGCGAAATGCCGGACGAGCACGCGGCGCTCCCGCAGCGCCAGTTGAAGTGATGCGCCCGACCGGCTTTCGTGTCTTGCGAAAACGAAATTCGCCTGGGACGGCAGCACCTCGAAATCGAGTGACTCAAGCTCGCGGACGAGGCTTTCCCGGCTGGCGATGATTTTTCGCCGGCTTGTCTCGAGCCAAGCCTCGTCCTTGATCGCTGCCGTCGCGGCGACTTGCGCCAGGCGATCGAGCGGATAGGAATTGAAGCTGTCCTTGACGCGCACCAGCGCCTCGATCAGGTCCCGGTGCCCCAACGCGAAGCCGACGCGCAGACCTGCGAACGAACGGGATTTGGACAGGGTCTGGATGACCAGCAGGTTGGGATAGCGGGAAATGAGCGGCACGGCGCTTTCGCCGCCGAAATCGACATAGGCCTCGTCTATCACGACGACTGCGTCGGGATGAGCAGCAAGAAGCGCCTCGATCCCGGCCAGCGGCAGGCCGATACCTGTGGGCGCGTTGGGATTGGGAATGATGATCGCGCCGCACGGCCTGTCGTAATCCGAAAGCCGGATCCGGAACTTGTCATCGACCGGTATTTCGATCGCTGCAATGCCATATAGCAGGCTATAGGTCGGATAGAAGCTGTAGCTGACATCGGGGTAGAGAAGCGGCAGATCGTGGTTCAGCAAGGCCTGGAACGCATGGGCAAGCACCTCGTCGGAGCCGTTACCGACGAACACTTCTTCCGCCGTCAGACCGAAACGGGCGGCGATCGCTTCGCGCAACTGTGTGGCGGCGGGATCGGGATAAAGCCGAAGGCGATCGTCCGCCACTTTCCTGATCGCGTCGAGTGCTTTCGGGGACGGGCCGTAAGGATTCTCGTTGGTATTGAGCTTGACCAGGCCAGGGATAAGGGGCTGCTCCCCCGCGACATAGGGCCGAAGCCTGTTGACGATGGGCGACCAGTACCGGCTCATCTAAACTCGCAGATCTTTCATTCCGCCGCCGTCCGCCGGCCGAATCGCTTCTCGATATAATCGACGACAAGCGCCTCGAAATCGGAGGCGATATTCGGGCCGCGCAGTGTCAGTGCCTTCTTACCGTCGATGAAAACGGGTGCGGCCGGCGTCTCGCCGGTGCCGGGAAGCGAAATGCCGATATCGGCATGTTTGCTTTCGCCCGGCCCATTGACGATGCACCCCATGACGGCGACGTTCAGGGCCTCGACCCCGGGATATTTCTCGCGCCAAACGGGCATGTTCTTGCGGATGTCGTTCTGGATGTTCTGAGCGAGTTCCTGGAAGACAGTCGAAGTTGTGCGCCCGCAGCCGGGACAGGCGGCAACCACCGGCACGAACTGGCGGAAGCCCATGACCTGCAGGATTTCCTGCGCCACCTGCACTTCGCGGGTGCGGTCGCCGTTCGGCTCCGGCGTCAGCGAGACGCGGATGGTGTCGCCGATGCCGTGCTGAAGCACGAAGCCCATTGCTGCCGACGAGGCGACGATGCCCTTGGTGCCCATGCCGGCTTCGGTCAGCCCAAGATGCAGCGCGTGGTTGGAACGTTCGGCAAGCATGGAATTGACGGCGATCAGGTCCTGCACCTGGCTGACCTTGGCCGACAAGATAATGCGGTTGCGTGGCAGGCCGATTTCCTCGGCGAGGGTGGCCGAAAGCAGCGCCGACTGCACGATCGCCTCGCGCGTCACCTGCCGGGCCGAAAGCGGCGAACCGGCTTCCGCATTCTGGTCCATCAGCGCCGTCAAGAGATCCTGGTCGAGTGAGCCCCAGTTGACGCCGATGCGCACCGGCTTGTCGTAGCGGATCGCCATCTCGATGATCTCGGCGAACTGCTTGTCCTTCTTGTCCTTGAAGCCGACATTGCCGGGATTGATCCGGTATTTCGCCAGCGCCTCTGCGCAGGCGGGATGATCGGCAAGCAGCTTATGGCCGATATAGTGGAAGTCGCCGATCAGCGGCACGTCCATGCCGAGCCGCAGCAGCCGCTCGCGGATCTTCGGCACGGCGGCCGCACTCTCGTCGCGGTCGACAGTGATACGCACCAGCTCAGAACCTGCCCGGTGAAGGGCTGCGACCTGCGCGACGGTCGAATCGACATCGGCCGTGTCGGTATTCGTCATCGATTGCACGACGATCGGCGCACCGCCGCCGACGATAACGCCACCGACGTCGACGGCAACGGAAGCGCGGCGCGGTTTCGGGTCAAAATCGGCGGCTGACAACATTCAGAGTTCTTGCATCCCTAAAAATAGTGCCTTTCAGGTGGATCATGACCGCTTTCTTGTCAACCGCCCTCTATATCACTTTTGCTTGGAGACGGCTTAGTGGCCGCCTCCTGAGACACCATCGGCATAATGGGCCAGCTTGGAGAATGCGAGAACGAACAGCAGCAGCACCGGCAGCGCCATGAAGACGACGGCGAAGCCGATATGTTCGGCAACGAAGCCGATCACCGACGGCGCGACCAGCATGCCGGAATAACCCATGGTCGTGACAACCGAGATGCCGATACCGGGCTTGAGGCCGGGGATATTGCCCGCCGCCGAGAAAGCGATTGGCACCATGTTTGAGATGCCGATGCCGCAAAGGGCAAAGCCCAGGATGGCGATCTCCGCGTCCGGCGCGAGGCTCGCCAGCAGCATGCCGGCAATGGCAAAGAGTGTGCAGATGCGCAGTGTCTTGACGCCGCCGAGGCGGTCGCGCACGAGATCGCCGGCAAAGCGCATGATCGCCATGGTCGCCGAGAAGGCTGCGAAACCGAGACCGGAAAGCGCGACCGACGCATCCATTTCCTGCCGGAGAAAGAGCGCGCCCCAATCGAGAACCGCGCCTTCCGGCACCATGGAGAACAGGGCCATCAAGCCCAGCAGCCACGGAAGCGGCACCATCGGCAGCTTTGTCTTTTCCTTCTTGGCATCGGGATGCGGCGGATCCGCAAGGATCATCGGCCAAGCCAGAGCAAGGAAGATCGCCGCCAGGAGGGTCGCGAGTTGGGCATGGCCGAGAATACCGAGCTTGGCGATCACGATGCCGCCGAGACCCGAGCCGATCAGGCCGCCAAGGCTCCAGAAAGCATGGCAGGACGACATGATGGCGCGGCGCATGGATTTTTCGACAGACACTGCATTGGCATTCATCGCCACATCCATCGCGCCGATAAAGCCACCGAACAGGAACAGTGCGATGGCCCCGGTGATCACGTTCGGCGCCAACGTCAGTGCCAGGAGCAGCGGTAGCACGCAAACCGCCGTCGCCCGAACGACGATGCGCGAGCCATGCTTGGCGATCTGTGCGCCGGCAATCGGCATCATAACCAGGGAACCGACGCCGAAGATCAGGATCATCAGCCCGAGTTCAAACTTCGTCAGCGCGAGACGTTCGGCAAAATCGGGGATCTTGGGCGCCCAGCAGCCGACGACAAAGCCGTTCATGAGAAAGAGTAGGGAAACAGCCGCCCTGCTTCTGGTAATGAAGCCGCTGCGGACTCCCGGCGGCGCGTTCACATGACTGTCCATTTTCGGTCTTTCCTCGTTGTCGGGCTTGGCAGCGCCCGCTTTTTCTAAACTCTGTGACGGCGGCTCAGTTCGTTCTTTCGGCGATGACTGTCCGGCAACCGCGCTCGCGGTAACCCGCAAGGATGGCGGGATCGGCATCGTGCTCGACGACCAGGCATTCGCAATGCGCAACCGGCAGGACGCTGTGGGGTGCAGCCGTGCTGAATTTCTCCGAGGTTACCGCCGCCATAACCTTTTTGCTTCTCGATGTCGCAAACCGTTTGAACTCCGCATCCTCGAAGCCGAAGGTCGTAATGCCGGCCTCGAGATCAATGCCGCAGGCGCCGAGAATGCAGAGATCGGGCGAAATCTGCTCCATATCCCGCAAGGCCTTGGCGCCGAGCGCGCCACCTGTCTGCCGATCCACCATGCCGCCTATCAGGATGACGTTGACGGCAGGCTTGTCGATGAGCGCTGCTGCGATCGCCGGGGCATTGGTCGCGGCCGTCAGTTCTAGTTCGGCCGGCAAGGCATTGGCGATGGCCAGATTGGTACTGCCGGCATCGAAAAAAACGCATGAACCCGGAGTGATCTGCTTTGCCGCAGCCCGCGCCAATGCCTGCTTGCGGTCGGCGGCAAAAGCCATGCGCTGCGTCAGGCTTCCATGGGCTGGGGAAACAGGCAACGCGCCGCCATAGACCCTTTCGCACAGGCCCGCCGCCGCCATCTCGCGCAGGTCGCGCCGCACCGTATCCTCGGAGACGCCGAATTCCATCGCGAGTTCCGCCGCCAGCACGCGGCCATTCAGCCGCAGCCGCTCAGAAATGACGCTTTGACGCTCCCGTAACAGAAAATCCTGCATGTTCCTACCGGATCATTGGCTGAAATCAGACAATCGTGCATAAACACTTATGATCATGCAGGCAACATGCACGTTCACACATTTTCTGACGAAGTGAAACAAGGCTGCAACGTCAAAGTGCATCGGCTGCCCACGATCGGTCGCCGAGCAACAGCGGCGCGATCGCGGTGGCGCCAATTTCATGGAATTCGTGCTTGGGACGAACGCTTGAGAAAAATATTTGCAGTTGCTGCTTTTATTCGCAGTTTTCTACGCTTCCGGCGCCCTAGTTTTCTGCGAAGTATGCCGCATCCGATCACAACCTCCCAAGGATGGATAGCACAATGAACTGGTTGAAAACCGTCGCCGCCGCTGCCCTTATTCAGGCCGCAGCCCTCCTGCCCGCCCATGCCGGCGAAAACCTTGCCGCCATCAAATCCGCCGGCGTCTTGAAGATCGGCACCGAAGGCACCTATGCGCCCTTTACCTATCACGACGAGAGCGGCAAGCTTGTCGGTTTCGACGTCGAGATCGGCGAAGCGATCGCCGCCAAGCTCGGCGTCAAGGCCGAATTCATCGAAGGAAAGTGGGACGGCCTGATCGCCGGTCTCGATGCCAAGCGCTATGACACGGTCATCAACCAGGTCGGCATCACCGAAGCCCGCAAGCAGAAATACGATTTCTCCGAACCCTATATCGCCTCCAAGGCAGTCCTGATCGTCCGCGAAGGCGACGACAGCATCAAGACCTTCGCTGACCTCAAGGGCAAGAAGGCCGCCCAGTCGCTGACCAGCAACTTCGGCAAGATCGCAACTGAATCCGGCGCCGAGCTCGTCGGCACCGACGGTTTCGACCAGTCGATCCAGCTCGTGCTGACAAAGCGCGCCGATGCGACGATCAACGACAGCCTCTCCTTCCTCGATTTCAAGAAGCACAAGCCGGACGCGCCGGTGAAGATCGCCGCGGAGCAGGAAAATGCCGATTATTCCGGCATCATCATCCGCAAAAACGAGCCCGAGCTGCTAGAGGCGATCAACAAGGCGCTCGCCGACATCAAGGCTGACGGCACCTACAAGAAGATTGCCGACAAGTATTTCGGCCAGGACGTTTCCAAGTAAGCTCTCCTGCAAAAAGTCCCCTCCCGCAACGGGGAGGGGTTTGGCGGGGTACCGCCTCATCTCAAAATAAACGTCCTGACTTCCAGCTCGGTCACTATTTCGTGCAGCGCGGGGGCCGGATTAAGTCCCTCCCCCTTGTGGGGAGGGGTTGGGCAGGGGTATTCCGAGATATCACCACCCGATCCATGAGAGGGAATGTCCCTTGCCGCACTGGCTCCAACTGATGGCGGAATCGCTTCCCTCGCTCCTCTGGGCGGGATTGATCTTCACCATCCCGCTGACGCTGCTCTCCTTCGCCTTCGGTCTGATCCTCGGTCTGATCACGGCGATTGCCCGCCTTTTCGGCCCGACACCCGTCGCGGCGATCGCCCGCTTCTATGTCTGGGTCATCCGCGGCACGCCGCTGCTCGTCCAGCTTTTCGTGATCTTTTACGGCCTTCCGAGCATCGGCATCCTGCTCGACGCCTTTCCTGCCGCGCTGATCGGCTTTACCTTGAATATCGGCGCCTATAGTTCCGAGATCATCCGCGCGGTCATCTCCTCCGTGCCGAAGGGCCAGTGGGAAGCAGCCTATTCGATTGGAATGAGCTGGCGCCAGGCGATGGGTCGGACGATCCTGCCGCAGGCCGGCCGAGTCGCCGTGCCGCCTCTGTCGAACACCTTCATCTCGCTGGTCAAGGATACCTCGCTTGCTGCTGCCATCACCGTGCCTGAGCTCTTCCAGGCGGCACAACGCATCGTCGCCACCACCTACGAGCCGCTGATCCTCTATATCGAGGCGGCGCTGATCTACCTCGTCCTGAGCTCCGTCCTATCCCAGCTGCAGGTGCGGCTGGAACGCCGCTTCGCGCGCTATGGCGGCATGCTGGAGGCAAACGCATGATCGAGCTTTCCAACATCGAAAAGCGCTTCGGTGACGCCGTCATTCTGAAGGACATCAGCATCCGCATTCCCGAGGGCAGCGTCACCGCGCTCGTCGGGCCGTCCGGTGGTGGCAAGAGCACGCTCTTGCGCTGCATCAACCTGCTCGAAATCCCGACATCAGGCGCGATCCGTCTCGGTGAGGATGAGCTTTCCTTTGCGCCCGGCAAACGCATTGGATGGCAGGCGATTCAAAAGATCCGCCGTCAGACCGGCATGGTCTTCCAGAATTTCCAGCTCTTTCCGCATCAGACCGCGATCGAGAACGTCATGGAAGGTCTGGTCACGGTGCTTAAATGGCCGAAGGAGAAAGCGCGCGAGCGCGCCATGGAACTGCTGACCAAGGTCGGCATGGCGCACAAGGCCGATGCCTGGCCTTCGACACTATCGGGTGGTCAGCAGCAGCGTGTCGCAATCGCACGGGCGCTCGCGCCGTCGCCGCGGGTGCTTCTCTGTGACGAGCCGACCTCGGCGCTCGATCCTGAACTCTCGGCGGAAGTGGTCGATGTGCTGGGTCAGCTTGCCCGTGAAGGCACGACGATGGTCATGGCCACCCATGATCTCCGGCTCGCCTCGAAAATCGCCAACGACGTCGTCTTCCTGGAAGCCGGGAGCGTGGTGGAAACGGGCAGCGCGAAAGCTATTTTCAGCGCCCCCGAGCGCGAGCGTACCAAGCGCTTCATCTCGACGATCAACGCCGCCCATACTTATGATATCTAGAGCAATTCCGCTTTTCTTCGGATCACGGAATTGCTCTATCTCTATGTTTTCACGCAATTCCGAACCCAAAACCGCTGCACACTTTTGCTGGAATTGCCCTAATTGTCTCACGTGAATCGTGATTCACGTGAGACGCGTTGCTTACAGGCGGCAACCCTCAGGCCGAGGTGACGACCGTGCGCGCTGCCTTCAACGCATTGCCCCACCAGATGAGCTGATCAAGCTGGTTCTTGGCCGCCTCGTTGAGGTGCGGGTAGTCGCCAAGGCTCTTGCCTTCCTTGAGCACGCTTAGATATTCGCTGAAAGCGATGTGCACGCCCGTTTTCACCGAGGCTGCGCCCATTTCCACGAAGATCAGGCGAAGCTGCTCGACGGCGCGCGCACCGCCGACGCCGCCGTAGCCGACGAAGGCGACCGGCTTGTGGATGAACTCGCCGAGATCGATCGCGTTCTTCAGAACCGCCGTCGGCGCATGATTGTACTCGGCGACGGTGAATATGTAGCCGTCAAATTCGCGCAGCTTCTTCTTCCAGCGCTCGGCGGTGTCGCTTTCCGCCGTGGTGGCGCGCTCTTCGCCAAAGAAATGCATGGGATAGTCGAGAAGATCGAGAACCTCGACTTCGAGATCGGAGCGTTGGCCGACGAGTTCGGCAATCCATTTTGCCGGATGTGCGGCGAAACGGCCAATACGAGTGCTGCCGACAATGACGGCGATCTTCAATTTGCTCATGAAATCGTTTCCTGATTGATCTTGGGGGGCAGGCACGCAAGTCTACGAAAAAGCCTCCCCGCCGGGCAAGGCGAGGAGGCCGCAAGCTTTTCGAAAAAGTCGGCCTGTTAACAGGCTATTTCTACACAATCGGGTGATCAGCCCGACAAGAATGGGCGGACCGAACCTTTCCTTCCGTTCGCTCATCCGCCGTAAACCACCAGCAGGTCCTTCGCATCGATCTGGTCGCCGGCTTTGACCAGCACTTCGGCAATGGTGCCGTCCTTTTCCGCATGGATCGCGGTTTCCATCTTCATCGCCTCGATGGAGACCAGCACGTCACCAGCGCTGACGGCCTGGCCGGGCGAGGCGAAGACGCGGCTGATGACGCCGGGCATCGGCGCACCGACATGGGCTGCGTTGCCGACCTCGGCCTTGCGGCGCACGGCCGCACCCGTCGCGCCATGGGCTCGGTCCGGCACCTTGATGCGGCGCGGCTGGCCGTTAAGCTCGAAGAAGACAGTGACCATGCCCTGGCTGTCGGTGGCGCTCATCGCCTGGTTGACGATGACGAGGGTTTTGCCCTTCTCGATATCGGCGAACAGCTCCTCGCCGTCCGCCAGCCCGTAGAAATAGGCGGGTGTCGGCAGAACGGAGACCGGGCCGTAGGTATCCGAGGCGAGCGCAAAATCGGTGAAGACCTTCGGATACATCAGATAGGAGGCGAATTCGAAGTCGCTGACCTCGCGCTCCAGCTTCGTCTCGATGACCTTTCGCTCCGCATCGAGGTCGGCCTCCTTGAGCAAAGAGCCCGGACGCACCGTATAGGGCTTGTCGCCTTTCAGCGCCTTCTTCTGCAGCGCTTCAGGCCAACCCGACGGCGGCTGGCCGAGATCGCCCTTCAGCATTGAGACCACCGATTCCGGGAAGGAGACTTCGCGCTCGGGGCTGACGACATCGGCGACCGTCAGATCCTGGCTCACCATCATCAGCGCCATGTCGCCGACCACCTTCGAAGATGGCGTCACCTTGACGATATCGCCGAACATCTGATTGGCGTCTGCATAGGCTTGCGCCACCTGGTGCCAGCGGGTTTCCAGCCCCAGCGAACGCGCCTGTTCCTTGAGGTTGGTGAACTGGCCGCCCGGCATTTCATGCAGATAGACTTCCGATGCCGGGCCTTTGAGATCACTTTCGAAGGCGGCATACTGATTGCGCACCGCTTCCCAATAGAATGAGATGCGGCGGATCCATTCCGGATCGAGGCCTGGATCGCGCTCGGAGCCGGAGAGCGCCTCGACGATCGAGCCGAGACAGGGCTGCGAGGTATTGCCGGAGAGCGCATCCATCGCCGCGTCCACGGCATCGACACCGGCATCGACCGCGGCAAGAACGGTCGCCGCCGCAATGCCCGACGTGTCATGCGTGTGGAAGTGGATCGGCAGACCGGTCGCCTCGCGCAGCGCCTTGAACAGAACCTTCGCCGCCGCCGGCTTCAGGAGACCCGCCATGTCCTTGAGCGCGATGATGTGAGCCCCGGCCTTTTCGAGCTCGACGGCAAGGTCGGTATAATATTTGAGGTCATACTTCGGCCGGGCCGAGTTCAGGATATCGCCGGTGTAGCAGATCGCTGCCTCGCAGAGCTTGTTCTCCTCGGCGATCGCGTCCATCGACACGCGCATGTTTTCGACCCAGTTCAGGCAGTCGAAGACGCGGAAGAGATCGATGCCGCCCTTGGCGGCCTGTCGGACGAAGTATTTGACGACATTGTCGGGATAGTTGGTGTAGCCCACACCATTGGCGCCGCGCAGCAGCATCTGCAGGAGCAGGTTCGGCGCCCCTTCGCGGATCAGCGCCAGGCGCTCCCAAGGATCTTCGGTGAGGAAGCGCATCGAGACATCGAAGGTGGCGCCGCCCCAGCATTCGAGCGAGAGCAGGTTGGGCAGCGCATGCGCATAGGTGCCGGCGATGCGGGCGATGTCATAGGTGCGCATGCGGGTGGCGAGCAGCGACTGGTGGCCGTCGCGCATTGTCGTGTCGGTCAGAAGCACCCGCTTCTCGTCTCGCATCCACTCGCCGAATTTCTTCGGGCCGAGCTTGTCGAGAAGCTGCTTCGTGCCGTCCCTCGCCGAATTGCCGTTGGCATAGGGGACCACTGGCTTGGCGGCGTTATCAAGCGGCTTCGGCCGGTCCTTGGCTTCGGGATGACCGTTGACGGTGACGTCGGCGAGATAAGTGAGCAGCTTTGTCGCGCGGTCCTGGCGTTTGACCTGTTGGAAGAGCTCCGGCGTCGTATCGATGAAGCGGGTCGTGTAGCTGTTGTCGCGGAACTTCGGGTGGCCGATGATCGCTTCGAGGAAGGTCAGGTTTGTGGCCACGCCGCGGATGCGGAATTCGCGCAGCGCCCGGTCCATGCGGGAAATCGCTTCCAACGGATTCGGCGCCCAGGCCGTCACCTTGACGAGCAGCGGATCATAGTACCGGGTGATGATGGCGCCGGAATAGGAAGTGCCGCCGTCGAGACGAATTCCGAAGCCGGAGGCCGAGCGATAGGCGGTGATGCGGCCGTAATCCGGGATGAAGTTGTGCTCCGGATCTTCGGTGGTGATGCGGCACTGCAGCGCATGGCCGTTGAGGCGAATGTCCGCCTGAGCGGGCACGCCGGATTCCGGCGTGCCGATCGCAAAGCCGTCGAGAATATGGATCTGCGCCTTGACGATATCGATGCCGGTGACGACTTCGGTCACCGTATGCTCGACCTGGATGCGCGGGTTGACTTCGATAAAGTAGAATTTGCCGGTATCGGCATCCATCAGATATTCGACAGTGCCGGCGCCGATATAGTTGGTCGCTTCAGCGATCTTCAGCGAATAACCGGCAAGCTCCTGGCGTTGCGCCTCAGAGAGATAAGGTGCGGGCGCCCGCTCGACGACCTTCTGATTGCGGCGCTGGATGGAGCAGTCGCGCTCAAAGAGGTGCACGACATTGCCGTGGGTATCGCCGAGGATCTGGCTTTCGACGTGGCGGGCGCGTTCGACGAGCTTTTCCAGATAGACCTCGTCCTTGCCGAAGGCGGCCATCGCCTCGCGTTTGGCCTCGGTCACTTCGCGAGCGAGATCGGCTTCGGAACGAATGACGCGCATGCCGCGACCGCCGCCGCCCCAGGAGGCCTTCAGCATGACGGGATATCCGATCTCGGCCGCCATTCTGGCGACTTCCTTCATATCGTCCGGCAACGGTTCGGTCGCCGGCACGACCGGCACACCCACTGAAATCGCCAGGTTTCGCGCCGCCACCTTGTTGCCGAGCTGGCGCATCGTGTCGGCCTTCGGGCCGATGAAGATAATGCCGGCCTTGTTGCAGGCGTCGACGAATTCGGGGCTTTCCGACAAGAGGCCGTAGCCCGGATGAATGGCGTCCGCACCCGAAAGCTTGGCGACACGGATCACCTCGTCGATCGACAGATAGCTTTCGATCGGCCCGAGATCGCGGGCAAGATGCGGCCCGCGGCCGACCTGATAGCTCTCGTCCGCCTTGAAACGGTGCAGCGCCAGCTTGTCTTCTTCCGCCCAGATCGCGACTGTTTTTATTCCAAGCTCGTTGGCCGCGCGGAAGACACGAATGGCTATTTCGGAGCGATTGGCAACGAGTATCTTGGATATGGGCAAAACGGTCTCCTCCGTCGTTCAGACACGGGCATGCTGCACCCGCGAAGAAAATTCTTAACTTCTTGTCACGGGAAGTTCAATTTCTCTTGCGACTGCGAAATGCACTTTCTCGCCATGCCAGCGCATGTCGATCGATAGTATGCAGCGCTTTCAGTGGGATGATAAGGCGAAGCCTAGCTTATCAGACCGTGACGGAAGGCAAGCGCGACTGCCTGCTGCCTGTTCTTCGCCTTCAGCTTGTCCTGCAGACCGTTCATGTACCAGTCGACGGTATGGTTTGAGATCTTCAGCATCTTGCTGATCTCCATCGACGTCATGCCTTCCGCGAGATAGTGCAGGATTTCCATCTCCCGCCGCGTCAGGGGCGTCTCGGTCGGCAGCACTGTTTCCAGCGCCTCAGCCTCGCCTGTCAGGTCGAGCAATCGCCAGAAGGCCTTGCGAGCCACGGCTTCGAGCAGCGCGATTTCCACCGGCGACAAGTCGATCGGCTTGCCGCCGAGGCTGAGGCTGCCCAGAATGCCGCCGCGTCCATGAATCGGAAAGAGATAGCCGTCCTCCAATCCGTGGCCGAAGGCGTCGACCATCATCTGCTCCATGCGCCGCTGATGCGCGTCACCGTGGAAAGCTGCCATGCTCTCCCGCCAGCGGAAAGGCCGCTGCGCATGAGCGAGATAGCGCACCATCGGATCGATCCGGACATACTTTTTGGCGGCATATATCTGAAGCCATTGTTCCGGCCAGCGGCCGGCTAGTGGCGCGGCGCGCAGTTCCGAGGCCTGCTGCGCCGGAATTTGCTGCAAATGCCGTAGCAGACCATAGTATTCAAAACCCGAACTGTGGAGGACCTGCTCGAGTTCAGTGACGACGGCGTCCGGATTTGGGCACTCTTCCAAAATTACAAGCAATTGAATTAATGAATTAATTTTCACAAAAGCGCCCCTTGTCCGGACCGGATGTCCGCATCGAGGCCGTTGGCGGCTGTTCAGACTGGTCGCGAAACGGTCTTCTTCAAAAAATGCAGTCTTTAATTTAATGCTGCGCTAAACATTGATTAAAATGCAAGCGCAAATTGTCGTCGATATAATCCTGCCGGCCTTCAGATGCCAGACCCCGATTCAGAAAATCTGGAGAACCCGCGAACGACCTTCTGTCCTATCCTGTTGAGACAGCTTCTAATCTGCCGATGCTGCGGTAGGGAGATCAGGCTCAACTGCCCGCGGATTGAACCCCGGATACTCCGTTAATCGCCGGTTCAGGTAGCCTTCTATAGCATCGCACCATTCCCGTTTTCGCAGATGCACAAGAGGTTAGACGTGTCGCTATTCAAGGTCTATGCAAGAGCTCTGCGCTATCTTGGCGCTTACAAGCTCCGCGTATCCCTGGTCGTTATCGCCAACATTGTTCTGGCGACCATCACCATTGCGGAACCGATCCTGTTCGGTCGCATCATCGATGCGATCTCGGGCAAGGGCGAAGTTAAACCCATTCTTTTCATGTGGGCCGCCTTCGCCGTATTCAACACCGTCGCCTTCGTTCTGGTGTCCCGCGAGGCCGACCGGCTTGCTCATGGCCGGCGGGCAACCCTGCTGACGGAAGCTTTCGGCCGGATCATTTCCATGCCGCTTGCTTGGCACCATCAGCGCGGCACCTCCAACGCGCTGCATACGTTGCTGCGTGCCTGCGAGACGCTGTTCGGCCTATGGCTCGAATTCATGCGCAACCACCTGTCGACGGTCATTGCTTTGGCCCTGCTGGTGCCGACTGCAATATCGATGGACTTGCGCCTTTCCGCCGTGCTCATCGTGCTTGGCATTGCCTATTGGCTGATCGGCCGCGTGGTCATGAGCCGAACCAAGGATGGTCAGGCTTCGGTGGAAAACCACTACCATACCGTCTTCTCGCATGTCAGCGACTCGATCAGCAACGTTTCCGTTCTGCATAGCTACAACCGCATCGAGGCTGAAACCAAGGCATTGAAATCCTTTGCCAACCGGCTGCTCGAAGCGCAGTATCCGGTGCTCGACTGGTGGGCGCTTGCCAGCGCGCTGAACCGCATGGCCTCGACCATCGCGATGATGGTGGTTCTGATCATCGGCACGATGCTTGTTCAGTCCGGCGAGCTGCGCGTCGGCGATGTCATTGCCTTCATTGGCTTTGCCAACCTGCTGATCGCCCGTCTCGACCTGATGCGTCAATTCGCCACGCAGATCTTCGAGGCCCGCTCCAAGCTCCAGGATTTCTATACGCTGGAAGATTCGGTGCGCGACCGTGAAGAGCCGGCCGGCAATAGCGAGATCAAGAACGTCAAGGGTGCTGTCGAATTCCGCGACGTCTCCTTCGGCTTCGGCAACAGCTCGCAGGGCCTGCACAATGTCTCCTTCTCGGTAAAGGCAGGCCAGACGGTTGCCATCGTCGGCCCGACCGGAGCCGGCAAGACAACGCTGGTCAACCTGCTGCAGCGCGTCTACGACCCGCAGGGCGGCCAGATCCTCGTCGACGGAACCGACATCACCAAGGTGACCCGGAAGTCACTGCGTCGCCATATCGCTACGGTCTTCCAAGATGCGGGCCTGCTGAACCGTTCGATCAGCGACAATATCCGCCTCGGCCGCGAAGGCGCGAGCGAGGAGGAAATGCGCCGTGCGGCGGAAGCCGCCGCCGCTGCCGACTTCATCGAGACCCGCCAGGATCGGTACGATACCCATGTCGGCGAACGCGGCAACAAGCTCTCTGGTGGTGAGCGTCAGCGTATAGCGATTGCCCGCGCCATCCTCAAGGATGCGCCGATCCTCGTGCTGGATGAGGCGACCTCGGCGCTCGATGTGGAGACTGAAGCCCGCGTTAAGGCCGCAATCGACAATCTGCGGCAGAACCGCACCACCTTCATCATCGCCCACCGCCTCTCGACGGTCCGCGAAGCCGATATGGTGCTCTTCCTTGATAACGGGCGTGTCGTCGAGCAGGGCGGCTTCGATGAGCTCAGTCACAGCAACGGCCGCTTCGCCGCTCTGTTGCGCGCCAGCGGCATCCTGACGGACGAAGAAGTCCGCAAGGCCCACACCACCGAAGCCGCCTGAGCGCTTCGAATATCAATATAGGGCCGGAAGGGCGGGCGCTCTTCCGGCCTTATTCTGTTTGGAGGGCTGCGCGTGGCTCCCTATGTCCGTCAGCTCACTCGGCGAGATTGGAGGCGAAGCCCGGTGCGCCGAAGAGTAGTCGGGTGCGGCAAGCTTCCTTAAGGTCTGCGGTTTCGCGCAGCGTAGTTCTCCTGCAAGTCTCGCTTTTCATGATGATGTCGGCGGTGCAGAGGCGGTCGTCAGAGGGCACAACATGTCTGGCGCCGGACGGCTGATTGATCACCGCGCCGATCCCCTCTAAGCTCTGGCTACCCGGTATTCAGGAGAGCGACATGAAAGTCTTACGCATCGTCGCCAATATTGAGGCGCCTGACATCATGGCTGCCCGACGCTTTTATCAGAATATTCTCGGGCTCGATCTGATCATGGATCTCGGCTGGATCGTGACGTTCGGCGCGGATACTTCCATGAAGGTTCAGCTCAGCGTCGCCAGCCAGGGCGGCTCCGGGACCCCGGTGCCCGATCTCTCCATCGAGGTCGATGACCTGGATGCCGCTTTCGAGGCGATGTCTGCCGCCGGCGTTCCGATCGAATACGGTCCGGCCGACGAAGTCTGGGGCGTCAGGCGCTTCTATGTGCGCGATCCTTTCGGCCGGCTGGTGAATATTCTCGTTCATAAGAATTGAGCCACAGCATTAAAGTTCAATCAGGCCGGTGGATCTCTATTTCCGATTGGTCCGGCGATAGGTATTCGCCGCTCCGCCGACCCGCACAGGCACCGGGACGGTGGCAATCTCCGTCACCAGCTTGTTCTTGGTTTTGCCCAGCTGACGCTTGTGCTCGAGGTAGTAGGCATAGGCGAATTGCGTCGCGATGCCTGATATGACGAAGAGCGGGCCGACCAGCGGGTCCTTGTTGGTGATATAGAGCACGACCTGGCCGATCATGGCGAGGATTGTGCCGGCGACGAAGATGTTCAGCGAATGGCGGCCGAGGATGGTCAGCGGGTGCTCAGAGGGGCGCCGCAGGATGCGCGAGAAGGCCGGGATGCTGATGATAAGATAAGTCAGCGCCAGAACATGCAACAGCCGCGGCAACGACAGGAAGGTCTTGTCGAAACCGGTGATGACCGTGGGCAGGCCGAGCGCTGCCAGCGAGTTGCCGAAAATCCAAAGATGGCCGGTTACCCAGACGAAGGACAGCAGGACATAGAAGGCGGCAGCCGCAAGCAACAACGGATGCCGCGGGATCGTGCCGCCGCGCTTGATATGAAGGATCGAAACGATACCAATCGAAAACAGGAACTGCCAGGAGAGCGGATTGAGGAACCAGTAGCCCTCTATCAGCATATTGTGCGGCGCCACCTCGTAAATGCCGGCCAGCAGCCAGACCGTGCCGGAAACGGCGAGCGCCAGAAGCGGGCTTCGCTCGTTGAGAAGCAGGATGATCGGCACCATCAGCAGCAGCGCGCCATACATCGGCAGGATATTGTTGTAGCCGATCTGATGACCGAGCAGCAGCAGCGCTGGAATACCTTCCTTCAGGTTCATCAGGACCGCGAGGATATTGATCTCGACCAGCAGCCCCGGCCGGTGAAACAGCCAGGCACCACAGATGAACAGCGCCAGCGTCATGAATGTCGTGATCATATGGGCGAGGTAGAGCGTGAATGCCCGCTTTGCCGCTTTGACCGCCGTTGCGAGCCGCTTGCCCGGTTCGAAGCGGCTCCCGTAAGCGAGGCCGACGGCAATGCCCGATATCAGCACGAAGGCTTCCGCGGCATCGGAGAAGCCGAAATTCTTCGTCGTGACATATTCGAAGATCTGTCCGGGAACATGATTGATGAAGATCATGATCAGGGCCAGGCCACGCAGCACGTCAAGCCGTGTATCGCGCCCCGGCGCAGCTGCGGAGAGGGAACTGCGCTTGGCGCCGATGGCTTCGGTCAGCGTGCTTGCCATGGGGTGTCTCCTGTTGTCCGACTTGCAAACGCGACGACGGCCAAAAGGGTTCCCTTTTGGCCGCTCGCCAAACGCCGTGATGTCAGCGTGAAGAAACGCTTTTATCCGAGCGGATATCCCTCTTCGGGATCGGCGACTTCGCTGCCGTTGATCGACAGAGTGTAGCCGCTGGCATTGGACGCTTTTGAGACCGAAATGCGGTATTTGACGCCGCTCCGCTCTACCTCCGCCGCAAAACCGTCCCATTCCGACGGGAGCGACGGGCGCACATAGAGCCGGCCGTCCTTCAAGCGAATGCCGAGAATGCCCTCGACGGCGGCCCGGTAGAGCCAGCCGGCCGACCCAGTATACCAGGTCCAGCCGCCGCGCGACGTATAGGGCTCATGCCCATAGACGTCGGCTGCCACGACATAGGGTTCGACCCGATATTGTTCGGCCGAAGTCTTGTCGAGCGCATGCGTGATCGGATTGAGGATCTGGAAGCAGCGCAGCGCATCGTCGCCGCGCTTCAGTTCCGCGAGCGCCATAACCACCCAGGTCGCGGCATGGGTATATTGCCCGCCGTTTTCGCGTACGCCCGGCGGGTAGGCCTTGATGTAACCGGGATCCCTGGCGGAGTTGACGAAAGGCGGCGTGAACAGCCGGATGATGCGTGCCTCCTCATCGACCAGTTGGTCAAGCACGGCATCCATCGCCTTTTCAGCGCGGGCTGAGTCGCCCTCTCCAGATAGAACGCTCCAGGATTGTGCGATCGAGTCGATCCGGCATTCCGGGCTCTCCTTGGAGCCGAGCAATGCGCCGTCGTCAAACGTGCCGCGGCGATAGTAGCTGCCGTCCCACGCAGCAGTTTCCAGCGCCTTCTTCAATTCGGCGAGATGTGCCGACCAGCGTTTTACACGGGCCATGTCGCCGCGCTCTTCGGCATAGGGGATAAAGGCGCGCAATGCACCGGCCAGGAACCAGCCGAGCCAGACGCTGGTGCCGCGCCCGCCGATGCCGACGCGGTTCATGCCGTCGTTCCAGTCGCCGCCGAGGAACAGCGGCAGACCATTTGCGCCCTTGCGGGCGATGGCGACATCCAGCGCCAGCGCCGCATGTTCGTAGACGCTTGCCTTTTCCTCCGAAATCTCCGGCTTGTAGAAAGAGTCGTGCTGACCTTCGAGAAGAGCGGGACCCTCCAGGAAGGCAAGCTCCTCGTCGAGCACGCTCTTGTCGCCGGTGACGCTGCAATAATGCTGGATCGCGTAGCTCAGCCAGACGACGTCATCGGAGATCAAGGTGCGAACGCCCGCACCCGTTCCCGGCAGCCACCAATGCTGAACGTCGCCTTCCCGGAACTGCCGTGAGGCGGCATTCAGAATCTGCCGCCGGGCGATCGAGGGTTCGTGTAGCAGGAAGGCCAGCGTGTCCTGCAACTGGTCACGGAAACCGAAAGCGCCGCTTGCCTGGTAGAAGGCGGTCCGAGCCATAATGCGGCAGCCGAGGCTCTGATAGGGCAGCCAGGTGTTGACGAGATTGTTCATCCCGCGATCCGGCGTCGAGATCTGCAGCCTGCCGGTGAAATCCCGCCAGAAGGCGCGATTTCCCTCGACGGCATCGTCGAACGAAGACTTGCTTATATCGCCGATCAAGGCGCGCGCTTCTTCTTCCGTTGGCGTATCGCCGAGGAAGAAGGTGAAGTCGCGCTCCTCGCCGGCCCCGAGTTCGATGTCGATCGCCAGAGCCGCAGCCGGATCGCCATCGAGTTCGGTGGCGCCCGAAAGCGGTGCTGCGGAGGTGACGGCGTGGGGCATCTGGATCGTTCCCGCCTTGCCGATGAATTCGCGCCGGCTTGCCGAGAAGCTCGAAAGCGTCTCGCTCGCCGCGAAGAAGGCGGTTCGGTTGGAAAAATCGATGCTGTAGGGATTGGTGGCAAACAGCGCCCCTGTCTCCTCATCATGTCTCGACAGGATGAATGGCGCCGTGCGACCCGGATTGTTGCCAAGCACCCATTCGACGTAACCGTAGAGACGCAGCTTGCGGCCGATCGAGCCGGTGTTGCGCAGGCGCAGGCGCTGCAGCTTTACCGGCTTCTCGCGGTCTATCGTCTGCGTCAGCTCGAGCGCGATCTCGTGCTGAACGGTGGAGAAGACGGAATAGCCCAGCCCGTGGCGGGCTTCGAAACGAATATCCGGCCGGCGCGAAAGCGCTGCGAACGGCGTCATGACGGCGCCGCTTTCGAGATCGGCGAGATAAAAGGCCTCGCCCGAGCGGTTGACCACCGCATCGTTCGACCAGGACGTCAGCTGGTAGTCGCGCGAATTGACGCTCCAGGTGAAGCCTGCGCCTTCGGCAGACACGTGGAAACCGAACCTGTCGTTGGAGATGACGTTGATCCACGGCTGTGGCGTCGCATGACCTCCCGGCAAGCGAACGACATATTCGCGGCCGTCGCGGGCAAAGCCGCCAATGCC
This sequence comes from Rhizobium bangladeshense, assembly GCF_017357245.1. Taxonomy (NCBI): domain Bacteria; kingdom Pseudomonadati; phylum Pseudomonadota; class Alphaproteobacteria; order Hyphomicrobiales; family Rhizobiaceae; genus Rhizobium; species Rhizobium bangladeshense. The sequence goes on along the minus strand of NZ_CP071612.1, from coordinate 4,216,206 downwards.
GTTCCAGAAGTCGAGGTCGCCTTCCTCCTCGATGGCAACTGCCGGCACCACAGGCGGCGGCACCGGTGCGATGCGCTTGACCGGCGCCCTGTTGCGCTCGGCGCGCTCCATCTCCTGCAGTTCGTCCTTCGAAGGTGCAAAGAGGGCAACGGCGCGGTTGATCTGGTCGACCACCTTACCGTTCTTCGCATGCAGGGTGACACGGGAAGCCGCGATCAGCGCGTTGTAAGTGCCTTCCTCCATCAGGTCCTTGCGAACCGCGAAGATATGCTGGCGCAAGCCGTCGGCCTGGCCAATGCGGCGAACGTTCTCGCACATGGCGTCCAGCGCATGTTGCATATCCTGCGCATAGGAAGAGGCGCGTTCATTCATGATGACCAAATCGGCGGTGACACCGCGCGAGCGCAGATATTCCTGCGCCAGCAGCGCCTCGCGGGCGATATCGAGATCCATGTCGTCGTTGACGCGCAGCGTGAAAATCGGGAAGTCGCCGGAGATCGCCAGCGGCCAGAGCGCCGATTGCGATTGCAGGCCGGCCTCTACGGTCGCCTCATCCTTGCGCAGCTGCATGTCGGGATAGACGAGGTAGCGCCCGAGATGCTGGAAGGCGGCCGCCTGCTGCGAGGTGACGCCGACATGACGCATCTGCACCTGCGTGCGCGTCCAAGCCTGGACGAGCTCATGGTTGAAGGCATCGGGGTGACGGTAGCGGTTGACCGCCTTGTCGACCTCGTCGCGGCTCGGCGCGGCGATTGTCCAGAAGAACACGCTGACCTTCTTGCCGGCCGGCACCCGTACGGTGCGGCGCAGCGACATCACGGCATCGAGCATGAAGCCGTCGCTGCCGGAAAGCGTCGCACCCGGATCGAAGGCCGCCGCATCGGCAAGGCTGCGGCCACGGCCGATGAACTTGCGCCGGTCGGTCTCAAATTCGGTGTGACGGGTGTCGCCGGCATTGTCGACGATCAGATGCGCGATGCTGATGTTCGGCTCGTTCGGATCACGCTTGTTGCGTTCGGCGCGGATGACGTCGCCGCGCTTGCCGATCTCGGTCTTGATGAACATGCGGGCGAATGCCGGATGCGCGTTGTCCGTATCATCAGAGGTGATCACCGGCTCGAGATAGGATGTCACTTCGATGAAACGATCTTCCGTGCCCATGTTGAGCAGGGTGACGCGGCGGGCTTCGGCATCGTGCTCGGTCGCGATGATGCACTCCACCTCGCTCGTCAGGTCGCCGACCGTCTTGGTGAACTGCGCCTTCTCGTCGGCGAATTCGACCTTGATCTTTTCGCCCTCGACACCCTTCGGCTCTGCTGTCGCCGACCACCATTCGTTTGTGGCGGTATCGCGCAGGAAGATGAAGGTGCCCCAGCGGTCTTCGGTCGGATCGGCTTTCCAGCGGGAAACGGAAAGACCATTCCAGCGGGAATAACCAGCGCCCGTCGCCGTCAGCATCAGCGAGTAATGACCGTTCGACAGGAAGACGAGTTCGCGGTCGCGCGAAAGGGGATCACTGATCTTCCTGATTTCCGGCCGCAGCAGATCGTCCTGGATACTGGCCGGCGTATCGGATTCGTGCTTTCCGCTCATCACGGGAATGTCGCGCGGCGCCTTTTCCTGCAGCAGAAGTTCCGCCGCCTCGATGACCGGGTCGGAGTGGAAGAGCTCACGCAGATGGCCGTTGAAGGCGACATTGGCGACGGCCGCGATCGACATGCCGTGATGGTGGGCATAATAGTTGTAGACCACTGCGCATTTCTTGCCTTCCGGCACGCGCGTCGGCGTGAAATCGACCGCGTCATGGAAGCCGAACTTGCCGAGCGCGCCAACCTTGCGCAGCCTCTGCAGGTTTTCGAGCGCGCCCGGCGGGTCGTACTGGCTGGCCAGCAGCGATGCATAGGGTGCGATGACGGCATTGTGGCCGAGGCCGCGCTTGAGACCGAGCGTCGGCACGCCGAAATTCGTGTACTGGTAATTGAGGTTATGGTCGCGGGCATTGAAGGCCGCTTCCGAAATGCCCCACGGGATACCGAGCTTGCGGGCATAGTTCATCTGCTCGACGACGACCAGATTGTTCGTCTGGTTGAGAATACCGCCGCCACGCTCCTGCATGACGAGCGGCGGCATCAGATATTCGAACATCGAGCCGGACCAGGACACCAGCGCGCCGCGTGATCCGACTGGTACGACCTGGCGGCCGAGACGGTACCAGTGTTCCGTTGGCAGATCACCCTTGGCGATGCCGAAGAGACTGGTCAGGCGGCATTCCGAGGCGAGAAGGTCATAGCAGGCCTGGTCGAGCTCGCCGCTTTCGACGCGGTAGCCGATCGACAGCAGGCGCCGTTCCGGCCGGAACAGGAAGCCGAAATCCATCGAGAAGGCGAGATCGCGGGCCTTGTCACGCAAAGCCACAAGGCGCGGCCGGAGCGCATCGACTTTCGAGAGATCGAAGGTGCTGTCTGATATATGCGCCTCACAGACCTTCACCAGCGACGCCGCCCATTGGGTGACCTCTTCGCTCTGCTTCGACTTGACCTCGTGGTCGAGATTGGCGGCAAGCTTCTCGATGTCGCGTGCGAGAACGGCAAGGTTGATGATGCGGATCGAGGCGAATTCGTGCTCGCGCTTGACGGCGGCAAGCGCATTCTGGAAGCCGATGATGCGCTCTTCCAGGCGCCGGCGCAGTGGGCGCACGGTCTTGCGGTCGTCGGGTAGATCCGCCAGCACTTCGCCGAGGATGCCGGCGGTGTCGCCGACACCGTCGAGATTGCCCTGCATGTGGGCCGACGGCGCCTCGGCCCAGTTGCGGCAGGCCGAGGAAACTGCGATCAGGTGACCGGCGAGATTGCCGCTGTCGACGGCAGAGACGTAACGCGGCCCAAGCGTCTGCAGCGTATCGGTATGATACCAGTTGAACAGATGGCCGCGGAATTTCTCCATTTTGTCGATCGTCGCGATCGTCTGCTCCAGCCGCTCGATTGTCTCTTCAAAGGAGAACCATCCGAAATGCCGGCCGGAAACCACGGAGAGCAGGTAGACGCCGATATTGGTCGGCGAGGTGCGCGCCGCCACAATGACATGCGGCGTTTCCTGGATATTGTCAGGCGGCAGATAATTCTGCTCGGGAGTGGTGAAGGTCTCGAAATAACGCCAGGTGCGCCGGGCGATCTTGCGCAGTTCGCTTGAAACGGAGTCGGCGACTTCGAGCCGGTCCTCGGTCTCGGCCGACTGGCTGACATACCAGGCGACGACAGGCGAGAGGATCCACAGCAGCGCGAAGGGGATGCCGACAAGGAAAGCGTTGTCGCCGGGAAGGGCCGCGAAACCGAGCGCCAGCAGTGCCAGCACCGGCGCATGCCACATCTGCTTGTAATAAGAGGCGAGGGTACCTTGCCCGCCGGCCTGAACGCTGGCGGCGGTCCGCCACTGCAGCATCAGCTTGCGGCTGACGAACAGGCGGTAAAGCGAACGGCCGATCGCATCCGCCATCATCGCCGCCGAATCGGCGATGAAGACGATCCGCAATGCGACCTGCGCATTGGCAGCCGTGATATCCGACCAGACGGTATAGAGATGGGCGCGGGCGACGATATCGCTGGTGCGCGGGATGATCCCGTTGATGAGCGACAGCGTCGGCGCCACGAACAGGCAGAAAATCAAGAGAATCTGCCAGACGAGCGCGCCGAGCGGACCCATGAAATACCAGCCGAGAACGGAGGCGAAGAACCAGGCGATCGGCGTCAGCGAACGGCGCAGATTGTCGAACATCTTCCAGCGGCCGAGCGCTGTGACGCCGTATTTCGGATTGAACATATAAGGCAGAAGCTGCCAGTCGCCACGTGCCCAGCGATGCTGGCGCGAGGTCTCGACCTCGTAGCGGATCGGAAAATCCTCGACCAGTTCAAGGTCGGTGACGAGCGCACAGCGCGCCATCGAGCCTTCGAGAAGATCGTGGCTTAGCACTGAGTTCTCCTCGATGCGGCCCTTCAGCGAGGCTTCGAAAGCATCGACATGATAGAGACCCTTACCGGTGAAGGTGCCTTCGCCGGCGAGGTCCTGATAAACGTCTGACACGGTGAAGACATAGGGGTCTAGGCCGCGGTTGATCGAGAAGACGCGCTGGAAGACCGAGGCATCCTTGCCCGTCGTCAGCGAGGGCGTCACACGCGGCTGCAGCACGCCATAACCGCTCTCGACGCGGCCGGTCTTCGGGTTGATGACTGGGCGGTTGATCGGATGATAGAGCTTGCCGACGAGCTTGGTGACGGCATCGCGCATCAGGCGCGTGTCGGCATCGAGCGTCATGACATATTGCACATTGGCCGGGACGGTGTTGGCGCCGGGCAGATAAGTCGTGTCGCGGTCGCCCCGCAACAGCATGTTCAGCTCATGCAACTTGCCGCGCTTGCGCTCCCAGCCCATCCACACGCCTTCCGAGGGATTGTAGAGGCGGCGGCGATGCAGGAGGTAGAAGCGCGTCTTGCCGTCATAGGCGTAACGGGCGGAAAGATTGGCGATCTCGCGCCTTGCATAGTCGAGAACCTCGAGATCGGCGGGCGTTTCCTCGACATCACTGTCCGGCCAATCGCTGAGCAGCGCGAAATAGATTTCCCCGCGCGGATTGGCAAGATAATGAACCTCGAGATTGCGCACCTGGTCATCAACACTGTCGCGGTTCGAGATCAGGCACGGCACGACTAGCAGCGTGCGTGCATCCTCCGGAATGCCTTCCTTGAACTCGTAGCCGACGAGGCGGGCTGGCGTCACGAAGAAGGACAGCAGGGTATTGAAGAGGCCCGTCGCGCCCTCGGACGCCGGCAATGAGAACATGATCAGCAGGACTGCAATCTCGATCGCGCCCATTCCGGCACTTGCCATGAACCTGCCGACGATCGCCATGGCGATGATCGTCAGGAGCATGACAGGCAGCGCGATCGCCAGCCAGTTGAATCGGCGCACGACCCGCACGAAATGCTGGGTGAACGTCGGGCGATAATTCGCCCGCGCCTCGAGTTGCGGCCGTTGCGCTCCGGACAGGAAGCCGCCGACATTCGGCTCATGCGGCTGTGGCTTACCGGAGGCCTTGGCCCCTTCTGTCATATCGAGCGCCAGCTGGGCGATTTGCATTTCCGTCAGCGGCGAGCGCTTGGCCAGTTTTTCAATCTGCTTGCGGTACTTGTTACGCGAGCCGGAATCGAGGATGCCGTAATCCGAATGCTCCCAGAGCAGCTTGTCGACATGGCTGACCTGCTCGACCCAGACCGACCATTCTGTGTCGTCGATCTCGCGAAGGCTGCGGATGATGTTGCCCATCGTCACGTTGCCGGAAGAGAGACGGCTGTGTTCGGCCGTCGTCGCCTCCTCGGTGTTGCGGCCAAGCTCTTCCAGCCGCTGATCGAGCCAGGTGATCGCCAGGCTCGACGTCTGCGAACCGTCACGCAGGCGATAGAGGAACTGGGTCGAGAAGGTATTGTCCTCGGCAAGCGGCTCCAGCGTCTTCAGATAGGCGGCAGCCTTCGCCGGATCCGTCAGGCGCACCAATTCGTCCGCCGCCTCGTTGGCGCGGCGGCGCAGGCGGCGGCTGGCTTCGACACGGCTCGAAATGCGGCGAAGATTTTCCACCAGCACGTAGCGCACGAGCGAGGGCAAAGCCCAGAGTTCGCCGATCCTCAGCGTCTCGCTGGTCTGGAAGCCATCGACCAGGGCCGTCAGGCTTTCCTGCGAGACCGTGCTATGGGTATGGGCGACATAGAGCCAGGCAAGAACCAGCGTACGCGGAATGTCGACGCCGCCGACGCGCATGGTCGGCAATTCGCGGTAGAAGCGGCGAGGAAAGTCGCGGCGCACCTCCTGGATCGCCTCTTCGACAATATAATGATTGTCGAGCAGCCATTCCGCCGCCGGCGTGATCGTCTCGCCAGCCTCGACGTCGGTCGCCGTCGTGCGGTAGACGCGCAGGATTTCCTTCTCGTTTTCCTTATGGCGCGCGAAGAAATCGAAGGCAGCGAAAGCCGGCAGCTTATTGACGCCGTTGCGGGCGACCGCCTCGCCCATCGCCTTGATGTCCTCGATGGAAAGATAGGTCGAGCGGATCGAATCATTGTGATCGATTTGCTTCGTCTCTGATTCGCGGGAAGGGCTCGGAGTAAGATAGGCAATAGACATGGGTTCGGTTCTGGATCCAAACAAAGTTATGGCTGTTTTGCTCAGCCTTTTGCACTGCTTATCATGACTGCTACATGAACGGAGCCCGTTTCTTCGAAGATCGATGAAGCGGGGGTGAATGACGTCTGGCAAGCGATTTAACCGGGCGCGGCCTTGGTCCAGGGCGACCCGAGGGGCGATCAATACCCTCTGCGCAAAACCTTGTCGAAAAGTTGGACACTATCGGGATAATTCAAGTCAAGTCGTGAGCCGAGCGAGCCGGCGCTTGCCAAGCGAGACCGTGTGGTCGCCATCTTGCGGCCGACAGGAGCCTTTCAAAAAGGAGGCTCGCTCGCCAGATCGACGTCTGGCTGCGTTTTGATCGGCTTGCCCCGAGCGCGGACATGCGCCGCACGCATTGGCGAGCGGCGCCTTTCGATGACTTGAAAAGATGAGGGGATGACCAAGGCGTTCGAATCGCCGAAACAGATCGGAAGTCCGCGATTAATAAAGGCGGCAATGGCCGCAGCCTCGGCACCCGCCGAGGCTTATCAGTTGCCATTATCCGAGGATGCCGCAGACCATGGCCACCACGAACAGGAACGCTGCGGTGAAAATCGTGCCATGGAGCACCGTCTGAAGCCTGTCGCGCGTAGCGTGCGGCTTCTTGGTGGAACCATAGTGGTTCACGTGAGTATGCGAAATACCCAGCTCTGCCATATGTCGCCTCCGTTGTTCTCATGCGGCCGGTTGTGCGGCTCGCTGTTATATTTCTTATTCTCTATCAGGTAGGTAGAGATAAATTTCCGTCCAGAGAGAGCGGAAGAGAAAATTCAACCAACTCCTTAGCAGAGTGTGCGCCATGCCCAGATCAAGGAGCGCTCGACGCCGTTCTCGCTCTGCTGCAGATTGGCGGTTTCGATCAGGCGCCGGTCCTGTTCAGCAGGCATGGAGACGGCAATCTGTTCCTTGCGATCGGCTCTAACGGGAGGAACGAGGTAGCCCATGGTCATCCCACCGAGAAAGAACATGCTTCGACCTCCATCGATCACGAAAGCTAACAATCGTTAACAGGATCATGACAGAAGCGGGGCAGCTGTCAATAGTCTAGCTGAATGGTCGTCTTTTAGGGGAACATTATCCTTAACACTGCCGGCGGATCTTTCTTTTCAATAGCTTGAAATGAATTGCGTTTCAGGCTTTGACGAAACCCTTGCTCGCGATCATCAAATTTTTCGTGTAATCCTCCTGGACCGCACCCTTCGCAAGCTGCTCTGAGCTTAATCGTTCGACGACGGCGCCGTTGCGCATCACGGCGAGCCTTTCGCACATGTGGGTGATGACGCCGAGGTCATGGCTCACCATCACGAAGGTGAGTTTGCGGTCGCGGCGGATCTGTTCGAGCAGATTCAGCACCTCCGCCTGCACCGAGGCGTCGAGCGCCGACGTCGGCTCGTCGAGCAGCAGGATCGATGGTTCGACGATCAGCGCCCTGGCGATCGCCACGCGCTGCCGCTGGCCGCCGGAAAGCTGATGCGGGTAGCGGAAACGGAAACCATTGCCGAGACCGACTTCGTCGAGCGCCCGGGCAATGCGCCTGTCGCTGTCGGCAATGGCGTGGATCGCTAGCGGTTCGAGCAGCAGCCGGTCGATCGTCTGGCGCGGATGCAGCGAGCCATAAGGATCCTGAAAGACCATTTGCACACGCCGGTAAAAAGCCTTGCTGCGCTTCGAACCTTTCAGCGCTTCGCCGTCGATGTGAATCGCGCCGCCATTGATTGGCGCAAGCCCGGCAATAGCGCGCAGCAAGGTCGATTTCCCGGACCCGGACTCACCGACGAGGCCGAAGGATTCTCCACGTTCGACGCTGATGCCGACATCCTTCAGCGCATGAAAATGATCGTAGACGACACTGAGATTGTCGACATGGAGGGCTGTGCTCATGCCGACCACTCCGGCCTGCGATCGAGCACCGGCAGCGGATGACGGTTGGCGCCGATCTCCGGCATGCAGTTCAGCAGTCCCCGCGTGTAGGGATGGTCCGCATGTTTGAGATCGGCGGCCGCGAGCTCTTCGACGATCTTTCCCGCATACATGACGATGACCCGGTCGCAGAAGGAAGAGACCAGCCTCAAATCGTGGGAAACGAAGATCAGCCCCATGCCGCGCTCGGAGACCAATCTGTCCATGATTCGGAGAACATCGAGCTGCACCGTCACGTCGAGCGCCGAAGTGGGCTCGTCGGCAATCAGCAGTTCGGGTCCGGCAATCAGCATCATCGCAATCATGGCGCGCTGCCCCATGCCGCCGGAGACCTCGTGCGGATACAGGCCGAAGACGCGGTTCGGGTCGCGGATCTGCACGGCTTCCAGCATGGCGAGCGCCCGCTCGCGCGCTTCCGCTTTGCCGATCTTCTCATGCGTGCGCAGCGTCTCGCAGATCTGCCGGCCGATCGTCATGACGGGATCGAGCGAATATTTCGGATCCTGCAGGATCATGGCGATGCGCTTGCCGCGCAGCCTGCGCCTTTCTCCGACGGACGCCTTGAGGAGATCGATGCCGTTGAAATCGAGCCTGTCGGCCGACACGATCCCGTGTTTCGGCGTCAGTCCCATGATCGCCCGGCCGGTCTGCGACTTGCCGGAGCCGGATTCGCCGACGATGCCGAGCCTTTCCTTGCCGAGCGTGAAGGAGACGCCGCGCACGGCCTCGATCAAGCCGGTGCGGGTGGGATAGCTGACCTTGAGCTTGTCGACCGTCAGAAGCGCCGTCATTGACCGCTCTCCTTCGGATCGAGCGCGTCGCGCAGGCCGTCGCCGAGGAGATTGAAGCCGAGGCTGACGATGAGGATGGCGATGCCGGGCATGGCCGCCACCCACCACTGATCCAGAATGAAGCGCCGGCCTGAGGCGATCATCGCGCCCCATTCCGGCAGCGGCGGCTGTGCCCCGAGCCCGAGGAAGCCGAGACCGGCCGCCGTCAGGATGATGCCTGCCATATCGAGCGTCACGCGCACGATCAGCGAGGATATGCAGAGCGGCATGACATGGCGCACGATGATGCGGAACGGCGAAGCGCCCATCAGCTTCACGGCTGAAATATAATCGGAACGCCGGACCGTCAGCGTCTCGGCGCGCGCGATGCGGGCATAGGGGGGCCAGGAGGTGATGGCGATGGCGATGACCGCATTCTGGATGCCGGGCCCGAGAGCGGCGACGAAGGCGAGCGCCAGCACCAGCTTAGGAAAGGCAAGAAAGATATCGGTGATGCGCATCAGCGTCGCATCCACCCAGCCTCCGGCATAACCGGAGACCGTGCCGACGATCAGCCCGATCGGCGCGGAGATGATGGCGACGAGCACGACGACGAACAGGGTCAATCGCGATCCGTAGATCAGCCGTGAATAGATGTCGCGGCCCTGATCATCCGTGCCGAGCAGGTAGCCGCTCGTTCCCGGTGGCAGCAGGCGGGCATTGCGGAGGTCGCCGACGATGGGGTTGTGCGTGGCGAGGAGATCCGCGAAAGCGGCGACGAGGAGCAGGGCGATGATGATCAGCAGGCCGACGACGGCGAGCCTGTTGGCCGTGAACTGCCGCCAGGTGACGTAAGCGCGGCCGAGACGGGCCTGCCTGCGCGATTGCGGCCGGTCGGAAAGCAGCCATTCGCGGCGGCTCATCGCAGGAGAGGGGCTGGCAGGAGCCGTCATCGGGTTCGCGTCCTCGGATCGAGCGTCCGGTAGAGAAGATCGGACAGAAGGTTGATGCCGATGAAGATCGTCCCGATGACGATCGTGCCGCCGAGCACGGCGTTCATATCGGCGTTCTGCAGCGAATTGGTGATGTAGAGCCCGATACCCGGCCAGGAAAAGACTGTTTCGGTCAGTACCGATCCTTCGAGCAGCCCGGCATAGGAAAGCGCGATGACGGTGACGAGCGGCACGGCGGCATTGCGCAGCGCGTGGCCCCAGATCACCCGCGTTTCCGAAAGCCCCTTGGCCCGCGCAGCGACGATATATTCCTGGGAAAGCTCGTTCAGCATGAAGCTGCGGGTCATGCGGCTGATATAGGCGAGCGAGAAATAGCCGAGCAGCGAAGCGGGCAAGATGATGTGGCGGAAGACGTCATAGAAGACATCCCATTGCCCCTGCCAGGCGCTGTCCAGAAGATAGAAGCCGGTGATCGGCGTGAAGGTATATTCGAAGACGATGTCGATGCGGCCGGGAAAGGCCACCCAGCGCAGCTGCGCATAGAAGATGACGAGCGAGATCAGTGCCAGCCAGAAGATCGGCACGGAATAACCGATCAGGCCGATGACGCGCACGATCTGGTCAGCGATGCTGCCGCGGCGCACCGCAGCGAGAACGCCGAGCGGCACGCCGACGCAGGCGCCGATCAGCGTTCCCAACGTCGCGAGCTCGATCGTCGCCGGCATGACCCGGCGGATGTCGACCATGACAGGATTGGTCGTCAGCACCGAGTTGCCGAAGTCGCCGGACAGGATGCCTTTGATATAAATGTAGAACTGCTGATAGAGCGGCAGGTTGAAACCCATCTCCTGTCGCACCCGCTCGACGACGTGGGTAGGAGCGCGGTCGCCGAGGATGGCGAGCACGGGATCGATCGGCACGACGCGGCCGATGAAGAAGGTGACGGCCAGCAGGCCGAGATAGGTGGTGGCGGCGGCGAACAGGAACCGCCCCAAAGCCTTAGCGAAGGGGCCGGCGCGGCCCTTGCGGGGCCGCGCCTCCCGTGTGGTTTCGATGGTGCTCACGCCGTTAATCCCGCCGGATTATTCCTTGGCGATCGGGCCGACGAAATTGGTGTCGAAGCTCGGACCCAGCTTGAATTCCTTCAGATTCTTCCGATAGCCCGCCACCTCGGTCTGCTGGAAGATGATGACGAAGGGGCTGTTGGCGAGGAACTTCTTCTGGATATCCTCGTACATTGCCGCCCGCTTGGCGTTGTCACGTTCGAGAAGCGCGGCCTTGGCTATCTTGTCGAGCTCCGGCGTCTCCCAGGTGTTGCGCCAGGCGAGCGTCTTCACCGTGCCGGCATCGGAATTATCCGGATTGCTGGTGAAAGTATCGGCGTTGGAATTCGGATCGAAATAATCCGAGCCCCACTGGCCGATATACATGTCATGAGTGCGGGCGCGATATTTGGTGAGCGTCTGCTTGCCGTCGCCAGGGATGATTTCGAGCTTGACGCCGGCCTGCGCCAGCGTCTGCTGCATGGATTCAGCGATACCGGTCACCGGCTGCGTGTTGCGCACGTCCATGGTCACCGAAAAGCCGTCGGGGACGCCCGCCTTGGCCAGCAGTTCCTTGGCCTTGGCGACGTCGAGCTTGTAGGGGTTTTCGTCGAGTGCGCCCAGCTGGCCCTTCGGCAGGAAGGTCTGGTGGACCTCGCCGATGCCCTTGATCAGGGTTGCGCCGATCGCATCATAGTCGACCAGGTACTTGAAAGCCTCCTGGACCTCGGGCTTCTTCAGGTTCTCATTCTTGTTGTTCAGGCTGACATAGTAGATCGTGCCCTTGGGCGCGCTGGTCGTTGCGAGATCGGCATGCTTGGAAACGGCATCGATGTCGCCCGGCTCGAGATTGCGGGCAATGTCGATATCACCGGCTTCAAGCGCCAGCCGCTGCGCCGAACTTTCCTTCATATAGCGGTAGATGACGCGATTGAGCTTGGCCTTGTCACCGTAATAATTGTCATTGCGCTCCAGCACGACGACTTCGTTGGCTCTCCATTCGCGCAGCTTATAGGCCCCGGAGCCGGCATAACCGGTCTTCAGCCACTCATTGCCGAAGTCATTGTCGTATTTGTGCTCGGCATCCGGCGTCACCGCCTTCACATGTTCCATCACGAGCTTCTTGTCGAGGACGGAAGCGACGGTCGCAGTCAGGCAATTGAGCACGAAGCTCGGCGCATAGGCCTTGTCCACGGTGAAGACGAAGGTATTGGCGTCGGCCGCCTTGGCCTTCTCGGTGACATTGTCGCCGGTCAGGCCGAACTGGGTAAGGATAAAGGCCGGGCTCTTGTCGAGCTTGACGGCGCGTTCGAAGGACCAGGCGACGTCTTCGGCGGTGATCGGATTTCCGGAGGCGAATTTCAGGCCGGGCTTCAGCTTGAACGTATAGGTGAGGCCGTCATCGGAAACGCTCCAGCTTTCGGCAAGATCGCCTTTCACCTTGGATGTGTCGGCGAGATCAAGACGGACAAGAAGGCTGTAACTGTTGCTGGTAATCTCGGCCGTCGACAGTTCGAAGGCTTCGCCCGGATCCATGGTGATGATGTCGTCGATGGCAAAACCCTGGACCAGCGTATCCTTGGGCGTTTCGGCAAAGGCGGCAGGTGCCGTCATCATCAGGAGTGAAAGGGCGGCTCCTGCGGAAAGCAGGCGGAAATTGCGGCTGAGCTTGGCGATCATCATAGTTTGTTCCCCTGTTCTTGATCGATTACGAAGCTTTTTTTAGTCATTTCCCGTGAAAACTATTGTCCGTTTCCAGAGCGTCCAGAGGTGCGCGGCGCTTTAGGCGCGGCCCTCCCGCCACGCTTGCGCCAGAATACGAAGCCAATTTTCACGGGCAAGTTTCGTCAGGTCGGCTTCACCATATCCAACCTCCCGGAGAGCGGCAATCAGCTTCTGATTGCCGGACGCATCGCCGATTTCCTCGGGAATGGTGGCGCCGTCGAAGTCCGATCCGAGCGCCACACATTCGATGCCGATGCGATTCACCAGATAGTCGATGTGACGGACGACATCGGAAAGCGGCGTATCGCTGTCCGAGCGGCCGTCGTCACGCAGCATGGCCGTCGCATAATTGATCCCGACGAGCCCGCGGCTTTCACGGATCGCGTCGAGCTGCCTGTCCGTCAGGTTGCGCGCGACCGGCGTCAGCGCGTGGGCGTTGGAATGGCTGGCGACCAGCGGCTGGTCCGTCGTTTTCGCCACGTCCCAGAAACCCTTCTCGGTGATATGGGCAAGGTCGATCAGGATGCCGAGGCGATTGCATTCCCTGACGAGCGCGAAGCCGGCATCGGTCAGGCCGGGGGCTGTGTCTGGCGACATCGGGAAGGCGAAGGGCACGCCGTAACCGAAGACATTGTGCCGGCTCCAGACCGGCCCGAGCGATCGCAGCCCCGCTGCATAGAATACATCGAGCGCCGAAAGGTCGGGGCCAATCGCCTCACAGCCTTCCATATGCATGACGGCGGCAAAGATGCCGTCCTGCATGGCGCCGCGGATGTCCTTAACCGTACGGCAGAGCCGCCAGGCGCCTGCCTGGTCGAGCCGCAGGGCGATCGCCGCCATTTCGGTGGCGATGGCAAGCGACGGCAGCGGATCGAGAGGAGCCGCCATCGGCGTGATGTAGCGGCCATCGGCATCCGGATCGGCGAAGACAAGATCGCCCGAGGGAATGTAGATGGCGCAGAGGCCGCCTGAGAGGCCTCCTTCCCTGGCGCGACGCGCATCGATATGGCCGGTCGTCGTTCCGTCTGCGAATTCCGCGATCGGGTCGCTGCCGTCTTTTGAATGTGTCCAGAGCCGGAGGAGAACGTCGTTGTGACCGTCGAATACGAATTGCATCTGTCTTCCTGCGCTGCCCGAGGCGGGCGTATGGCGTGGCAGAATAGAAAAGCTGGCGGGATTCGCCATCCCTTTTTTAAAAAATCTGTCGTCGCCTCCAAGAGCTTCGCCGCAAATGGAAACGGGGGCCGAAGCCCCCGCAAATAATCGGTTCGCGCTGCCTGAGATCAGTGCTTGCGCCTTTTCTTCTGCCTGTAGACGTCGATGACGACGGCCGCGACGATGATAAAGCCCTTGACGATCTCCTGGTAATAGGCGTCGATCCTGAGGAAGGTGAAGCCCGAGGTCATGACGCCGAGAATGATGGTGCCGATGACGGTGCCGGTGATGCGCCCGACGCCGCCGGTGAGGGAGGTGCCGCCGATGACGGTTGCGGCGATCGCGTCCAACTCATATCCGACGCCCATGCTTGCCTGCGCGGTTTCCGCGCGTGCCGCCGTGACGATGCCGGCGAGACCAGCAAGCAATCCAGCGATCACATAGACTTTGACGAGGTGCGCTTCGATGTTGATACCGGAAACGCGGGCGGCCTGGGGGTTCGCGCCGATGGCGTAGGTGAACTTTCCATAGCGTGTGTAGCGCAGTGCGATATGGAAGATCAGCGCAACGAGGAGGAAGACGACGACCGGCCACGCTTTCGTTCCAATGAAATGAAACTGTTCGGTGATCCCGGAAACCGGCTGTCCCTTCGTATACCACTTGGCAACACCTCTGGCCGAAACGAACATGCCGAGCGTTGCAATGAACGGCGGGATCTTCGTGTAGGCGATGAGCGCGCCGTTCGCCAGACCGGCGGTCGCCCCGATCAGCAGGCCAATCATGATGGGCACGACAGCCGGCAGGTCGGTCAGCGAGGGGAAGACGGCCCGCCCCCAGGTGGAGGACTGGGCGAAACTTGTTGCGATCATCGCCGTCATGCCGACGACCGAGCCCGACGAAAGATCGATGCCGCCTGTTATGATGACCTGCGTTACGCCGACAGCGATAATGCCGATGACCGAGACCTGCAGGATCATGATTGTCAGGCGCTGCGAATTCATCAGGAAGCTTTGGCCGATGAACATCCAGCCGAGCACTTCGTAAATAAGCGCGATGCCAACGAGCACGAGGAAAATGCTAAGCTCAGTCGGCATGCGCCGCCGCCTTTGCCGGGTTGCGAGCGGCGCCGCGCCCTCTGCTGCCTTGGTACTCATGTCAAACCTCCCTTCGGCGATTGCAGGCGGCGCATCACTGCGCAGCCAGCTCCATCACCTTGATCTGCGTTGCTTCATCGCGATTGAGGAAACCGGTCACGCGTCCTTCATGCATGACCATGATGCGGTCGCTCATGCCGAGAACCTCGGGCATTTCGGATGAGATCATGATAACCGCCACGCCGTTTCTCGCCATTTCCGTGACCAGCCGGTGGATTTCCGCCTTGGCGCCGACGTCGATGCCGCGCGTCGGTTCATCGAGGATCAGGATCTTCGGATGGGTGAGCAGCCAGCGCCCGATCAGGACTTTCTGCTGATTGCCGCCCGAAAGGTTTTCCACCCGCTCGTAAAGATTGGGCGTTTTCACGCGCAGCCTTTTCGCCATGTCTTCGCAGGTCGCCTCGAGCGCTCCCTGCTGCACGAAGCCGCCCTTGACATATTTGTCCTGAAGGACAGCAATCTGCATGTTTTCCAGAATATCCAGGATCAGCAGGCAGCCGGTGTCTTTCCGGTCCTCTGTCAGGAATGCCATCTGGTGACGGATGGCCTCGGTCGGCGAGGAAATCGTCACCGGCTTGCCGAACAATTCGATCGTCCCGGAGCTTGCCGGCGTCACACCGAACAGCGTTTCGGCGACGTTCGATCGTCCCGAGCCGACAAGGCCGGCCACGCCGAGAATCTCGCCGGCCCTGACCTCGAAGGAAACATTGCGGAAGACGCCGCTGAGACAGAGATCTTTGACGGACAGCACCACCTCGCCGATCGGAACGTCTTCTTTCGGAAACATCTGCGTGATCTCGCGCCCGACCATCATGCGGATGATGTCGTCGCGGGTGACGTCGGTCGAGGCATGCGTGCCGATATATCGGCCATCGCGGAAGACGGAAAACTCGTCGGCGATCTCGAAAAGCTCGTTCATCTTGTGGGTGATGTAGACGATGCCGATGCCCTGGGACCTGAGGTCGCGGATGATGCGGAAAAGATGTTCGACCTCGCGCTCCGTCAGGGCTGAAGTCGGCTCGTCCATGATGAGGACATCGGAATTATAGGAAACTGCTTTGGCGATCTCGACCATCTGCCGGTTGGCGACCGACAGGTACCGGACCTCGATATCGGGATCGATATCGATGTTAAGCCGGGCAAAAAGCTCCTCGGTCATACGATGCATCACGCCGTGATCGACGAAGCCGAGGCGGTTCTTTGGTTCGCGGCGGATCCAGATGTTTTCAGCAACCGTCATGAACGGCATCAGGTTCAGCTCCTGATGGATCATGGCAATGCCGTTCTCCAGC
Organism: Rhizobium bangladeshense; assembly: GCF_017357245.1. Classification (NCBI taxonomy): domain Bacteria; kingdom Pseudomonadati; phylum Pseudomonadota; class Alphaproteobacteria; order Hyphomicrobiales; family Rhizobiaceae; genus Rhizobium; species Rhizobium bangladeshense. The sequence goes on along the minus strand of NZ_CP071612.1, from coordinate 4,199,984 downwards.
GCGTCGAGCGGAGATTTCAGCCGGATCTCGACACCTTTGAGGCGAATATCGCCTTTATCGGGCGTATAGATACCGGCGAGGATCTTCATCAATGTCGATTTGCCGGCGCCGTTTTCGCCCATCAGCGCATGCACGGAAGCCCGCTTCAGCCGAAACTGCACGTCATCGAGTGCGACGACGCCGGGAAACTCCTTGCGAACGCCCTCGGCGCTCAAGAGAAACTCCGCATTCGGAACGGCGCCGCTCGCACGCACGGCTGCCATGGTTGTCGGACTGACGGCCATATCATCTCCTCCGGATACGGACAGGCTGAAAAGATGCGGGCAGAGCCCGCATCCTGTTTGGCACTCGCCTCAGTTCTTGGCGACGAAGTCCTTGACGTTTTCAGGCGTGACGAGCTGGAAGGGGATGTAGACCTTCTTCTCGACCTTTTCGCCTTTGGCAATCTTGAGCGCCGTATCGAGCGCGCCCTTGCCCTGGCCAGCGGCGTCCTGGAACACGGTGACGTCGAGGTCGCCTGCCTGCATGGCGGCAAGCGCGTCCTGGGTGGCGTCGACACCGCCGATGACGACCTTGCTCATATCCTTGCCCGCTGCCTTCAGCGCCTGGATGGCGCCGATTGCCATTTCGTCGTTGTTGGAGATGACCGCGTCGAACTCGATGCCGCTGGAGAGCCAGTTGGTCATAAGGTCGGCGCCCTGGGTACGATCCCAATTGGCCGTCTGCTCTTCGACGATCTCGATGCCCTTGCACTCGTCGGTCTTGATGACGTCATGGATGTCCTTTGTACGCATGCGCGCAGCCTGGTTGGAAAGCTCGCCCATGATGACGACGGCTTTGCCCTTGCCGCCAAGGATGCGGCAGATTTCCTTGGTTTCCAGTGTGCCGGATTCCTGCTCGTTGGAAGCGACGAAAGCCTGCTTGTCCGGAAGTGTGTCGACGTTGACCGGCTCGCGGTTGACGTAAACCAGCGGAATGCCGGCATCGGCGGCAAGCTTCGACATCGCGGTCGTGGCGTCGGTGTCGACGGGGTTAACGATGATTGCATCGACCTTGGAGGCGATGAAATTCTGGATCTGGCTCTGCTGCTTGGAAACGTCGTTTTGCGCGTCTTCGACCTGCAGGGTAACGCCATCAAGCGTCTTCGCATAATCGGTCATGCCGTTGCGAAGAACGGTCAGGAAGTTGTCGTCGAACTTGGCCATCGACACGCCAACCGTTTCCGCATGGGCCGCCGTCGACATGACGAGCGCCATCGCGGTGCCCAGGATAAACTTTTTCATTTTACTTCCTCCACAAAGTGGTGCCCGGCTGCACCCTCCTCACGCCGGAGCTCCAGGCATCTGCCCTGAAGCCGCAGTCTGCTGCGCCGCCTCTCCCGCGGCGTTCCGAAAACGGAACAAACAAACCGTAAAATTTGTTATGCGGAATATTTATTCCATTTTCTGGGAACCGCGTCAAGTCTCTCTTTAAAGGCGATGGGATATTCAGCGGGCGATGGATCGGATTGCTGACCGTCCGGCGTTGTGTAAGGCGGGATCAGCATCCATCTATGGGAAGCTCGAAGACAGGCTCACCGCCGCAGGCCCTTCGATATCCGCCGCGGCCGCTCATTTGAAGATTTTGGAGACAGGACTGATGTCCATTTCGATCTACCGCCTTACCGTTCCCATGTTCCAGCGCGGCCTCGCCAGCCTGAAGACATATCTCGACAAGGCTGAAGCTTATGCGAAGGAGAAGAATATCGACCCTGCGATCCTCGTCTCCGCTCGACTTGCGCCCGATATGCTGCCGCTCGCAGGCCAGTATCAGCGGGCCAGCGACAGCGCCAAGTTCACGCTCGCACGCCTGACGGCGACCGACGCTCCGAAGTTCGATGATAACGAGACGACGATCGAACAGCTGCGCGAGCGCCTGGCGAAGACCGAAGCCTATCTCGCCAGCTTCTCCTCTGAGGCGCTGGAGGGCGCGGAAAGTCGCCAGATCACTCTGCCGGGCAAGAGCGGCGCCGTGCTGCCCGGCGACGAATATGTCGCCTCCTTCGCGCTACCGAACTTCTACTTCCACGTCGCCACCGCTCATGCCATCCTGCGTAACCAGGGCGCGCCGATCGGCAAGCGTGACTATCTCGGTTGATTCAAGGCAGCTCCAGCAAAAGTGCACAACGGCCTGCTGGAACTGCGCAAAAATTAAAGAGCATCGCCGTCATTCCAAGAAGAGGGAAATGCTCTACCGGGGCCGGCGCGTCACCGGCCCCCTTTCCGTCAGCTCGGTATAAGCAAGCGTCTGGTCGAGATGGCGCGCTCTCAGCGAGAGCAGCTTCTCGGCATATTCAAGCCGGGTCGCCGCATAGGCCGGATCAGCCGCGACGTCTTCGAGTTCCATAGGGTCGTCGCTGAGATTGAACAGCAGCGGCGGCAGTGCGGCGAAATGCACATATTTGAACCGACCATCGCGGATCACGGCGAGATTGCATTGGTTGGACTTCAGCCCGAAATGCCGCTCGGCTTCCCCCTTGGCAATGTCGCGAAAATCGAATTCCCAGAATATCGCGTCGCGCCAGCCTTCCGCGCACCCGCCCCTGATGAACGGCATCAGCGACCGGCCGTCGAGTCCATTCTTTGCCTCGATGCCGAGCCTATCGCAAAGCGTGGGAAAGATATCGGCAGCGCTGGTGAAGTGGTCGACGATACCGCCGGCCGCACCGTTCGCGGGATCGCGGATTATCAGCGGGATATGGTAGCTGCCGTCGAAGAAGCCACCCTTGCCGAGCGTCCAGTGGTCTCCCGCCATCTCGGCATGGTCCGAGGTGAAAACGACCAGCGTATCGTCCCAAACGCCCGCATCCTTCAGCGCCTGCCAGATCCGGCCGAGTTGCGCGTCGACCTCTGACATCATCCCGTAATAGATCGCCCGGATCGCCGCGAAATCCTCGCCACTCCAGGCGCTGAGCGGCCCTTCCGCCCGGTGAATGAAGCTGCCCTTGTCGGAGAGCGGCATGGAATAGGCGAGATAGGGATGGGCTTCCTGTTCCGCTTCGCGATTTTCCGCGCGCGCAAAAGCCGGCCCGTCATCCGGCTTATACATCCGGTTGAACGGCTCCGGCACGGAAAATGGCGGATGCGGACGCAAGAAGGAGACATGCGCAAACCACGGCCGGTCCTGTTCGCTCATCCAGCGAATGAATTCGCCGGCCAGGAAGGCGGTCTGGGTCTCTTCGCTGGAATAGGCTGGCGCCGCATCAGAAATTTCGCCGGCTTGCGCACCGACAGGAATGTGGATGTCGCGGCTGACGGCATTTGCATGGCCACGTGACCGGAGCCATGAGAGCCATTGCCGCTCATGCTCGGGCAGGAGCTGGCGAGCGGTAAAACCCGGCAACACGCCCTCATAGGTCGTCAGATGCGGGTCAGCCGCATCCATGCCGCGCGGGTCGGGCGCCGTGTCGGTATAGCCGAACAGCGTCGGATCGTATCCCGCCCGCCGGGCCGCCAGCGCCAGATTGTCGAAGCGGGCGTCGAGCGGCGAACCATTGCGGCAGACGCGGTGGTTCATCTGATAAAGGCCGGTATAGAGCGTGGCCCGGGCCGGCGAGCAGGGGGCCGCCCCGGCATAGTGCCGCCGGAAGAGCGTGCCTTCGCGCGCCAGCGCATCGATTTCAGGTGTTTTCACACAAGCATGGCCGACCGCCGACAGGCAGTCGCCACGCCATTGGTCCGCGGTGATCAGCAGAATATTGGGCCGGCGGAGCTTCTCAATGCTTTTTAGCTCAATGCTGGTTGGATTTTGCATGCCAGTTCCAGGCGGAACGAATGATCTCGGACAGATCATACTGCGGCACCCAACCGAGCACGTCGCGCGCCTTGTCGTTGTTGGCGACCAGCGTATGCGAATCCCCCTCACGCCGGCCGATGTATTCGACCGGGAAGGGTCGGTTCGACACGTCCTCGATCGCCCCGAGCAATTCCTTGACCGTCGTGCCCGTGCCTGTGCCGAGGTTGAGTGCAACGGAATCGCCGCCCTTCAGCAGATATTCGACGGCGCGCACATGTGCGTCGGCAAGATCCAGCACATGGATGTAGTCGCGCACGCAGGTGCCGTCGCGCGTCTCATAGTCGCTGCCGAACACCTTGAAGCCCTGGCGACGGCCGAGGGCGGCGTCGATCGCCAAGGGAATTGCATGGGTTTCCGGCTGGTGCCACTCCCCGATCCGGCCTTCGAAATCGGCGCCGGCCGCATTGAAATAGCGCAGCACCACGGAGCGCAGGCTCTTGTACTGGTCGTAATCGGCAAGCGCCTGTTCGACGATATATTTCGTCCGGCCGTAGGGATTGATCGGCACCTGCCGGTGCGTCTCATCGAGCGGCACGCTCTGCGGCAGGCCATAGGTGGCGCAGGTGGAGGAGAAAACGAAGGCGTTGACGCCGGCCGCCTGCGCCGCCGACAGCAGCGTCAGAGTGCCGATCACATTGTTTTCATAGAAGGAAACCGGATCCTTGACCGATTCGCCGACTTCGATCAGCGCCGCGAAATGTAGGATGGCCGACGGCTTGTGCTTGGCCAGCACCTCATCCAACCGGGCGCGATCGCGGATATCGCCCTCCTCGGCCGGGCCCCATTTGACAAACTCGCGATGGCCGTTCGAAAAATTGTCGAAGACGACAGGACGGTAGCCCTTGTTCGCCAGGTCGAGGCACGTATGCGAGCCGATATAACCGGCGCCGCCGACCACAAGAACCGTTTCACCTGCCATGCGCCACCCTTTTTATCAGTGAGAGATGGGAGAAACCTAGACGAGATAGACGTCAATAAAAAGAAGGAACTGCGATCGGGGCGAGCGCGCAATACGTCAAATGCCGAATTCGGCGGCTTCGCGTAATTTGGCTGAAACGCCATTCATAAATTATTCGCGTGATTTGCATAATCGGCCGATCTAATCGGCGTGTACCATCAGATGATGATCATCGATCGGCAGCAGTCAGCAGGGAGGACGTGAATGAGGAAGGCATTGATCGTCTGGGGCGGGTGGCAGGGCCATGAGCCGGAACAATGCGCCCATATCGTCGCCGACCTGCTGCGGGAGGACGACTTCGCGGTGGAGGTGACGGGCGATCTCGGCATATTCGGCTCTCCGACCCTGGCAAAGGCGGATCTGCTGGTGCCCATCATCACCGGCGAAACGCTGGATAAGACCCATGCTAGCGCCCTGGTCGAAGCCGTCCGTGGAGGTCTCGGACTCGCCGGCCATCACGGCGCTCTCGCCACGTCCTTCAAGGAAAGCGCGCCTTTCCGCTACGTCTGCGGCGTGACCTGGGTCGCCCATCCCGGCAACATCATCGATTTCGGTGTCGCCGTCACCCGCCAGGACGATCCCGTCATGGAGGGCATTCCCGATTTCGACTATCGTTCGGAGCAATATTATCTCCATTATGATCCGACAGTCGAAATCCTCGCCACCACCACCTTCACCGGCGCCTATGATCCGGCGGCGCGCAACGTGGTGATGCCCGTCGTCTTCAAACGCCGTTTCGGCGCCGGTCGCATCTTCTATTCCGCTCTCGGCCATGTCGCCGCCGAGTTCGACCATCCCTATATGCCGCTCATCCTGCGGCGTGGCCTCGGCTGGGCGGCCCGCCAATAGCACCAGGACGACACAGCTGCCCGAGCGGCTGAGTGCTTCAATCTGAGAAAGGTTCTAACGCGCCGCTTTCAGTTGCAGGTCGTCCTCGACGGCGGGGACCACCCCGTCATAGACCCGCATCAGCCGTCCGGCCGCCTTCAGCTTCTCGATGAGATCGTGTCCGTCGGGTGAGGCCTTCGTCAATTCCAGCTGCTCGAACTCCTTGAGCGCCTGCATCCAGTGGCTTTCCCCGCGCCCCTCCGGCCTGCCTTCCGATTCCCACAGCGAATAAGCGCGCTGGCTGACCCAGACGTCCCTATTGTGACTCATACCAAACCCCAGCCGAAAAATTGGAAGCGAATATCGGTAGCCGACAAGGTGCCAGACCTGGCTTTAGGAGTGGTTACGAGGCAGCGTTATTTTTTAGATAATTCGAAAGAGATGCCGATACTTAGGCCTGGATAAAGTAACATGAATCGCTGGCGGAATTGGCCTGCACATTCTGCTGCGGCCCATGGCAAGGAAACTGGCAAACCATGACGACAGGTTCGGTCACGAAGTTTGTCACCCATGTCTTAGGTACAAACTGTTACCTATGTCTCCGGTATGGGCAATGAGGAAACTGGAGCGGGCGAAGGGATTCGAACCCTCGACCCCAACCTTGGCAAGGTTGTGCTCTACCCCTGAGCTACACCCGCTCAATCCGCATCGGTCCGGGGTAGTTGTTGGACCGTGGGCGCCGCCTCGTGGCGACGGGCGCTATATGGCCTAACGGATTTTCAAATGCAACAGGGAAATGACGAAGAGGCGAAGAAAAATTCAGGCGCCTGGGGAGGCGGAGCGGAAAGGCCGCAAATGCGGGGGTAGAGCGTCGGTTGCGAAGATTGCCAAATATTATGGACGGACTTAATCAGGACGCCTCGATTTCCTCTTCCGCCTAATGGATCGCCAGATGTCAGAAAATACCTGCAAGACAAGAGAAGAATTGTTCGCCTTCCTCGACCGGCTGGGCATCCCGCACAAGACGGTCGATCATGCGCCCGTTTTCACGGTGGCCGAATCGGTTGCCCTGCGCGATGAAATTCCCGGCGGTCACACCAAGAATCTGTTCGTCAAGGACAAGAAGGACAGGTATTTTCTGCTGACTGTGGAGGAGAATGCCGAGGTCGACCTCAAGCAGGTTCACACCATCATCGGCGGGTCGGGCCGGGTCTCGTTCGGCAGAGCGGAGAAGCTGATGGAGTATCTCGGTGTCATTCCGGGAGCGGTTACGGCCTTCGGTGCGATCAACGATTCCGGTGGGAACGTCACCTTCGTGCTCGATGCCGATCTGATGGAAGAGGAGATCGTCAACTGCCACCCGCTCTCCAATAATGCGACGACATCGATTGCGAGCGGCGACCTGATCCGTTTCATGGAAGCGACCGGACATAAGCCGCTTGTCTTGAAAGTGACGTCCTGACATACGATTTTAGCGCTACAATCATGCCGGCAGAATCGGCGCGGCGGGAGATACCTATGAGCGGCAGCAACAATCCCTATAATGGTTCCTTCGGAAATCAGATGTCGGCAACGGCCAGCTTCGGCGCTCAGACTGAACCGGCGGCTGCGGCCGGCAGCTACATCACCGACACGACGACCGCGAATTTCGGCAAGGACGTTATCGAGGCATCGCGCAAACAGCCGGTGCTGGTCGATTTCTGGGCGCCCTGGTGCGGTCCCTGCAAGCAACTGACGCCGGTCCTGGAGAAGGTGGTCAACGAGGCTAATGGCCGCGTTCGGCTGGTCAAGATGAACATCGACGACCATCCCTCGATAGCTGGCCAGCTCGGAATCCAGTCGATTCCTGCCGTCATTGCCTTCGTCAACGGCCGTCCGGCCGACGGCTTCATGGGCGCGGTGCCTGAGACCCAGATTCGCCAGTTCATCGACCGGATCGCCGGTCCGGCCGGCGCCGACGAGGCGGCCGAGATCGAGGCCGTACTGACGGAAGCGGCAGAGTTTCTCGCCGCCGGCAATGTCAACGAGGCGGCGCAGCTTTACGGCGCCGTCATGCAGGCCGATCCCGAGAATGCCAAGGCGCTTGCCGGAATGGCCGAATGCATGATCGCCGCAAACCAGCATCAGCGGGCGCGCGAAACGCTGACTGATCTGCCGGAGGAGCTTGCGAAGGATGCCGGCATCCAGGCGGTGCTGAAGAAGCTCGACCAGATCGAAGAGGCGCGCAAGCTCGGCGATCCCGTTGCGCTCGAGCGTGAACTGGCTGCCAATCCCGATAATCACGAGGCGCGGCTGAAGCTCGCCAAGATCCTCAATGTCGAAGGCCGGCGCGAGGAAGCCGCCGAACATCTGCTTCTCATCATGCGCAAGGATCGCGCCTTCGACGATGACGGCGCCCGCCGGCAACTGCTGCAGTTCTTCGAGGTCTGGGGATTCAAGGATCCGGCGACGGTGGCCGCCCGGCGCAAGCTTTCGGCGATGCTGTTCTCTTAAGATGAATATCCGCCCTTGCGTTTTCGGGCGGGGGCACCACATTCTCGTCAGGACGGGCATGCCCGTCTGCCAGAATGCGGGACGGTTTCATGCAAGTCGGTAATGCCAGATACCTGAAGCCGGGCGATCTGCCTGATGCGATCGCCGTCTTCCCCCTGACCGGGGCCCTCCTCCTGCCCGCCGGGCAGCTTCCCCTCAACATCTTCGAGCCGCGTTATCTGGCTATGCTGGATGCAGCACTTGCCGGAAACCGGCTAATCGGCATGGTACAGCCGGCGCTCGGCGAACATGAGGACAAGGGCGGCGAGCCGAGCCTTGCCACCGTCGGCTGCCTCGGTCGCATCACATCCTTCGCCGAGACCGGCGACGGGCGCTATATCGTGTCGCTGACCGGGGTCTGCCGCTTCCGGCTCCTGGAGGAGAAAGCGACCAGCGATCCCTTCCGCACCTTCCGCATCGCGCCCTTCATTTCCGATCTCTCGGCTGAGAACGAGGAGGAAGCGGTCGACCGCACGGCGCTGCTGACCGCCTTCAAGGCCTATCTCGACGCCAATAAGCTGGAGGCCGACTGGGAGAGCGTCGAGCGGGCCAGCAACCTGACGCTGGTCAATTCACTCGCCATGATGTCGCCGTTCGGACCGGCTGAAAAGCAGGCGCTCCTGGAGGCGCCGGACCTGAAGACGCGGGCTGAGACGCTGATCGCCATCACCGAAATCGTACTGGCGCGGGTCTTCGGTGACTCCGATACGGTTCTGCAGTAGACTGCAGCGATGGACGAAAAACTGAGCCGCGTCGATCCGAAATTGTTGGAGCTCCTGGTCTGTCCGCTCTCCAAGGGGCGGCTCTCTTATGATCGCGAACATAATGAGCTCGTCTCGGAAATGGCGCAGCTTGCCTATCCTATCCGCGATGGCATTCCGATCATGCTGGTGTCCGAGGCGCGGCGCCTCGACGAATAGCGCCTCCTTCAATCCGGCTTGAGCGGTTCCGCGTTTCACGAAGCGCAGAACCGCTCCGGGCTTTTGTATCTACGCAATTTCCGGACGGAAAACCGCTTCACACTTTCCTGGAACTGCTGGGCTATATCATCTGGCCCGCCAGCAGCCGCGGATTGTCCCTTGCGGCTGTTCCGGCAGCCTGGCTGATGAAGAAGGATTTGAGGCGCGGCAGCCGGTCGACGACGCCGAGGCCAATGTCGCGGGCGATTCGGATCGGCGTTGTGTCGTTGGAGAAGAGCCGGTTGAGAACGTCGGTCGTCACGCCCATGCGGAAAGTATCGAAGCGCCGCCAGGTCTGGTAGCGCTCGAGGATGTTGATCGAGCCGATATCGAGACCGAGGCGGTCGGCCTCGACGATCGTTTCGGCGAGCGCCGCCACGTCCTTGAAGCCAAGGTTGAGGCCCTGTCCCGAAATCGGGTGGATGCCGTGCGCGGCGTCGCCGGCCAGCGCCAAACGCGGAGCGACGAAGGAGCGGGCAAGCGTCAGGCCGAGCGGAAAGGCGCGTTTGTCGCCGATGACTTTGAGCGTCCCGAGCTTATGGCCGAAGCGGCGTTCCAGTTCCTCCTCGAAGATCAGATCGTCGGCGGCGACCAGCCTGTCGGCATCATGCGTGCGTTCCGTCCAAACGAGCGAGGAGCGGTTGTTCCGGAGCGGCAGGATGGCGAAGGGGCCGGCCGGCAAAAAATGCTCCTCGGCGCAGCCGTCATGGGGCCGCTCATGCTCGACCGTCGCGACGATGCCGGACTGGCCGTAGTCCCAGGTGACGGTCCTGATGCCGGCGAGATCGCGTAGCTTCGAGCGCACGCCGTCGCAGGCGACCACCAGCCGGGATTCCAGCGTATTGCCGTTCGAAAGCGTGACGCTGACATGGCTGTCCTGCGTTTTGAGCTCCGTCGCGCTCAGTCCGTGGCGTATGTCGATGCCGTGCCGTTCGCAGGCGCCGCGAAGTGCTGCGACCATCGCGACATTCGGAACCATGTGAGCGAAGGGCCGGCCTTCGGCCACTTCACCGTCAAAGGTAAGGAAAACCGGGCGAACCGGATCGGAGGTCCGGGAATCTGTTACGATCATCTTGGTAATCGGCTGCGCTTCCGGCTCGATTTCGGTCCAGATGCCGAAGATTTCGAGCATCTTTGCCGCCGCCGCGATGACGGCGGAAGCGCGCGTATCGTTTTTCCAGACATGCTCGGGCGCGGCCTCGACGACCGTGACATTCAGATGGGGCGCTGCCTGCTTGACCGCGACGGCCGCGGAAAGGCCGACATAACCCCCGCCCACAACCAGCATATCCAGCATCGCGCTGCTCCCGTACCTTATGCCTCAGATATCACCTATATAGATCATCGCAACTTCACTTCCTACCGCCGGGAGGCATACAAAATGACGCGCGAGACGACCGAACCTTCGGCGATGGAGAGGCTGCTTGCGACACTCGATCTGGAGCCCATCGAGGTCGATATCTTCCGCGGCCGCAGTCCGCAGGCCGGCTGGCAGCGTGTCTTCGGCGGGCAGGTGATCGGTCAGGCGCTGATGGCGGCGCAGCGCACCATCGAGGCCGAGCGCTTCGTCCATTCACTGCACGCCTACTTCATACGCCCCGGCGATCCCTCGGTGCCGATCATCTATCAGGTGGAACGCATCCGCGACGGATCGAGCTTCAACACCCGGCGCGTGGTCGCAATCCAGCACGGCAAGGCGATCTTCGCGCTCTCGGCTTCTTTCCAGGTGGAGGAACCCGGCTTCGACCACCAGATCGCCATGCCCGCTGTGGCGATGCCCGAAGACTTACTCGGCGAACAGCAGATCAAGGAGCAATATCTGGCGCATGCGCCGGAAGCGATCCGGAAATACTGGGAGCGCGAGCGGCCGATCGAGATCCGCCCCGTCTCGCTGACACACTATTTTTCCGACAAGAAGCTCGATCCCATGCAGGACGTCTGGGTGCGCGCCACTGGTTCGGTTCCCGACGACCGGCTCTATCAGGCTGCAGTGCTTGCCTATCTCTCTGATATGACGCTGCTCGATACCTCGCTTTATGCGCACGGAACTTCCATCTTCGATCAGAGCCTGCAGGTTGCAAGCCTCGATCACTCCATGTGGTTCCACCGGCCCTGCAAGCTCGACGACTGGCTGCTCTATACGCAGGATAGCCCCTCGGCTTCAGGCGCCAGGGGATTGACTCGCGGGAGCCTGTTCACCCGTACAGGTGTGCTGATCGCGTCTGTCGCGCAGGAAGGATTGATTCGGAAAAAGGCAAATGAATAAAGAATAGGCAGAATTGCAAATTTGCGCATTATTTATGCGCTTATTGCTCAGTCAAATGCCTGTTTATTGGTATCATTAATTATAACGTTTACTTTTCAATGGGTTAGCTTCTGCTTCGAATCTGGCACGTCCTTTGAATGTATATCGCCGGTCGCTGTTCAGGAACGTCAGCGGCAAGGAGAGTCGGCTCCGCGCCGAGGATAACGAAGGATGGGAAACCAGATGAAAATTGTGATGGCTATTATCAAGCCGTTCAAGCTCGATGAGGTCCGCGAAGCCCTTACGGCGATCGGCATTCAGGGCCTGACCGTAACCGAGGTAAAGGGCTACGGGCGCCAGAAGGGACATACCGAGATCTATCGCGGCACCGAATATGCCGTCAGCTTCCTGCCGAAGCTCAAGATCGAAATCGCGGTTGCATCTGAACTTGTCGACAGGGCGGTCGAAGCCATCGCGGCGTCGGCCAAGACCGGCCAGATCGGTGACGGCAAGATCTTCGTCTATTCGATCGACCATGCCGTGCGCATCCGTACGGGCGAAACCGATTCAGAAGCGCTGTAAGAACGGCAGATCAAGGAGCCTTTTCCAATGTCAATTTCGAAGTTTTCTTCCACCTTTGCGCGGGTCGGCGCAGCATCGGCTGCGCTTCTTGCGCCGGCCGTCGCCTTCGCGCAGGAAGCTGCTGCGCCAGCCGCTGCCGCCGCTGCTCCTGCTCTCACGATGGACAAGGGTGACAATACCTGGATGCTCGTCTCCTCGGCGCTCGTCCTTTTAATGACCATCCCCGGCCTTGCGCTATTCTACGGCGGTCTTGTCCGCGCCAAGAACATGCTCTCCGTGCTGATGCAGGTCTTCATGATCACGGCCGTGGTGGCGCTGCTCTGGGTGACCTACGGCTATTCGCTCGCCTTCACCGACGGCGGCTCGCTGAACAGCTTCGTCGGCGGCTTCTCCAAGGCGTTCCTTGCCGGCGTCGATCCCTCGTCGCTGGTCGAGACCTTCTCGAAGGGCGTCGCAATTCCCGAATACACCTTCATCGTCTTCCAGATGACCTTCGCCTGCATCACACCCGGCCTCATCGTCGGCGCCTTTGCCGAGCGCATCAAGTTCTCGGCCGTCATGCTCTTCGTCGTGCTCTGGGTCACCTTCATCTACTTCCCGATGGCGCACATGGTCTGGTTCTGGGGCGGTCCGAGCTCCTACACTTCGCCGGCCGGCCTTATCTTCTCTTACGGCGCAATCGACTTTGCCGGCGGCACGGTCGTTCACATCAATGCCGGTATTGCCGGTCTTGTCGGTGCCATCATGCTCGGCAAGCGCACGGGCTATAAGAAGGAAATCATGGCTCCGCATTCGATGACGTTGACCATGGTCGGTGCCTCGCTGCTCTGGGTCGGCTGGTTCGGCTTCAACGCCGGTTCCAACCTCGAAGCCAACGGCTATGCATCGCTCGCCATGATCAACACCTTCGTCGCGGCGGCAGCCGCCGCGGTATCCTGGTGCATCGTCGAAAGCCTCGCCCGCGGCAAGGCTTCGATGCTCGGTGGCGCTTCCGGCGCCGTCGCCGGCCTCGTTGCCGTCACCCCTGCCGCCGGCTTTGCCGGGCCGATGGGCTCGATCGTTCTCGGCCTCATCGTTTCGCCGGTCTGCTACTTCTTCGTCGACGTCGTGAAGAACAAGTTCAACTACGACGACAGCCTCGACGTTTTCGGCGTCCATTGCATCGGCGGCATCATCGGCGCTCTTGGCACAGGCATCCTCGTCAATCCGGCGCTGGGCGGTGCAGGCATCGTCGACTATTCGACGGCCGATTTCGCCGCCACCTATGCCGGCACGGCAACCCAGGTCTTGAACCAGGCGAAGGGCGTTCTCACGACTCTTCTGTGGTCGGGTATCGGCTCGGCGATCCTCTTCAAGATCGTCGACGTCGTCATCGGCCTGCGCGTCAGCGTCGAAGCCGAGCGCGAAGGTCTCGACCTCGCGACCCACGGCGAAGCCGCCTATCACTCGTAACATCGGCTTTGGGCGCCCCGCATGAGGGCGCCCTTCACGGCCCGTCGCGGCTCTCAACATGAGCCGCTCTTGGCCCGAACCTTGCACGGTTCGGGCCTTTTTTCGTTTCCCCTCGGGAATGCGCACGCCGGCACGCATGGTTAACATCGCTTTAACCCCGCTCTGGTTAGGTAGAGCGGACGCATTTGGTATGGCGAGGCTTCGGCGATTCGCCTGCCCTCAGGCATTGGACGGGTTAGACACATGGCAAGAAGCACGTCGCCGGCAATGGATGGCCGTCCGGATCGGTTCTCCTTCTCGGCATTCATGCTGCGGCAGATCCAGGCACTCATCGGCTTTGCGATCTTTCTGCTACTGGCGTTCTGCGTTGCGGCGCTGGCGACATGGAACGTCGCGGATCCGAGCTATTCCTACGCCACCGCCAACCTGCCGACGAATATCCTCGGCTATAGCGGCGCCGCCTTTGCCGACATCGTGATGCAGTTCCTGGGGCTTGCCAGCGTCGTGTCGATGCTGCCGATCGTGGCCTGGGCGCTGACGATGATCTCCGGCCGTCGCTTCGACCGCATCCCCGCCCGCATCGGCGCCTGGCTTGCCGGCTCGGTGCTTTCCTCCGCCGTCGTAGGCTGTTTCCCGCCACCGCTTACCTGGCCGATCCCGAACGGTATCGGCGGCGTCATCGGCGATATGATCCTGCGCTTCCCCGCACTGTTCGTCGGCGCTTATCCCACCGGCACTTTCGCCATGGTGGTCGGCTGCATCTTTGCCGTGCCGACCGCCTGGATGATGCTCTTTGCATCAGGCCTCGTCGGCCGCAGCGAGGATGATGACGAACTCGAGGACGATTACGTCGAGACGACGAGCAAGGCTCGAGTCGTCGGAGACGAGGACGAGGAAGAGGACGCGTCACGCTGGGTTGCTTTCAGCGGCGCCATGACGCATGCCTGGTACATGAGCCAGGGCCGGCTGCGGCGGCTCTTCGGCATGGGACCGCGCAAGCGGCGCCAGGGCGATTTCGAGTCGCCTTATGATTTCAACGACGATGAGTTCGGCACGCTGAACGAACCGGTCCGCGCCAAAGCGCCCGCCGTCCGCGGGGAGCGCCTGGAGCCATCGATGGAGCCGCGGGCGGCTTCGCCGCGGCGCGTCGCCGCCACGCCGTCGGTTTCCATCGACGACGAGGATATGGACGACGATCCACCCTTCGATGCCGACATGCCGCCGCGTCCGGCCGACATCCTGCCCGACGACGACGATGACGACGACTGGATGATCCGCGCGCCGGCGAAAGCCGCCGCCAAGCCGGAGCCTCGTGTCGTCCCTGCGATCACGCGCCCGAAGCCCGGCGTGCGTGTCGAGCGGGAGGCGCAGGGCTCGTTCATTCGTCCCGAGGGCTTCCAGCTTCCCTCGATGCATTTGCTCGCCGAGCCCAGGAACGTGGTGCGCGATTCGACACTGTCGGCCGACGCGCTGGAGCAGAATGCCCGGATGCTCGAGGGTGTGCTGGAAGATTTCGGCGTCAAGGGCGAGATCATCCATGTCCGTCCAGGCCCCGTCGTCACGCTATACGAACTGGAGCCGGCGCCCGGGATCAAGTCGTCGCGCGTCATCGGCCTTGCCGACGATATCGCTCGCTCGATGAGCGCCATCGCCGCTCGCGTCGCCGTCGTGCCGGGCCGCAATGCCATCGGTATCGAACTGCCGAACCAGACGCGCGAGACCGTCTATCTCCGCGAATTGATCGCCTCCCGGGATTTCGACGCCAGCAAGGCCAAGCTTGCCATGGCGCTCGGCAAGACGATCGGCGGCGAAGCCGTCATCGCCGACCTCGCGAAGATGCCGCACCTGCTCGTCGCCGGCACCACCGGCTCGGGCAAATCCGTCGCCATCAACACGATGATCCTATCGCTGCTCTATCGCATGACGCCGGAACAGTGCCGGCTGATCATGATCGACCCGAAGATGCTCGAACTTTCCGTCTACGACGGGATTCCGCATCTGCTTTCGCCCGTCGTCACCGATCCGAAGAAGGCCGTCGTCGCGCTCAAATGGACCGTCCGCGAGATGGAAGAGCGCTACAAGAAGATGTCGAAGATCGGCGTGCGCAACATCGACGGCTTCAATACCCGCGTCGAACAGGCGCTGTCGAAGGGCGAGGTTATCTCCCGCACGGTGCAGACCGGCTTCGACCGCCATACCGGCGAGGCCATGTATGAGACCGAGGAATTCGATCTCAAGCCGATGCCCTATATTGTCGTCATCATCGACGAGATGGCCGATCTGATGATGGTCGCCGGCAAGGACATCGAAGGCGCGGTTCAACGCCTGGCGCAGATGGCGCGTGCGGCGGGCATCCATGTGATCATGGCGACCCAGCGTCCGTCGGTCGACGTCATCACCGGCACGATCAAGGCGAACTTCCCGACCCGCATCTCCTTCCAGGTCACCTCGAAGATCGACAGTCGCACCATTCTCGGGGAACAGGGCGCCGAACAGCTGCTCGGCATGGGCGACATGCTCTACATGGCCGGCGGCGGGCGTATCCAACGCGTCCACGGTCCCTTCGTCTCGGATGTCGAGGTGGAAGAGATCGTCTCCTACCTGAAGACGCAGGGCTCGCCGCAATATCTCGATGCGATCACCGCCGATGACGACGAGGAGGGCGATTATGGCGGCGGGCCGGCCGGCACGTCGAACCTTTCGGATTCGGAAGATCCCTATGATCAAGCCGTCGCCATCGTGCTGCGCGACGGCAAGGCTTCGACCTCTTACGTCCAACGCCGGCTTGGTATCGGCTATAATCGCGCCGCCTCGCTGATCGAGCGTATGGAGAAGGAAGGCATCATCGGGCCCGCCAACCATGCCGGCAAACGAGAAATCCTCGTTCCGACCGAGGGCGACATCCTCGACCGCTGAGAGAAGCGCCATATATTTCTGATATAGCCGCTTGGCGAAAACGCGGCGGCATTAACGCCGTTGCTTTTCGCGCCGATCGCAGCGCCTTGAAGACGCCGCCTTTCAGCGGCATGCAGATCGCATAAAGGAGATTTAGATGCGTAACTCCGATTCCTTGCTCGCCGGCCTGGCGATGACGCGCCGCGATCTTCTCGGCGTTTTCGCCGGCGCTGCGATCGCCAGCACCGTCCCCTTCAGCGCCATCGCGCAGGCGGCAGCGCCCGCCTCCGGCACGGCGCAGGCAATCGCTGATCATTTCTCCGGCGTCACGACGATGCAAGGCGAATTCGTCCAGTTCGGTCCGCGCGGCGAACAGACCGGCGGCAAGTTCTTCATCCAGCGCCCGGGCAAGCTGCGTTTCAACTATGACGATCCGTCGCCGATGCGGGTGATCGCCGACGGCAAAAACGTCGCCATCGGCAATATGAAGCTCAAGACCTGGGATCTCTATCCACTCTCCAAAACCCCGCTCAGCCTGCTCTTGGCGCAGCGTATCGACCTTTCGGCCGGCATGGTGAAGGGCGTGAAGGAGGAGTCGGACCTGACGACGATCGCGCTCGGCAACAATACGGTGTTCGGAAACTCGACCATCACCATGATGTTCGATCCGAAGACCTACGACCTGCGTCAGTGGACGATCACCGACAACCAGGGCAAGGACACGTCGGTGATGATCTTCAACGTCAAGACAGGCGTGAAGTTCGACGACCGGGTCTTCCGTGTGCCTTACGAGAGCATTCCGGGCACGGCAGCTTCACGCGACTGAAGCATTTTCGGTTGATCTTCGGCCGCTTTCGCAAGCGGCCGGTTCCCTCACGTCCGCCATTGTTCTAAAGCCCTTTCATGAAAGCGCGTCGCGTCGAGCTGCAGTTCCGTGGGTCGGCTGGCATGCGGGATTGGACGCGAGAGGGCATGGCATGGGCTTTTCGATTACCACCTGGAACATCAACTCGGTGCGGCTGCGTATGCCGATCGTCGAACAGCTCGTTCTCAAGCACAGGCCTGACATCCTGTGCCTGCAGGAAACCAAGGTGCCGAATGAGCTCTTTCCCGCGGCACCCCTGCGGGCGATGGGCTACGACCACATCATCATCCACGGCCAAAAGGGCTATCACGGGGTGGCGATCGCCTCGCGCATTCCACTGACGGAGGATCACCGGCAGGATTATTGCGGCGTGGGCGATGCCCGCCACATATCGGCAGTGTTCGAGCGGGGCAATCGCCGCATCCGGCTGCATAATTTCTACGTCCCAGCCGGCGGCGATGAGCCCGATCGTACCATCAATCCGAAATTCGGCCACAAACTCGATTTCATCGAGGAGATGAAGCAGCTGAAGGCGAATGGCGAGGCCAATACGTCCGCCATCCTGGTTGGTGACCTCAACATCGCGCCGCTGGAGCAAGACGTCTGGTCGCACAAGCAACTGCTGAAGATCGTCAGCCATACGCCCGTCGAAACCGACGGGCTGCTCGAGGTGATGCAACGCGGCGGCTGGCTCGATCTCATGCGTCATCACGTGCCGGCTAGCGAAAAGCTCTATACCTGGTGGAGCTACCGCGCTAAGGACTGGGAGGCGGCCGATCGCGGCCGGCGCCTCGACCACATCTGGTCCTCATCCGATCTCGGGCCGCATCTCCAGCGGATCGAGGTCCTGAAGGAGGCACGCGGTTGGGACCGGCCGTCGGACCATGTGCCGGTAACGGCGCATTTCGACTTCTGACGGCAATCAGCTGAAGCGGTGAAATTGGCTTGCGGCCTTTGCCGCAAGTTCGGCGAGATTGTCGCGGATGCGATTCTCGATCAGCCGTGCTGCGTCCGGATATTCCTCGAGCAGCCGATGGAAGAGGGCGCGGGTGATGCGGATGATGCTCGTGTCCTCGCGCGCAATCGCTGTGAACTTGCGCTCCACCAAGGTGACCAGCGCCAGCTCGGAAATCAGTGTTCCCGGCCCGGCGACTGCCTCGGTCCGCTGCATGCCGTCGCTGCTCGTCGTGCTGAGTTCCAGGCTGCCGCTCAGGACGACATAGGCGCTCTCGGCCGGCGAGCCTTGGCGGAACAGCATTTGGCCGGCGGCGATCATGCGCCGGTCGGCGCCGAAGGCGATCAGCCGCAACTGGTCCTCGCTCATGTCCTTGAACAACGGAAGTCGCGAGAGCAGATGAATGTCGTCAGTCAGCGCCATCAGGGCTTTTTCGCCTTAGAGCAGTTCCAGCAAAAGTGCATAGGGCCTTGCATCCGAAATTGCGTGAAAACAAAGAGAAAGACATTCCGTGATCCGAAGAAAAGCGGAAATGCTCTAGGGTATGATCTTGTAGCCGCCGTTTTCCGTGACCAGAATTTCGGCGTTGGAGGGATCGCGCTCGATCTTCTGGCGCAGCCGGTAGACATGGGTTTCCAGCGTGTGCGTCGTTACACCCGAATTATAGCCCCAGACCTCTTCAAGAAGCACGTCACGGGTGACGACCTTCTGTTCGGCGCGGTAGAGATAGCGGATGATCGCTGCTTCCTTTTCCGTCAGGCGGATCTTCTGGCCATTGTCGGTGGTCAGCAGCTTCTGGCTCGGCTTGAAGAGATAGGGGCCGACGGTGAAGGTCGCGTCCTCGCTCTGCTCATGCTGGCGCAGTTGTACGCGGATGCGCGCGAGCAGCACGGCGAAACGGAAGGGCTTGGTGACGTAGTCGTTGGCGCCGGCTTCGAGGCCGAGGATCGTGTCCGAATCGGTATCGTGGCCGGTCAGCATGATGATCGGCGCTTTGAAGCCGCCCTTGCGCAGGAGCTTCACCGCCTCGCGGCCGTCCATATCTGGCAGGCCGACATCCATGATCAAGAGGTCGACCGGCGTCGAACGGGCGGTCGCAACACCTTTGCCGGCGTTCGCTTCCTGCAGAACCGTGAACTCCTCATATAGCGACAATTGCTCCGTCAGGGTCTGACGAAGGTCCTCGTCGTCATCCACCAGAAGAATGGTGCGTGCGGTCATGCCGTTGCGTCCTCAAAGTTAATTCCCCTAGTCCTACGCCAAATTGCAGCTTTGGCCAAGGATCGGCTGGCGGGCTGTTGCCGGGCAGGTTTTCATATGATTTCAATTATGACCTCAGGCAATGCAAGACATGCGAGAAAGATGGAAAAAGCAAGGCGGAGCCGGGGCATGCGGCCATCGACGATCGTGGTGCGCCCCGCTCCAGGGCGGAAGAGCCGCGCGATCGTCCGGTTCGGCGCAATCACCGTCCCGGCCGCGATCGGCCGTTCGGGGCGTACCATCCTCAAACGCGAGGGCGATGGCGCCACGCCGATCGCGGCGATGCGGTTGATATTCGGTTTCCGGCGCGGTGAACGGAACGGTCAACTCATCACCTCGCTTCCCATCCGGCGTATCCGCGCGGACATGCTCTGGTGCGACCAGCCCGGCGATGCCAACTACAACCGCCTCGTCCGGGCGCCCTTCGCCGCAAGCCATGAGGAAATGCGGCGCGGAGACGGCGTCTACGATATCTGCCTGGTTATGGACTGGAACATTTCCTCGCGGGCGCGCAATCGAGGTTCGGCGATCTTCTTCCATCTTATCAGACCCGGCTACGAGCCGACGGCCGGCTGCGTGGCCGTAAGCCTCAGCGATATGCGCCGCCTTCTGCCTCACCTTCGAAAGGGCACGATTGTCCGGGTCCTCTGATTGTCTTCAAGCCGCCGCCACCTATATGGTCTCGGTGACCGGACGCTCCGGCTGAAATGCGATCCGGGACGTCCGCAGGTGCGGACGCAATCCATGCCTCGTCCAATTCTTCAAACTCCCGGAGATATATTGTGACCGCTCAACCCATCATCACTTTCCATGACGGACATTCCATTCCCCAGGTTGGTCTCGGCGTCTGGCAAACGCCGCAGGAGATTGCCGCCCCGACGGTACGCACTGCCATCGCCGCCGGCTATCGGCATATCGATACGGCTTCGGGTTACGACAATGAAGAGGGCGTCGGCGAAGGCATCCGCTCGTCCGGCCTCGACCGCAAGGATATATTCGTCACCACCAAGCTCAGGAACACCGATCAGGGTTACGACAATACTTTGCGCGCCTTCGACGGCAGCCTCAAGAAGCTTGGTTCGGACTATGTCGATCTCTATCTCATTCACTGGCCGTCGCCGCATCGCGGCCTCTACACCGAGACCTGGAAGGCTTTCGTGCGCATCCGCGAAGAGGGCCGCGCCCGCTCGATCGGCGTGTCGAATTTCTATCCGGAACATCTCGAGCGCATCATCGGTGAGACCGGCGTCGTTCCGGTCATCAACCAGATCGAACTGCACCCCGACTTTCAGCAGAGGGCGGCGCAGGAGGCTCACAAGAAACTGAACATCGCCACCGAATCCTGGAGCCCGCTCGGCCAGGGCAAATTCATCTCGAACCCTGCCATCGGCGAGATCGCCAGGAAGCATGGCAAGACGCCGGCCCAGGTCATCATCCGCTGGCATATCGATACCGGCCTCGTCGTGATCCCGAAATCGGTCACGCCGTCGCGAATCGAGGAGAACTTCCAGGTGTTCGACTTCAAGCTCGATGCCGACGACATGGCGGCGATCGCCAAGCTTGACAATGCCGGCGCCCGCATGGGGCCGGATCCGATGACGGCGGCTTTCTGATCGCCGGTCACGCTCGATATAAAAGCCGCCCGATGCGCAGAGACGCGTCGGGCGGCTTCATCCTTCATTCCGCCGGACGGATCAGTTCCATTCGCGGATATCGACGAAGTGCCCGGCAATCGCGGCGGCGGCGGCCATGGCCGGCGAGACGAGATGCGTGCGGCCCTTGAAGCCCTGACGACCTTCGAAATTGCGGTTCGACGTGGAGGCGCAACGCTCGCCCGGTTTCAGGCGGTCGTCGTTCATGGCAAGGCACATGGAGCAGCCGGGCTCGCGCCAGTCAAAACCGGCGGCCTTGAAGATCTTGTCGAGGCCTTCGGCTTCAGCCTGTTCCTTGACGAGGCCGGAGCCCGGGACGATCATGGCGTTGACGGTCGCGGCGACCGTCTTGCCCTCGACGACCTTGGCAGCGGCACGCAGGTCTTCGATGCGGCCGTTGGTGCACGAGCCGATGAAGACGCGGTCGACGGCGATGTCGGTCATTTTCGTGCCCGGCTTCAGGCCCATATAATCAAGCGCCCGCCACTTGGAGGCACGCTTCGTTTCGTCCTGGATTTCGTCCGGGTTCGGCACGGTGCCCTGAACGGAGACGACGTCCTCCGGCGAGGAGCCCCAAGAAACGATCGGCGGCAATTCGGCGGCGTTCAGTTTGACGACGCGGTCGAAATGAGCGCCTTCGTCTGATTTCAGCGTCTTCCAATAGGCGATCGCCTGTTCGAGGGCTTCGCCCTTCGGTGCGCGCGGCTTGCCCTTGATATATTCGAAGGTGGTTTCGTCAGGGGCGATGAGGCCGGCGCGGGCGCCGCCTTCGATCGACATGTTGCAGATCGTCATGCGGCCTTCCATCGAAAGCGCACGGATCGCTTCGCCGGCATATTCGATGACGTAGCCAGTGCCGCCTGCAGTGCCAATCTCGCCGATGATGGCAAGAACGATATCCTTGGCGGTGACGCCCGCCGGCAGCTGGCCGTCGACCTGCACCAGCATGTTCTTCGCCTTTTTCTGAATCAGCGTCTGGGTGGCGAGAACGTGCTCGACCTCGGACGTGCCGATGCCGTGGGCGAGAGAGCCGAAGGCGCCGTGCGTGGAGGTATGGCTATCGCCGCAAACGATCGTCATGCCCGGCAGGGTGAAGCCCTGTTCCGGCCCGATGATGTGGACGATGCCCTGGCGTTTATCGTTCTCGGAATAATATTCGACATTGAACTCGGCGGCATTCTTGGCGAGCTGCTCGACCTGGATGCGGCTTTCCTCGTTCTTGATGCCGAGATGGCGGTCGGCCGAAGTGGGAACGTTGTGATCGACGACGGCAAGCGTCTTCTCCGGGGCGCGAACCTTGCGGCCGGACATGCGCAGGCCTTCGAAAGCCTGCGGCGAGGTGACTTCATGGACCAGGTGACGGTCGATGTAGAGAAGACAGGTGCCGTCTGCCTGTTCATCGACCAGATGGTCGTCCCAAATCTTGTCGTAGAGGGTACGCGGTGCGCTCATTGCGGTAAGTCCGTTTTTGGAAGCTTTTGAAAATCGGAAATAAGCGGATCAGGCTCCGCCGGCCGTCATTCGATCAACGAAGTCGGCTGTTGAGCGCACCGGAAACGCATGCGAAGAACCGCGCCGGCAGGCGATAATGATCCTGCAGCACGAAAATATGCGCGCCAGTGCATCTGAACTTGGATTCCATGGCGCTGGATATAGCGATTTTTGATGGAAACGGCAATTCGAATCATGAAGCTCTATCGCCGCGGCATCTGCTTCATCTTCTTCTCGATCCGCCGCAGCGCCAGCGACAGGCCGATTGTCAGGATCAGGTAGATATAGGTGACAATCGAGTAAGTCTCGAAGAAGCGGAAGGAGCCGGACGCATAGACCTTACCCATCTGAGTGATATCGGCCACGCCGAGCACGGAGACAAGGGAGGAGTCCTTCACCATCGAGACGAAATCGTTGGAGAGCGGCGGGAAGATGACCCCGATCGCCTGCGGGAAGACGACGAGCCGGAAGCGGCGGTAGCGCGATAAGCCGAGCGACTTTGCTGCCTCGATCTGGCCGATATCGACCGACTGGAAGCCGGCGCGGAAGATCTCGGCAATGAAGGAGGAATAGCCGATCATCAGCGCGATGATGGCCCGCCACATCAACGAGAGGTCGCGCACCAGGATCGGTTCGGCGACGCCGGCCTTCACCAAAGGTGTGATGATCGCGTTATAGGCCGCGACAAATCCCGGCGCTCCGACGAAGGCGACGTAGAAGAGCAGCACCAGGATTGGGATTCCGCGGATGATCTCGATGTAGAAGCGGGCGATCTGGCGCAGCACGACGCTGTCCGCCAGGCCTAGCAGCGCGATGCCGAGACCAAGCACCGTAGCCAGCGCAAAAGCGACGAGCGTCACAAATACGGTGACGCCGACGCCATTCACCACGGTGCGGAAGACCTGGGTGTAAATGTCGTTGGTGATGATAACGACGGCGAGAACGATGCCGATCAGGATAAGGACGGCCAGCCACCAGGGACGGTCGTCCTTCTCCTGTCGCGGGGATGGTTGTGGCGCCATCTGCGATCGCTCGAGGGACTATTCGCCCATCTTGTAGTCGAGAAACCACTTCTTGTTCAGCGCATCGAATGTTCCGTCAGCCTTCAGCGCGGCGATGGCGGCATTGACGGGAGCGACGAGATCGGAGCCTTTCGGGAAGATGAAACCGAAATCCTCGGTGCCGAGCGGTTCGCCGACCACCTTCAGTCCGCCGTTCGAGGAATCGACATAACCCTTTGCAGCGACGCTGTCGGTGAGGACGAGATCGACGTCGCCTGTCTTCAAGGCTTGCACGGTTGCGCCGAAGGTTTCGAAAAGTTTGATGCGCGGGTTCTGCTCGTTGCCGTCGAGGATTTCATAGACGGCGGTGTAGAAAGGCGAAGTGCCCGGCTGGGCGCCGATCAGGCCATCCTTGAAATCACCGAAGGACTTGGCGTCGGTGAAGCGTTTCTCATCGCCGCGCACCAGCATGAATTGCTGAGAGCGCATATAGGGATCGGAGAAGTCGACCTTCTGCTTGCGGTCGTCCTTGATGGTGATGCCGGTCATGCCGATGTTGTACTGGCCGTCGGAAACCGCCTGGATCATCGCGTCCCAGCTGGTGTTCTGGTACTCGACCTTGAAATTCAGCCGCTTGGCGATCTCATTCATCGCATCATATTCCCAGCCGATCGCCTTCCCTGATTTCGGATCGACGAACTGCAGCGGCGGATAGGCATTCTCGGTGACGACGACGACGCTCTTGCCGCCGAGGTCCGGCAGTTCGGCGGCCGATGCGGCGAACGGCAGAAGAGAAAGGGCGGCGAGGCCCGCAAGGACGGTACGACGAAACAGCATTGAACGCTCCAAATTGAACGCGAAAATTGTCACGGAAAATAGGCCTGTGGCAAGGCCGTCATCTGCACGGGCGCGCAAAAAACAGAAAAGGCGATCCGAAGACCGCCTTTCCAGAAACAGAATTTTGCGCAGATATTATTCTGCTGCCTTCTCGGCCTCGGCTGCAGCGGCTGCTTCAGCAGCGGCCTTGGCTTCGGCAGCCTCGGCTGCTGCCTTCTCGGCGGCGAGCGCCTGGGCTGCTGCAACCTTCTCAGCTTCGATACGGGCCTTTTCCTCGGCGACAGCAGCGCGCTCGGCGTCGTTGAGCTTGCGGGCGCGAACGCCGGTGTCTTCAACGATACGGGCGGACTTGCCGCGACGGTCGCGGAGGTAATAGAGCTTGGCGCGGCGGACCTTACCGCGGCGAACGACGTCGACGCTTTCGATCAGCGGCGAGTAGACCGGGAATACGCGCTCGACGCCTTCACCGTAGGAGATCTTGCGGACCGTGAAGTTTTCCTGCAGGCCGCCTCCGGAGCGGGCGATGCAGACGCCTTCATAGGCCTGAACGCGGGTACGGTTGCCTTCCGTGACCTTGACGTTGACGCGGACGGTGTCGCCCGGGGAGAATTCGGGAAGCGTGCGCTTGGCTTCGATCTTGGCGGCCTGTTCGGCCTCGAGCTGCTGGATGATGTTCATCGTCTTAACCTTTGGTTCTTCTGAAACAGCCAGAGCGCTCGACACTGATCCCTTGGGTAACCTCAGGATTTTGCCCTTGCGGGCGGGAGCGGATTCGCCATTCTTTGTTTGCTGGCAGACGGGGTTAACCCCATTTCCGCGTGCGCCAATACACGAAAGGCCGGCGCTTGTCATCCCTCGCACGACATTTTTGTGAAATGGCCGGCGGAATCAGCCGTTTTTATCGCGCTTCGCCTTTTCGAGCAGATCCGGCCGCCGCTCCTCCGTCAGTCGAACTGCCTGCTCGCGCCGCCATTTCTCGATCGCGCCGTGGTTGCCCGAGGTAAGAACCGAAGGAATTTCGCGGCCCTCCCACTCCTGCGGGCGGGTATAATGGGGATGTTCCAGCAGCCCGCCTTCGAAGCTTTCGTGCAGGCCGGAGAGGTCATTGCCCATGACGCCCGGCAGGATGCGGATGATCGCATCGAGCAGGACCAGCGCCGCTGGCTCGCCGCCCGACAGCACATAGTCGCCGATCGAGACTTCTTCCAGTCTACGCGCCTCGATTACCCGCTGGTCGACGCCCTCGAAACGGCCGCAGACGATGATGACGCCGTCACCCGCCGCAAGCTCGCGCACGCGCTGCTGCGTCAGCGGCCGGCCGCGCGGGCTCATCAGCAGGCGCGGGCGGAGGTCATCTTCACCGGCACTGTCGATCGCGCGCGCCAGAACGTCAGCCTTAAGCACCATGCCGGCGCCGCCGCCGGCCGGCGTGTCATCGACGGTGCGGTGTCTATCGGTGGCGAAGTCGCGGATCTGTACCGGATCCAGCGACCATTGCCCGCGCTCCATCGCCTTGCCGGCGAGCGAGAAACCAAGATGCCCCGGAAACATTTCCGGATAAAGTGTCAGTACGCGCGCGCGAAAAGCCATTACTTCTTCTTTTTTGGCTTGCCCGCGGTGAACGGCGAAAGCTCGGGGTCGTCGACCAGTCCCGCCGCCAGCGGATCGATCAGCAGCGTGCCGGCTTCAAGATCGATTTCCAGCACAGAGGCTTCCGAGAAGGGAATGAGAACCGGCCGCTTGCCCGGGCCCTTGAGCTCCAGCAGATCGCCGGCGCCGAAATCGAAGATGCCGGTGACCGTGCCGTAGCTGACGCCCTTGTTATCAAGCGCTTCGAGCCCTTCGAGATCGGCATAATAGAATTCGTCTTCCTCGAGCTCATCGTCCGGCAGGTTGTCTCGCTCGATATAGAGTTCAAGCCCGTTCAGCGCTTCGGCGGCGTTGCGGTCGTTGATGCCGCGGAAACGGACGACGACGACGTTCTTCATCTCGCGGATTTCGAGAATTTCGAAGCTGCGTCCGTCCATGCTGTGCAGATGGCCGTAATCGCCGATCGCCGTCGGATCGGCCGTGTAGGCCTTGGCGCGCACCTCGCCCCTGAGGCCCTGAGCGCCACCGATCGTTGCCATCAAAACCGGGTTTTCAAGCTTTGTCATGGGTTCCTACATGTGAAGCCGGAAGACAGCTTCTCATAAACGAAGTGCGGGCGATTGGAAACGAAAACGGGCGGCATGTCGCCATGCCGCCCGCTCGATAGGGAGAGGTCCCGATTATTCCGCAGCGTCGGCAGCAGCTGCAGCGGCGTCAGCGGCCTTTTGAGCCTTTTCGGCGGCGCGTTCCTGGGCGCGTTTGCCGGGCTTAGCCTTGATCGGGTTGTTCTTGGCTTCGCGCTTGGCAACGCCGGCTTCATCGAGGAAGCGCAGAACGCGGTCGGTCGGCTGGGCGCCGTTGTCGATCCAGTGCTTGATGCGCTCGGCGTTCAGCTGAACGCGCTTCTCATCGTCCTTGGCGAGCATCGGGTTCCAGGAGCCGAGGTTTTCGAGGAAGCGGCCGTCACGCGGGCTGCGCGCATCGGCGAGCACGACGTGGTAGTACGGACGCTTCTTGGAGCCACCGCGGGCGAGACGAATTTTCAGTGCCATGTTCTTTACTCCTTAGGCTTTTCTTGACCGCTTCGTAAGGCGGTAGGGTTATCGGGCTGCGGCGCTCTGTTCAGCGTGATCCGCAGCGATCTGCTCATGATGCCGGATGACTTCCTTGATGACGAAGTTCAGGAACTTCTCGGCGAAATCCGGATCCAGATTGGCGGCCTTCGCCAGCTGGCGAAGGCGTTCGATCTGGTATTCTTCGCGCGCCGGATCGGCCGGCGGCAGATTATATTTGGCCTTCAGCAGGCCGACCTCTTTCGTGCAGCGGAAGCGTTCGGCCAGCATGTGCACGAGAGCGGCATCTATATTGTCGATCGACTGACGATAGCTCGCGAGCTGGGCTTTGACGTCTGGATCAATCATGGGGCAAGCGATCCTTTCACTTCTTCTTCGGCAAGCCGGGCAATCCCGGGAAACCACCGCCAAGGCCCGGCAGCTTGGCGCCGCCGAGGCTAGGCAAACCACCCGGCAGTCCGCCGAGACCGGGCATGCCCGCACCCGGCTTACCAAGCCCCGCCGCTTCCGCCTGCTTCTGCAGGGCTTCTAACTGCTTCGGGTCGATATTCGAGAGGTCGGGCATGCCGCCCCCCATGCCGCCGCCAAGCCCCATCTTGCCCGCAAGGCCGCTCATCATCTGCTTCATCATGCCGCCTTTGCCCTTGCCGCCCATCATCTTCATCATATCAGCCATCTGGCGGTGCATCTTCAGAAGCTTGTTGATGGCGGCTGCATCGGTGCCGGAGCCGGCGGCGATGCGCTTCTTGCGCGAATGCTTGAGCAGGTCGGGATTGGCGCGTTCGGCCTTGGTCATCGACTGGATAATGGCGATCTGACGGCCGAAAAGCTTGTCGTCGAGACCGGCGGCGGCCATCTTGTCCTTCATGCCGGCCATGCCGGGCATCATGCCCATGATACCGCCCATGCCACCCATCTTCTGCATCTGGCGCAGCTGGTCGGCGAGGTCGTTGAGGTCGAATTTGCCCTTGGCCATCTTGGCGGCCATGGCGGCCGCCTTCTCGGCATCGATATTCTCGGCGGCACGCTCCACGAGCGAGACGATGTCGCCCATGCCGAGGATGCGGTCGGCGATGCGGCGGGGATGGAACTCCTCGAGCTCGCTCATCTTCTCGCCGACGCCGATCAGCTTGATCGGCTTGCCGGTGACGGCGCGCATCGAAAGGGCAGCACCGCCGCGGCCATCGCCGTCCATACGGGTTAGTACAAGGCCGGTGATGCCGACGCGTTCGTCGAAATTGCGGGCGAGGTTGACGGCGTCCTGGCCGGTGAGGCTATCGGCGACCAGCAGGATTTCGTGTGGGATCGAGCGCTTCTTGATGTCGGCCATCTCGACCATCAAGGGCTCGTCGATATGAGTGCGGCCGGCGGTGTCGAGAATGACGACGTCATGGCCGCCGAGCTTGGCCGCCTGCACGGCGCGGGCGGCGATATCGGTCGGCGACTGGCCTGCAATGATCGGCAGCGTGTCGATATTGGTCTGCGCGCCGAGCTGGCGAAGCTGTTCCTGGGCTGCCGGACGACGCGTATCGAGCGACGCCATCAGCACCTTCTTCTTATCGCGCGTCGACAGGCGATTGGCGATCTTGGCGGTCGTCGTCGTCTTGCCCGAGCCCTGCAGGCCGACCATCATGACCACGACAGGGGCCGGCGCATGCAGATCGATGCCTACACCTTCGCCGCCCAGCATCTCAACCAGTTCGTCATGCACGATCTTGACGACCATCTGACCAGGCTTGATCGACTTCAGGATCTCGGCGCCGACGGCTTTTTCACGCACGCGGTCGGTGAAGGAGCGGACGACATCGAGCGCGACATCGGCCTCCAGCAACGCGCGGCGAACCTCGCGCAGCGCTGCGGAAACATCGGCTTCCGAAAGCGCGCCACGGCCTGTCAGTCCATTAAGAATGGATCCAAGACGGTCCTGGAGGTTTTCAAACATCGGTTCTTCCTTGATACGTTTCGGGCGGGTTCGATATGCCCG
This sequence comes from Rhizobium bangladeshense, assembly GCF_017357245.1. Classification (NCBI taxonomy): domain Bacteria; kingdom Pseudomonadati; phylum Pseudomonadota; class Alphaproteobacteria; order Hyphomicrobiales; family Rhizobiaceae; genus Rhizobium; species Rhizobium bangladeshense. The sequence goes on along the minus strand of NZ_CP071612.1, from coordinate 4,170,991 downwards.
GAAACGTCGTGCTTTTCCGTGACGAAAACAAGACGCAAAGCCAAAAAGCACCCGAGGGCGCATCGCGCTGTCGGGTGTTGACCTCCGGGATCTCGAAGTCCCGGTCGGCGGCTCGGAGTCATGCGGCTCGTCGCGGATTGGGCGCGATAAACAGGAAAGCGGCGGGAAAGTCAAGGTGAATACGCGGAACAGGCGCGTGGCCGGATGTCAGAGGCCCATGTGGCGGGCGGCCGCGAACGTTAAAACTTCTGCTCGCAGTCACAATCCACAATACAAGGTAGTTGCAAAATATTCCGCTTATGATTCTATTTTCTACTTAAGTGCATCCTGTAAAATGATTCGTGAATATCCTTGATGCCGGATGATCCGGCGGAGATATCGATGATGAATCCCGATATTGAAAGTTGGGCACTGGCACGAGCCCATCATATTGTTCTGAACGAAGGCCTTAGTCTTGCAAAGGCGGCACAGGACCTGGATCGAAAACGGTCCCGCTCGCTGGTCTACGAGCTGAGGAAGGTCATCACCGCCGCTATCGTCGAGGCGCATGCGGCGTCGTTCGAATCCGACGGCAGGCAGCGGTAGAAACCGGACTGCTCCGAAGGCTCAGTCGGCGGCAATGCCCCCGCGGCACTCACCCACTGGTAATTCCCTCGCATTTCCGCCATATACAGCCGAAAAGCGGACGGAATGACAATATGAGTGCAACGGTCGAATTCGCAAGGATGAACGGGCTTGGCAACAAGATCCTGGTCGTCGACATGCGCGGCCGGCCTGACAAGGTGACGCCCGCAGCGGCTGTGGCGCTCAATGCCGATCCGCAGACCGAGTTCGATCAGATCATGGCAATCCATGATCCGAAGGCCAAAGGTACCGATGCCTTCATCGATATCTTGAATTCCGACGGCTCGAAGGCGCAGGCCTGCGGCAACGGTACGCGTTGCGTCGTGCAGGCGCTCGCCGCCGAGACCGGCCGGAAGGCTTTCACCTTCCAGACGGTCGCCGGCATTCTCAATGCCGTCGAGCACGACGACGGGACGATCTCCGTCGATATGGGCAAGCCGGTCTTCGAATGGAACCGGATCCCGCTGGCGGAGGAATTTCACGACACAAGCCGTATCGAACTGCAGATCGGCCCGATCGACAACCCCGTCCTGCATTCGCCTTCCGCGATGTCGATGGGCAATCCGCATGCGATCTTTTGGGTGGACAAGGACGTGATGTCCTATGATCTCGCCCGCTTCGGGCCGCTGCTCGAAAATCACCCGATGTTTCCCGAACGCGCCAATATCACGCTTGCGCAGGTGACGTCGCCGACATCCTTGACGACGCGCACCTGGGAGCGTGGCGCGGGGTTGACGCTTGCCTGCGGCTCGGCCGCCTGTTCCGCCGCTGTCAGCGCCGCGCGTACCGGCCGTACCGGCCGCAAGGTGACGATCAACGTGGCGAGCGCCAAGCCGTCGGCGACACTTTCGATCGAATGGCGCGAGCGCGACGATCACGTCATCATGACGGGTCCTGCCGAATGGGAATGGTCGGGCCGGCTCGATCCCTCGACAGGCCTCTGGTCGCGTGATGGAACGCAAGAGGTCGAGGCACAGTGAGCGGCATCGAGGTCATTACCTTCGGCTGCCGCCTCAACACATATGAATCCGAAGTGATGAAGGTGCAGGCCGAGAAGGCGGGGCTCAACAACGCCATCCTGGTCAATACCTGTGCCGTGACCGGCGAAGCCGTGCGCCAGGCCCGCCAGGCGATCCGTCGGGCGCGGCGCGACAATCCGCATGCCCGCATCATCGTCACCGGCTGCGCCGCGCAGACGGAAAAAGAGACCTTCGCCGCCATGGCGGAGGTCGACGCGGTGCTCGGTAACGAGGAAAAGCTCGCGAGCGCCTCCTATCGCAGCCTGCCGGATTTCGGCGTTTCGGCCGAAGAGAAGCTGCGCGTCAACGATATCATGAGCGTCAAGGCGACGGCGCCGCAGATGGTCAGGCACATCGACGGCCATGTGCGCGCCTTCATCCAGGTGCAGAACGGCTGTGACCATCGCTGCACTTTCTGCATCATTCCCTATGGCCGCGGTAATTCCCGCTCGGTGCCGATGGGCGCAGTCGTCGACCAGGCCAGCAAGCTGGTCGACAGCGGTTATCGCGAAATCGTACTGACCGGAGTCGATGCCACCAGCTATGGCGGCGATTTGCCCGGCGCGCCGACCCTCGGGCTTCTCGCGAAGACGCTGCTGAAGCAGATTCCGCATATCCGCCGTCTCAGGCTTTCCTCGATCGACAGCATCGAGGCCGACGCTCATCTGATGGACCTCATTGCCGACGAGCCCCGCTTCATGCCGCATCTGCATCTGTCGCTGCAGCATGGCGACGACATGATCCTGAAGCGCATGAAGCGCCGGCATTCGCGCGCCGATGCGCTGCGGTTCATAGAGGACGCGCGGCGGCTCCGCCCGGACATGAGCTTCGGCGCCGATATGATCGCCGGTTTTCCGACGGAAACGGAAGAGATGTTCGCCAATTCCGTGCGGCTTGCCGAAGAGGCCGGCATCGCGCATCTGCACGTTTTCCCCTACAGCCCGCGTCCCGGGACGCCGGCCGCCAGAATGCCGCAGCTCGACCGGTCGCTGGTCAAGGATCGCGCCGCCCGGCTGCGCGCCACTGGACATAGGCTGCACCAATCCCATCTCGATCGCATGGTCGGAACCCGGCAGTGGCTGCTTGTCGAAAACAATGGCCTGGCGCATACGGAGAATTTCACGCTGGTCGCAGCCCCCGGTCTTCGCCCCGGCGAGCTTGTGCCGGCGACGATCACCGGCCACAATGGCAAGCATCTCGACATGCAATTGACGGCCGCAGCGGCCTGACTTTCACGGAATCCCCATGGCGCTCAGTTTCATCAAAAAGGTCTTCACCTTCGGCAAGCCGGCTGAAGAGCGCGTGCCCGAGGCAGTGGAGCGGGAACTTGAACCGCGCTCGCGCGACGAAGACCTGCCGATCGCGGAAGATCCTGTTCGTCCCGAGGAGATGGATACGGCAGGCGGGCCGGCCGCCGATGTCGGCGAGGGCGGGGCCGAGGAGCCTGTTGGGGCCGAAGCGGAAGTTCTGCTGCCGGCCGATCATTTGGGTGACATGGGTGTCGTGCCGCTTTCATTGCTGGAAGCTGAGGCGGTAGCGGAGGTGCAGGGCGAAATCCAGGCGCCTGTCGAAACCGTTGGGGAAACACCCCCCTCTGTCCCTCCGGGACATTTCCCCAACAAGGGGGGAGATCATTTGGAGCCTGACGCGCCGATTTCGGCTGAAAAAGTCGAGGAAGCCGCAGAAACGCCTCCAGAGGAGATTTCGCCTGAGATCGATGAGATACCAAACATCTCCGTTCAGCCGACCTCTCCCCTTGTGGGGGAGATAACCGGCAGGGCCGGACCCGTCGATGCGATCCCAGAACAGCCGAAACTTGAATCTCCCATCCTCCCCAAAGGCTTCGCCACCGGCCCGAAGGTTGCCGAACCCGAACCCGTTCTCCCCCAACCGAAGCTCAGCTGGTTCCAGCGCCTGCGCAACGGTCTCGCGCGCACCTCCTCGCAGCTCACCGGTCAGATCACCGCGCTCTTCACCAAGCGCAAACTCGATGACGAGACGTTGCAGGATCTCGAGGACTTGTTGATCCAGGCCGATCTCGGCGTCGAGACGGCAATGCGCGTCACCGATACGCTCGCTTCCGAACGCTACGGCAAGGATGTGACGGGCGAGGATGTCAGCCGCATCATGGCATCCGAAATCGCCAAGGTGTTGAAGCCCGTCGCCAAGCCGCTGCAGCTCGACCTCTCGCACAAGCCGCACGTCATCCTCGTCGTTGGCGTCAACGGCACCGGCAAGACGACGACAATCGGCAAGCTCGCGGCGAAACTTTCGGGCGCCGGGCTGAAGGTGATGCTGGCTGCCGGCGATACATTCCGCGCGGCGGCGATCGAGCAGCTGAAGATCTGGGCCGAGCGGACAAATTCCGAATTCATCGGCACCAAGCTCGGCGCGGATGCCGCCGGCCTCGCCTATGACGCCTTCGAACAGGCCAAGGCGAAAAAATGCGACGTGCTGATCGTCGATACAGCCGGTCGCCTGCAGAACAAGGCCGAACTGATGGCCGAACTCGAGAAGATCGTGCGCGTGCTCGGCAAACTCGATCCCGATGCGCCGCATACCGTGCTGCAGACGCTCGATGCCACGACGGGACAGAATGCGCTGAGCCAGGTTGAGATCTTCCGCAATGTCGCCGGCGTCAACGGGCTGATCATGACCAAGCTCGACGGCACTGCGCGCGGCGGCATTCTCGTCGCGATCTCTGCCAAGCACAAGCTGCCGGTCTATTTCATCGGCGTCGGCGAGGGTGTGGACGATTTGGAGCCGTTCGAGGCCGAGGATTTTGCTCACGCCATTGCCGGGCTTCCCCAATGATGCCACAGATATGCCGCCGAAAGCCTGCAAGGGACGGTCGGGAAACAGGTTTTCAGCAATAGCAGGTTTGAAGAGCGCATGACTACCGAAAGCGATATCACCCCGAGCGCGGCCGACCGCCATCATCCGATGCTGAAACTGGCGCTGGAACTCGGGCCGCTGATGATTTTCTTTTTTGCCAATCTTCGCGGTCAGTGGCTGGTGGAGAGATTTCCTGCTCTTTCGGAGCTGGGCGGTCCTCTGTTCGTCGCGACCGCTCTTTTCATGGCGGCGACGGTCATTTCGCTGACCGTGTCGAAGATCGTGCTCGGCCATTTGCCGATCATGCCCTTTGTCTCTGGCATCGTCGTGGTCATCTTCGGCTCGCTGTCGATCTGGCTGCAGAACGAGACGTTCATCAAGATGAAGCCGACCATCGTCAATACGCTCTTCGGAGTGGCGCTTCTCGGCGGGCTTGCCTTCGGCCGGTCGCTGCTCGGCTATGTATTCAATGCGGCCTTCCAACTCGATGCCGCGGGGTGGCGCAAGCTTACCATCCGCTGGGGCGTCTTCTTCCTGTTTCTGGCCGTGCTGAACGAAGTCGTCTGGCGCAATTTTTCCAACGATACCTGGGTCGCCTTCAAGGTCTGGGGCACGATGCCGATCACCATCATCTTCACGCTGGCGCAGATGCCGCTGGTGCTGAAACATAGCGTCAATCTGGAAACGGACGGCGAGACGTGAGCGCAGCAGACGCCGAATATCGAGCAAGACATCAGACCTTCTGGTTCGTCGCCTGCCTCGCGGTCCTGGTCGCCCAGGTCGTTGCCGAATATCTGATCGGCCGCGTACCGATCTGCGCCTGCGGCTATGTCAAGCTGTGGGAGGGCGGGGTCAATACCAGCGGCAATTCGCAGCATCTGTCTGACTGGTACACGCCGTCGCACATCATCCACGGCTTCCTGTTCTACGGGCTCGCTCACCTGGTCCTGCGCGGCAAGCCGCTTGCGGCAAGGCTGCTGCTGGCGCTGTTCATCGAATCCGCCTGGGAACTGTTGGAAAATTCGCCTCTTATCATCGACCGCTACCGCACGGCGACGATCGCGCTCGATTATTACGGCGACAGCATCCTGAATTCGGCGATGGACACCGTCTTCATGTGCCTCGGCTTCTTCTTCGCCTGGCGCGCGCCGGTCGCGCTGACGGTGGCGATCGCCATCTTCTTCGAGGTTTTCACCGGCTATGTGATCCGCGACAACCTGACGCTCAATGTGCTGATGCTGATCTGGCCCGTCGAGGCTATCAGGGTATGGCAGGGTGGGGGTTAATTCCGGTTTGCGGGAGCCGCTCTCCAAAAACCTACGACGCCTGCTTGCCCAGCGCCTTTTCCATCGCCGGAAACAGCCCTTCCTTCAGGCTGATATCGTCGAAGGGACCGACCCGCTTGTATAGGATGGTGCCGTCGGGGCCGACCAGATAGCTTTCCGGAATGCCGTAGACGCCCCAATCGATCGCCGCCTTGCCGTTCGGATCGACGCCGATCGCCTTATAGGGATTGCCGAGTTCGCCAAGGAAGCGCAGCGCGTTCTCGTTCTTGTCCTTGTAATTGATGGCGACGATGTTCAGCCGGCCATCTTTCGCGAGTTCCTTCAGGATAGGGTGCTCGTCACGGCAGGGGATGCACCAGGAGGCGAAGACGTTCACGAGGGTCAGCTTGCCGACGATCGCGGCGTCGGTCAGCGGCGGCAGGTTGGCGCCTTCGAGCGGTGGAAGGTTCAGCGACGGCGCCTTGGTGCCGATCAGGGCGGAAGGAATTTCGGCGATGTTCTTGCCATGGAAATCCTGATCGTAGAGCATCTTCGCAGCCGTCGCGGCAATGCCGCCGAATACGATCAGCGGCAGAAGCGCCAGCGCGTAGCGGCCAAATCCGCGCGGCTTGGCAGTTCTGGTTTCGGGTGTCTCGGTCATTCGCCGTCCTTCGGCCGCGCCGAGCGGCGGCGGATACCGGCGGCCTCGAGCGCTGCAAGCTCGCGGCGGCACGCCCTGCCGTCGGCCCAGGTCCACAGGATGATGGCGGTCGTCACCAATGCGGCGGCGCCATAGGATGCATAGACATAGAAGGCGTGGGTCAAGGCCTATTCCTCCCGGCTGGCCATGCGGGCGGCGAGACGGCGCTGGGCGGCGACGCGGCGGCGCCAGATCTCGTTTCTCATTGCCATGATGTGCAGCGTGAAGAAGAGCAGCGTGAAGGCGATGGCCATGACGAGGAGCGGGCGCAGAAATTCCGGATCGATCGCAGGGCCGTCGAGGCGCATCACGCTTGCCGGCTGGTGCAGCGTGTTCCACCAGTCGACCGAGAACTTTATGATCGGGATGTTGACGAAGCCGACCAGGATGAGCACGGCGGAGACGCGCGCCGCTCTGGATGGGTCATCGATGGCGCGGCTCAACGCAATGAGGCCAAGGTACATCAGGAAGAGAATGAAGACGGAGGTGAGCCTCGCATCCCAGACCCACCAGGTGCCCCACATCGGTTTGCCCCAGAGCGAGCCGGTGACGAGCGCGAGCAGCGTAAACGCTGCGCCGAGCGGAGCTGCTGCCTTGGCGGAGACGTCGGCCAACGGGTGGCGCCAGACGAGCGTACCGATCGCCGAGACGCTCATGATCGTGTAGCACATCATCGAAAGCCAGGCCGAGGGCACATGGATATACATGATGCGTACCGTCTCGCCCTGCTGGTAATCGCCTTCCGTGGCGAAGCTCAGATAAAGGCCGATCGCAAAACAGACGGCGGTGATGCCGGCCATCCAGGGAACGACTCGGGCCGCCAGCGCCAGAAACCGCGTCGGGTTGGCGAGATCGCTGATTTTGCTGATGGCAAGGCTGGTTTGGCTCATGCCCGCTTCCTTACCTTGATCCAGCCATTCCCGCAATCGAATGGCATTCAATCCGACGTGTTTCGCAGCGCCAAGGCGGCGGCGGCCGGACCGATGACCGCGAAGAAGAGCGTCAGTGCGATCAATATGAGGAAGGGCGGCAGGAATGGCGCCGGATCCTCGACTGCGGCATAGGTGGCGCTGACGCCGAAGATCAGCACGGGGATGGTCAGCGGCAGCACGAGGATCGAGACCAGCAAGCCGCCGCGGGGCAGGGCGACGGCGACGGCAGCGCCGACGGCGCCGATGAAGGTGATCGCGGGCGATCCGACGAAGAGCGTCAGCATGGTGGCGCCGATCGACGTCTCGTTCATGTTCATGAAGAGGCCGAGCAGCGGCGAGGCGATGACCAGCGGCAGGCTGGTGGCGGTCCAGTGGGCGAAGCATTTGACCAGCACGGTGAGCACGAGCGGCGTTTCCTGCATCAGCATCAGATCGAGCGATCCGTCATCACGCTCGGCCTGGAACAGGCGGTCGAGACCGAGAAGGGCGGCGAGCAACGCGCCGATCCAGACGATGGCGGGGCCGATGCGTGAAAGCAGCTTGAGATCCGGCCCGACGCCGAAGGGGATGACGGCGACGACGGTCAGGAAGAACAGCACGCCGATCAGTGCGCCGCCGCCGGCGCGGATCGAAAGTTTGAGGTCGCGGAGGAATAGGGCGGTCATGCGGGGCGGCTCTCTGCAGGTACGCAGGACGGGGCATCGACAAGCATCATCCCCATACCCTCTGATCCATGCCAGCAAAGCCCGTCATCTTCATCTCATGCACATTCTTCAATCCCAGCGGCTGATGCGTCGCCGCGAGCACGATTCCACCCTTGGCCAGATGGGTTTCGATCAATCCTGCAAACAGCCGGTCGGCGCTGGCGTCCAATGCCGCCGTGGGTTCATCGAGGATCCAGACGGGGCGGTGGGCGACGAGCAGCTTGGCGAAGGCGAAGCGACGCTGCTGGCCGGCGGAGAGATAACCGAAGGGAAGGTGGGTGATTCCCGAGAGGCCGACTGCTTCGGCGGCGTCTTCGAGAGGGAGGCCGGCGGCGGCAGGATGGCCAAGGAAGGACTGCCAGAATTCCAAATTCTCCGCAACCGTGAGCTCATCCTTCATCGCATTTCGGTGGCCGAGGTAGTGGCTGACCTCGCCGGGATGCCGGCCTTGCGGGCTCTCTTCATCGCGGAAGATGACAGTCCCTTTTTCGGGCTTGAGAAGACCGGCGGCAACGCGCAGCAAAGTGGATTTTCCCGATCCATTTTTGCCAGTCAGGACAAGCGTTTCTCCTGCCGTCAAGTGGAAGGAAACGTTTATGAAAATGAGATCCTCACCGCGTCTTGCAGCCAGATTTTCGGCGGTGAGTTGCATGCGTCGGTTCTTTCTTCGTTGCGGCTTTCGGAAGGCTCAAAAAATGTCTGGTTTTGGCAGTGCTCGGGTATGGCAAGTTTTTAGGAAATTATCTATAAGACCGGCAACCACGCCAGCGGTCGGCGTGAATTTCATCCTTGCGCCGAACTTGGAGCGTCTCCTCCACGTGCGGACAGCGGAAATGGCCGCACCCGCATCCTGATGTGCATTAAGTGCATAGGCGTTCGCACGACTGTGTTGGCTATCAGAACGGGGTCTCTCGTGTCTAAATCTCTTGACAGTTTCAATTGTCGTTCCATGCTTTCCGTGAACGGGAAGGACTATGTCTATTACAGCCTGCCCAAGGCTGAGGCAAACGGTCTGGCCGGCGTATCGAAGCTTCCCTATTCGATGAAGGTGCTGCTCGAAAACCTGCTGCGCTTCGAAGACGGCCAGTCGGTCACCAAGGAGCACATCCTCGCAGTCGCGGAGTGGCTGAACAACAAGGGTGCGGTCGAAAATGAAATCGCCTATCGCCCGGCGCGCGTGCTGATGCAGGACTTCACCGGCGTTCCCGCCGTCGTCGACCTTGCCGCGATGCGCGACGCGATGGTGTCGCTGGGCGGCGATCCCGAGAAGATCAACCCGCTCGTTCCCGTCGATCTCGTCATCGACCACTCGGTCATCGTGGACGAATTCGGCACGCCGCAGGCCTTCGCCAAGAACGTCGAGCTGGAATATCAGCGCAACGGCGAACGCTACCGCTTCCTGAAATGGGGCCAGCAGGCGTTCAAGAATTTCCGGGTCGTTCCTCCGGGTACCGGCATCTGTCACCAGGTCAATCTCGAATATCTCGGCCAGACCGTCTGGACCAAGGAAGAGGACGGCGAGACGATCGCCTATCCCGACACCTGCGTCGGCACGGACAGCCACACGACGATGATCAACGGTCTCGGCGTTCTCGGCTGGGGCGTGGGCGGTATCGAGGCTGAAGCCGCGATGCTCGGCCAGCCGGTTTCGATGCTGCTGCCGGAAGTCATCGGCTTCAAGCTTACCGGTAAGCTCAAGGAAGGTGTCACGGCGACTGACCTCGTTTTGACCGTCGTGCAGATGCTGCGCAAGAAGGGCGTCGTCTCGAAGTTCGTCGAGTTCTTCGGTCCAGGCATGGACAACATGCCGCTCGCCGACCGTGCGACGATCGGCAATATGGGGCCGGAATACGGTGCGACCTGCGGCTTCTTCCCGGTCGATGGCGAAACCATCAACTACCTCACCATGTCCGGCCGCACGCATGACCGGATCGCCCTTGTCGAAGCCTATTCAAAGGCCCAGGGCATGTGGCGCGAAGGCGATGGTTCGGATCTCGTCTTCACTGACACACTGGAACTCGACCTCGGCGACGTCGTACCGTCGATGGCCGGCCCGAAGCGTCCGGAAGGCCGCATCGCGCTCGAAAACATCGCTTCAGGTTTCGCGACGTCGATGGAAGCCGACTACAAGAAGCCGGGGCAGCTCAACAACCGCTACGCTGTCGAGGGCACCGATTTCGATCTCGGCCATGGTGACGTTGCGATTGCCGCCATCACCTCCTGCACCAACACCTCCAACCCGTCGGTGCTGATCGCTGCCGGCCTTCTCGCCCGCAACGCCGTCGCCAAGGGCCTGAAGACCAAGCCGTGGGTCAAGACCTCGCTCGCGCCCGGATCGCAGGTCGTCGGCGAATATCTTGCCAAATCCGGCCTGCAGGCCGACCTCGACAAACTCGGCTTCAACCTCGTCGGCTTCGGCTGCACCACCTGCATCGGCAATTCCGGTCCGTTGCCGGCGCCGATTTCCAAGACGATCAACGACAAGGGCCTGATCGTATCCGGCGTGCTGTCCGGCAACCGTAACTTCGAGGGCCGTATTTCGCCTGATGTCCAGGCGAATTACCTCGCTTCGCCGCCGCTCGTCGTCGCCTACGCTCTCGCTGGCACGGTCCAGAAGGACCTGACCAAGGAGCCGATCGGCGAAGACCAGAACGGCAACCCGGTCTATCTCAAGGATATCTGGCCGACTTCGCACGAGGTACAGCAGTTCATCCAGAAGTACGTGACACGCGAACTCTACGAAACCAAATATGCCGATGTCTTCAAGGGTGACGTCAACTGGCAGGCCGTTCAGGTTCCGCCGGGCCAGACCTATGCCTGGGACGACAACTCGACCTATGTCCAGAACCCGCCCTATTTCGTCGGCATGGGCAAGAAGGGCACCGGCGTCTCAGACATCAAGGGCGCTCGCGTCCTCGGCCTGTTCGGCGACAAGATCACCACCGACCACATTTCTCCGGCCGGTTCGATCAAGGCGGCATCGCCGGCCGGCGCCTATCTCATCGGCCATGACGTCGCCGTTGCCGACTTCAACCAGTACGGCACGCGGCGCGGCAACCATGAAGTGATGATGCGCGGCACCTTTGCCAATATCCGCATCCGCAACCACATGCTTGGCCCGAACGGCAAGGAAGGCGGCTACACCATCCACTATCCGTCGAAGGAAGAGACCTCGATCTACGACGCCGCCATGCAGTACAAGGCCGAAGGCGTGCCGCTCGTCATCTTCGCCGGTGTCGAATATGGCAATGGCTCTTCGCGCGACTGGGCTGCCAAGGGCACCAACCTGCTCGGCGTCAAGGCCGTGATCGCCCAGTCCTTCGAGCGCATCCATCGTTCGAACCTGGTCGGCATGGGCGTCATCCCCTTCGTCTTCGAGGAGGGCACGACCTGGCAGAGTCTCGGGCTCAAGGGCGACGAGCTCGTCACCATCGAGGGGCTTGATAAGATCAAGCCACGCGAGAGGAAGATCGCCAAGATCAGCTATAGCGACGGCTCCGTGAAGGAAGTTCCGCTGCTGTCGCGCGTTGATACGCTCGACGAGGTGATCTACCTCAACAATGGCGGCATTCTGCAGACGGTTCTGCGCGATCTCGCTGCCTGATTTTTAAGAGACCTCACTGATAATGGCCGCCGGAAAGCAGTTTCCGGCGGCTTTTTCTTGGCGGCGACAGTCTTTTCCAGAGGCTCACCTCAGGCGCGTTCCGGCCGAGTTGCGGTCTCACCCGTTCGTGATTTTTCGTTTGGAGCCGGAAGGATTATTCGTACGTTCATATCTCAGGGCCTTCGGTTCCAAACGCCGTCGGCGCTGAAAAAGAGGTGCAGGTGAATGTCCCCCCGTTTCTTGATTCCGCTGATCGCCGGTGTTGCTCTTGCAGGCTCGTTGCATGCCGAAGACGGCAAGCCCAGAGGCGTTGTCGAACTTTTCACGTCACAGGGTTGCTCCTCCTGTCCTCCCGCTGATGCCGCTTTCCGCAAACTGGTCAACCAGGGCGATGTCATCGCCCTCGCCTATCACATCGACTACTGGAATTATCTCGGCTGGGCCGATACGCTGAGTTCCAAGGAAAATACCGAGCGGCAGTACGGCTATGCCAGGACGATGGGCCGCAGCAACGTTTATACGCCGCAGGTCATCGTCAACGGACGCGGCCATCTTGCCGGCGCCGATCTGAACGGCATCAACAGCCGGATCGACAGCTACAGCAGCGAAGGCAACGGTCTGACCGTTCCGATCAGCGCCACGATGCGCGGCGACGAGCTGGAGATCAAGATCGGCGCCGGACAGGGCAAAGCCAATGTCGTTATGGTCTATTTCGACAAGGAGAAGACGATCAACGTCGAAAAGGGCGAAAATAGCGGAAAGAAGATCTCCTATCTGCACAGCGTCACCAATGTCGAAACCGTTGGGATGTGGGACGGCAAGGCGACCAGTCTGACGCTGCCGGCGAGCGTCCTGCAGCGTCCGCAGCTCGAGGGTTGCGCTATCCTGCTGCAGACGGCGACGGCGGACGGCGACCCGGCGGCGATCCTCGGCGCGACCGTGGTGATGGCGGGAAAAAACATCTGATATTCCACCCGTTTACGGGTGGAATGCCGGGCGGCCCGGCCGAGCGTATTCGGGGCTGGGGTTAAGGTCGATACGCTCCGCCGGGCCCTTTGGCGCGCTGGCGCCAAACCGGGATGCATAAATCCCCCGCAAATGAGGCGCTGTTTTGACTGAAATGCGGCAGTGCGGAGAAAGCGTCCTTTCTCCCCAGGCCATCGTACCTGCCTGCGTGGCGCCGCAGTGCGGCCTAAAGTGACAGGCCGCGCTCTTGCAATTTGCGGCGGCTCGGGCAAACTGTCACTCTCCTGTCACAAGCGGAGGCCTTGGAGACCTGATGACAGATCAGCCGGATTTGCGACACGGCGAAAGCCGCTCCGTCGACAATGGTTCCTCGGTCGTCGTCGATCTCAGGGAATACAAACAAAGCAAGGACCCGCTTCCGGTGACCTTCCACCGGCGCGAGCTGGATGCGATCCTCTGGATCTACGGCCGTATGGTCGGCGAGGGAGAATGGCGCGATTACGCCATCGATCATCTGAGGGACAGGGCGGTTTTTTCAGTCTTCAAGCGCTCCGGCGAGATGCCGCTCTTTCGGATCGAGAAGAACCCGAAGCTTGCCGCCAAGCAGGGCGCCTATTCCGTGATTAATATCAACGGCATGATCCTGAAGCGCGGTCACGAGTTGAACCAGGTGTTGAAGGTGTTCGACAAGGCCCTGAAGCTCGTCGACAAGTAGGCTTATCAACCCGCAAATAATGTGCCGGGATAGGCGGCCGCATCCGGATTGGTCGTCATGCCCTCGCCGAGGGCGCGCTGCATGAACATCGTGTCCAGCCAGCGCCCGTGTTTATATCCGGTGCCCCTCATCAGACCGACCTCCTCAAAGCCGGCTCCGCGATGAAGCGCGATCGAGGCGGGGCTGGCGCCGCCGATGACGGCAGCCATCTGTCGAAAGCCGAGCACGGTGCAGCGTTCGATCAGTTCGGTAAGGAGGGCCTTGCCGATACCTCGGCCGCGGGCTTCAGGCGCCAGATAGATCGAATCCTCCACCAGCCAGCGATAGGCGGGGCGCGTGCGAAAAGCCGAGGCATAGGCGTAGCCGAGCAGTATCCCGTCTCCATTTACGGCGGCGATATAGGGATAGTGCTGGCTGACGATCGCGGAGAAACGCTGGGCCATCTCGGCTTCGGACGGCGGTGCAATCTCGTAGCTCGCAACGCCATTTAGGACGGCTTCGCGATAAATACCGGCAATAGCGGAGATATCGGCTTCGGAGGCATCGCGCAACAGGAAGGACATTCGGCAACAAATCCATCGAGGGAGGTCTTTCAAACCACTCCGCTGAAGCCAGCGCAATAAAAAAGGCGGCCCGGAGCCGCCTTTTTCGATCGTGATAGACCTGCTTATTTACGGTTGCCCATGAACTGCAGCAGGAACATGAAGAGGTTGATGAAGTCGAGATAGAGCGTCAGCGCACCCATGATCGCCTTGCGGCCGGCAACAGCGACGTCATCAGCTTCGTAGTAGAGTTCCTTGATCCGCTGCGTGTCGTAGGCGGTGAGGCCTGCGAAGATCAGCACGCCGATTACCGAGATCGCGAACTGCAGCGCGGACGAAGCCAGGAAGATGTTGACGAGCGACGCGATGATCAGACCGAACAGGCCCATGATCAGGAACGAGCCTATCGCCGACAGGTCACGCTTCGTCGTGTAGCCGTAAAGCGACAGCGCGCCAAAGGAGGCGGCGGTCACAAAGAAGGTCTGTGTGATGCTTGACTGGGTGTAGACCAGAAAGATCGACGACAGGGACAGACCCACCAGCGCGGCATAGACCCAGAAGGTGGTCTGCGCGGCGGCCACGCTCATCCGGTGAATGCGGAAGCTCAGGAAGAAGACAGCCGCGAGAGGCGCAAGAATCACGACCCAGCGCAAGGGCGACTGGAACAGAAGCACGCCGAATTGGGTGAGCTGGCCGTCCTGGACCGCGAAGTTGAAGCCAAGATATGCGGCCACGCCCGTGATCGCCAGGCCCAGCGCCATCAGGTTGTAGACCTTGAGCATATATGCGCGCAGGCCTTGATCAATCATCTCGCCGGTCTGGACGCGGCTTTGATAGTTACGAAGATCAGCCATAGTTTCCTCTTACAAGCTCCGATGGAGATACGGTGTCGGGTTTTCGACCCGGGCGCCGCTGCGGAGCTCCAGCATGCCTGCAGACAATATGAGGCCTTCACCCATCGCAAACAAGGGGCTTGCGGGGGCTGCGCCGGTTAAATCGGCGTAAGGTGAAGGCTTTTCGGCCGCGCTATCTACCTAAAGCTCGCGCAGTACGGGCGCCGCCTTCTGTCCGAGGATGCGCCAGGTGCCGATGAGGCCGATGCCGACGGTGAGCACCAGTGCGGTGACGAGCGTCAGTCCCGCCACATCGGGCAGGAAGGTGGACGGCAGGCGCATGATGCGGGCGACGATGAACCAGGCAGCGGCGGCGCCGGCGATCAGCGAGAAAATCGCGGTCGCGAGCCCGAGGATCAGATATTCGTAGCTGAAGGCGCGGATCAGCATGGCGCGGGTGGCGCCGAGCGTCTTCAGCACCACGGCGTCGTGGGTGCGTGCCCGATTTCCGGCGGCGAGCGCACCGGCAAGAACGAGGACCGAGGCGACGAGGGCCACGGAGGCTGCGGCACGGATCGCGGTCGCAAGCTGCGCTACCAGCCGATTGACGATATCGATCGCGTCCTTGACGCGAACGCTGGTGATCGTCGGGTAGGCGTTGGTGACGGATTTCAGGATCGCTGCATCCTCGGCCGGCGTCGAGGAGGGATCTGTCAGCGTCGCCAGCCAGGCGTGCGGGGCGCCGCGGAAGGTATTGGGCGAGAAGACCATGACGAAATTGATCGACAGCGATTCCCATTCGACACGGCGCAGATTGGCGATCTTCGCCGTAATGTTACGTCCGAGGACGTTGACGGTGACGGTGTCGCCGATCTTGAGGCCAAGCTCGTGCGCCTCTTCCGAGGAGAAGGATACAAGCGGCTCGCCGCTGTAATCCTTGTCCCACCAGCTGCCTTCGCTGAGGGCGGCATTTTCCGGAAGCGCGTCGGCGTATGTGATACCGCGATCACCGTTCAGCACCCAGCGACCGGCGGCCGGCACGTTCATCTTGGTGACGTCTTCGCCGTTGAAGGCGACGATCCGGCCGCGCAGCATCGGCACTTCCATCAGCTTGCCCTTCGGCGCCTGCGCCTGGACGAGATTGCGGAAGGCGTCGACCTCGGCGCTCTGTATATCGACGAAGAAGAAGTTGGGTGCACCCTCGTTCATGCGGCCGGTCAATTGCTGGCGAAGGTTGCCGTCGATCAGCGTCAGCGTCACCAGCAATGCCAGCCCGAGGCCGAGCGAAAGCACCACCGAGGGGGTAAGTGCGCCGGGGCGGTGGATATTGCCGATAGCAAGCCTGAGGGCCGGCGAACTGACGCGCGGGCTGCGGCGCGCGAGCCAGGCGATTAAGGCGGCGACGAGGCGCAGGACGACGAAGGCGAAGACGATCGCACCGACGAAGACGACGGCGATGAAACGATCATAGGCGGTGAGGATGGCGAGGGCGGCAAGGCCCACCATGAAGAGGGCGGCCAGCAAGATATAGGGCCAGGACGGCAGACGGCGGGTCTCGAAGCCCTGCTCGCGGAACAGTGCGGTCGCCGGCACTTCGCGGGCATGGCCGAGCGGCAGAATGGCGAAAGCCAGCGTCGTCAGGATGCCGAAGAGCGTCGCAAGCACCAGCGCACCGGGATAGAGGGTCGGCGCGGTCGAGACCGGCAGGAATTGCGCCAGGAACTGCGCCGCAAAGATCGGCGACAGGGCGCCGATGACGAGGCCGATCACGATGCCGCCAAGGGAGATGATAGCGATCTGAAAGAGATAGATCAGAACGACGACAACTGCCGGAGCGCCGAGACATTTGAAGGTGGCGATTGTCGTGCGCTTGGAGTCGAGGAAAGCACGCACTGCATTGGCGACGCCGACGCCACCGACAACCAGCGCGGTGAGGCCGACCAGCGTCAGGAATTGCGAGAAACGGGTGATGTTTTCGGTGAGCGACGGTGCTGCGCGGTCGCTGGTACGGATCGCCCAGCCGGCGGAGGGAAACTCCCTGGATGCACGCGCCTGGATGCCCGACATCGTGCTCCTGTCTTCCAATCGGATCTTGTAGGCATGTTCGACCAAGCTTCCGGTCTGGATCAGCCCCGAGGATTCGAGCGCCTGCCGGCTGACCAGCAGACGCGGCGCAAAGCCGAAGCCTTCAGACAGCGCGTCCGGCTCGGTCTTCACCGTCCCGGTGATACTGAGTTTGACGTTGCCGAGCAGCAATTCGTCGCCAACCGCAAGGCCAAGCCGATCGAGAAGCAGAGGCGCTGCCAACGCGCCGTAAGTGCCACCTTGGCCGGAAAGCAGGGCTGCAAGCGGATAGTCCGGCTCTGCCTCGAACCGGCCGTAGAGCGGATAGGCGTCGTCGACGGCCTTAACCTCGACCAGCGCCTGGTCCGAACCGTCGGGCTTGCGGGCCATCGAGCGCAGGCCCGTTGAAACCGAAACTGTCCCCAGGCCTTCGAGGAAGCTCATTTCCTGAGGCGTCGCCTCGCGGTTGTTGAGTTCGAAACGCACGTCGCCGGCCAGCAGCTCCTGGCCCTGAGAGGCGATCGTGTCGGTAATCGACTGTGAAACGGAATTGACTGCGGCGATCGCCCCCGTGCCGAGCGCGATACAGGCGAGGAAGATGTAGAAGCCGCGAATGCCGCCGCGTAGCTCGCGGAGCGCCAGGCGAAAAGCGAGCGAAACACGCGGTGTAAGGATACTCATGCGAATGCCGCCTCGCTGTGGCGGGCGGCGCTGTCGCCTTCGATCCTTCCGGAGCGGACGCGGATCTGGCGCGAGCAGCGGTTGGCAAGCGAGACGTCGTGGGTGACGAGAAGCAGGGTCATGCCGCGTTCGGCCTGCTTGGCAAACAGCAGGTCGGCGATCTGGCGGCCGGTCTCGGTATCGAGATTTCCGGTCGGTTCATCGGCAATCAGCAAAGCGGGCGAGGGGGCGAGCGCCCTGGCGATAGCCACACGCTGCTGTTCGCCGCCGGAAAGCTGGCCGGGATAATGGTTCAGCCTCTGTCCGAGGCCGACCGAATTCAGCTCGCGATGAGCGATGTCGAAAGCATTGGGAACATTGGCGAGTTCCAGCGGCACGGCGACGTTTTCCAGCGCCGTCATATTGGCGATCAGGTGGAAGGACTGGAAGACGATACCGATATTGCGGCCGCGGAAATCGGCGACCTGATCCTCACTCAGGCTATGGAGCGGCGTGTCATTGATATTGATTTCGCCGCTGTCAAGCTTCTCCAGTCCGGCGAGCACCATCAGCAGGGTGGACTTTCCGGAACCGGAGGGACCGACGATGCCGACGGATTCTCCGGCGGCGATATCGAGATCGATGCCCTTCAGCACATGCACGGAGGCCGCGGCGCTGCCAAGGGTCAGATCGGCGCTCTTCAACTCGATGATAGTTTTTGCCAACGGAAATCGCCCTATATAAGCCCGTAATCGAATTGCCGCATAACGGCACCCCGCCAATCTAGGGAAAGCAGGATGAGATTTAAAGTTGCCGCCCTTCAATTCACCGTCATTGCCGTCTCGCTAATCTTTGCCGCCAGCGCAAATGCGCGGACGATCAATCTCGTCGGATTCGGGGACAGCCTGATGGCAGGCTATCAGCTGCCGCCCGGCGACGGCTTTCCCGAAAAGCTGCAGGCGGCCTTGAAGGGGAAGGGGTTCGACGTCGCTATCGCCAATGCGGGCGTCTCAGGCGATACGACGACTGGCGGCCTCGCCCGCATAGACTGGTCGGTGCCTGACGGCACAGATGGCGTCATCCTGGAGCTCGGCGCCAACGATGCGCTGCGGGGCATTCCGCCCGAAGAAAGCGAGAAGAATCTCGACCAGATGATAACGCGGCTGAAGGAACGCGGCATTGCGGTGCTCCTCGTCGGCATGATGGCACCGCCCAATATGGGCGCGGATTATGCCGCACGCTTCAATCCGATTTATCGGAAACTTTCGGAGAAACACGGAGTTCGGCTTTATGCATTCTTCCTTGATGGCGTGGTGCTCGATGCAGGGCTCAAACTCAGCGACGGCATGCATCCGAATGCGAAGGGTGTCGACGTCATGGTCGAAAAGATGGAAGCCGATGTCACAAATTTCGTCGAAGCGATTTCTTCTGTGAAGAAATAGGGGCTTGCGCGGCTCTTGATTGCGTGATTCCGTGTGAGCACCTGCAAAAGATTCGGGGAGTGCTCGTTATGCCGAGACTGTTTACCGCCCTCGAAGTTCCGCGCAATGCTGCAATGAGCCTTTCATTGCTGCGCGGTGGCCTCCCCGGAGCACGATGGATCGATGTGGAAAATTACCACATCACGCTACGCTTCATCGGTGATGTCGACGGTCGCACGGCCGATGAAATCGTTGAACGCCTTGACCGGATCGACCGGCCGGAATTCCAGTTTCGGCTCGAAGGCGTTGGCTCCTTCGGCTCGAAGAAACCGCATTCGGTCTGGGCCGGGGTTTCACAATCGCCCGAAATGTACGCCCTGCAGGCCGAGATAGAACGCATCTGCCAGCGCATCGGCCTGCCGCCGGATCCGCGCAAATTCACGCCGCATGTGACGCTGGCACGGCTCAAATCCTCGCGGCTCGACGACGTCGTGCAATATCTGACTGGACGCGGCAACTTCCACACCGCGACCTTCACGGCACCGCGTTTCGTGCTGCTTTCATCGCGCGAATCGGTCGGCGGCGGCCCCTATCTCACCGAAGAAGTGTTCCCGCTGCACGAGGGGCGCTCGGCGCCCAGCGTTCCCAGCAGGCTGCTGCAACCGGTCAAGAGCCTGGTATAGACCAGCTCGAAACCGTCTGGTCCGCCATAATAGGGATCGGGGATATTCTCTCCCGTTCCAAGCGCGGTATCGCCGAAAAGACCGATGTTCGCTCCGTCAGGCGCGATCCTCCCGAGCGCTGCCATGTTATCGCGGTCCATAGCCAGGATCAGACCGAAATCCCTGAAATCCTGCGGCTGGATGCGGCGGGCGCGTTGTCCCGAGATGTCGATGCCGTGGCTCCTCGCGATGGCGACTGAACGCCAGTCGGGCGGCTCGCCGTCATGCCAGCCGCCGGTGCCGGCGGAACCGATCGTGAAACAGCCGTTCAGGCCCGCCTCGGCGACGAGATGGCTAAATATTCCCTCCGCCAGCGGAGAACGGCATATATTGCCCATGCAAACGAAGAGGATGCTGATGCGTTTCATCGGTAGGCCTGTCGGATAGATGAGAGGAGCATGGCATGAAATGGGAAAAACTGGAACGGGCCGCTGCCGAGGCGCAATTGGCTGATCTCAAGGGCTGGGCGCTCAATGACGCGGCTTCGTCGATATCGAAAAGCTTCAAGTTTTCCAACTTCATCGAGGCTTTCGGCTTCATGACGGAAGCAGCAATCACGGCGGAGAAGCTCAACCACCATCCAGAGTGGTTCAACGTCTACTCCAAGGTGGAGGTAACGCTGAACACGCATGACGCCGGCGGACTGACGGAACTCGATTTCAAGCTCGCCAAGGCCATGGAGAAGGCGGCGGCCCGGCGTCTTGTTTAAAAGCTGAAGCGCCATCACCATATGCTTGCATGGACGAAAGGATGTGAGGGATGGACGACGTCAAATTCGGAGAAATCCTATTGCCGGGAGACGAGGACACGCAAAGCCGCCGGGAGAAGACCGTCCGGCAGAAATTCTGGCCGACCTTCCGTCGGGCGGTGCGGCAGGTTCCGTTTTCGCGCGATGTCGTCGCCGGTTTCTACTGCGCGCTCGATCCGCAGACACCGACGAAGGTGCGTGGCGTGCTGCTGGCAGCGCTCGCCTATTTCGTCATGCCCGTCGACATGATCCCTGACATTTTCGCTCTCGTCGGCTTTTCCGACGATATCGCAGTGCTCTCAGCCGCCTTCGCCATGGTGCGCGGCAACATCCGGCCGAGCCATTACGAGGCGGCCGACCGCGTTCTCGCCGACGGACCTGAGGAAGCGATGAAGACGATCTAGATTCATTCCTGCTCCAGCATCTTGCGAAGCTTGCCGAAAGCCAGCCGGATGCGCGATTTCACCGTGCCGAGGGGCAGCCCGGCCGCTTCTGCGATCTCCGAATGCGATTGGCCGAGAAAGAAGGCGGCGCGGAGCATTTCGCGCTGTTCCTCCGGCAATTGTTCGACTGCGGCGCGTATCTTGGCGTCGCGGTCATCATTGGCGACCATTTCGTCTGCGGCGATCTCGGCCGGCGGCAGCAGGGCCGGGTCGGTTTCGTCGAAAATGCGGGTGCTGGTGCGGCGCCTGAGGTCGATGCGGCGGTTGCGGGCAATGCGAAAGAGCCAGGTCGAAAGAGAAGACCGCGTGGAATCGTAGAGATAGGCTTTATGCCAGAGCACGATCATGATCTCCTGGACCAGCTCTTCGGCCTCGCTCGATGTCATCTTCTGGCGCATCAGCCAGGTCTTCATGCGCGGAGCGAAGTAATCGAACAGGATAGAAAAGGCCTGGTGGTCGCGATTATCTGCGACGGCCTTTGCGAGGGCAGCAAAACGCTGTCTTTCCTCGGCATCCATGTCGTCTCACCAGCCCCCTGCGGCGAAAATTTCGTCCCGGATTTCCAAAGCCTTAATGAGGTACAACGGAATTTTGAAAGGTCAAACTCTTGCCTGAATCTTTGTGTCTTAAATTCAGCCGAACGGCCGGCCGGTGCCATCGGCGCACGGCATCGCAGCCGATTTCAGCAAGGGGCAAAAGTGATAGTCGAGCTGAAATGACACAGGCACATACAAATCGCAGCTATTGTTGACCATTTGGTAACCTGAATTAAGTCAAAATAAAGCAGATCGTGATTATGCGCTGCCCGCTATGATCGCTTCGGGCCTTGAATCGCAAGAACCGGCAGGAATCCATGTTTGTAAGAAGTATCGTATCCGCCCTCGCCCTCACCCTGACAATGGCCGGAGTGGCGGCAGCGCAGCAGGCCGCGCCGACCCGCATTCAGCAGTTCCAGGCATGGGGCGCCTATTCCTACAAGTCGGGCAACAGCACCGTGTGCTACGTGCTGTCCGTTCCAACGGCCAAGCAGCCGGCAAGCGTCGACCACGGTGACAACTTCTTCATCGTCTCGCAGCGCCCGGGCCAGAACATCTCCTATGAACCGCAGGCGATGATGGGTTATACGGTGAAGGAAAATTCGAAGATCAACGTCGTTATCGACAACAAGACCTTCGTGATGTTCACCAAGGACAAAGCCGGCTGGGTCGAGAACGCTGCTCAAGAGCCGGCGCTCGTCGCGGCGATGAAGACCGGCCGTTCGATGACTGTGAGTGCCGTTTCGCGGAAGGGCACCGGCACCTCCTACAGCTACTCGCTGTCGGGCATCTCAGCTGCGCTGAAACAGATCGAAACCTGCAAATAAAAGGGTTTGGTGGATAAAGTTCCAAAAGGCCGGCCCTTGCGCCGGCCTTTGTTATTTTCCATCTATGGTGACGCGCGGGTAAAATGATGCTAAAGCCCGCGCAACAGCGGACAGATCGCGATACATCAGTCGCCGTTCCGCCATTCAATTTCTGCCAATGTGCCGCCACGCGCCTCAAGTCTTCCGGCTTACTCCTGAAGTCTGCGGGGCTTGAGGGGCGGTTTACGTGTTCGAACTCGGGATCAAAAGCTATGTCCGTCATGGATGCGATCGTTGTCACCAAGCCGCAGGCCGCGCGCGCCTCTTCCGGCGGCGAGAAGCCTTCCTTGATCGGGCTGTCGCGCGAAGAGATGGCGGCAGCACTCCGGCAAAAGGGCGTGGCCGAGAAGCAGATCAAGATGCGCGTCTCGCAGCTCTGGAACTGGATCTATGTGCGCGGCGTTTCTGATTTCGATCATATGACGAATGTCGCCAAGGACATGCGTGAAATGCTCAAACAGCATTTCACCATCGAACGTCCCGAGATCGTCGAAGAGCAGGTTTCCAACGACGGCACGCGCAAATGGCTGCTGCGCTTTCCGCCACGTGGCGCAGGCCGCCCCGTCGAGGTCGAGACGGTCTATATTCCGGAAGAAGGGCGCGGAACGCTCTGCATTTCCAGCCAGGTAGGCTGTTCTCTCACCTGTTCCTTCTGTCACACGGGGACGCAGCGCCTGGTGCGCAACCTGACGGCCGAAGAAATCCTCTCACAGCTTCTGCTCGCCCGCGACCGGCTCGGCGACTTTCCCGACCGTCATGTGCCGGTCGGCGCCATGGTGCCTTCGGAAGGCCGCAAGGTCAGCAATATCGTGATGATGGGCATGGGCGAGCCGCTCTATAATTTCGAGAGCGTCAAGCAGGCGTTGCTGATCGCTACGGATGGCGACGGCCTGTCGCTGTCCAAGCGACGGGTGACGCTTTCCACCTCGGGCGTCGTGCCTGAAATCTTCCGTACTGGCGAGGAGATCGGCGTTATGCTGGCGATCTCGCTGCATGCGGTGCGCGATGACCTGCGCGACATCCTCGTGCCGATCAACAAGAAGTACCCCTTGAAGGAGCTGATCGACGCCTGCCGCGACTATCCCGGTCTTTCCAACGCCCGGCGCATCACCTTCGAATATGTGATGCTGAAGGACGTCAACGACAGCCTGGAGGACGCAAAGGGGCTGATCAAGCTCCTGAAGGGCGTGCCGGCGAAGATCAACCTCATTCCGTTCAATCCCTGGCCCGGCACCAATTACCAGTGTTCCGACTTGGAGCAGATCGAGAAGTTCGCCGATTTCATCAACTCGGCGGGTTATGCCTCGCCGATCCGCACTCCGCGCGGGCGCGACATTCTTGCCGCCTGCGGCCAGCTGAAATCGGAGTCCGAACGCATGCGCAAGACCGAGCGGCTGGCTTTCGAGGCGATGATGATCGCCAATCACGGTGCCGACGACTGATCAGCAAGTTTGATCCTCGCTACAATTCTCCTGGATTGATTTAAGCATGCGCTTTTCCTAATAGTGCCGCCAAAATCATTCAGGAGGACACCCATGCGCCCGATTCTGCTCGCACTTGCCGCCACTTTGGCGCTTTCCCTTCCCGCCAGGGCCGATAATGTGACCGTTGCCGTGACGGCGATCGTCGAGCATCCCGCGCTCGATGCCACACGCAAAGGCGTTCTTGATGTGCTGACGGCGGCCGGCTACAAAGAAGGCGAGAATCTGAAATTCGTGTTCGAATCGGCGCAGGGCAATCCGGCGACGGCAGCCCAGATCGCCCGCCAGTTCGCCGGTGACGAACCCAATGTGATCGTGCCAATTTCGACACCCTCGGCGCAGGCTGTCGTGTCGGCGACGCGCGACATCCCTGTCGTCTTTACGGCCGTCTCCGATCCGCTCGGCGCCCAGCTTGTCAAGAACATGGAAAAGCCCGGCGGCAATGTCACCGGCCTTTCCGACATGTCGCCGGTCGCCGAACACCTGGCGCTGATCAAGGAAATCGTTCCGAACGCTAAAACGATCGGCTATCTCTACAACTCAGGCGAAGCAAATTCCGTTTCGCTGCTCGCCGTGCTGAAGGCTGACGCCGAGAAAGCGGGCCTGACGGTTGTGGAATCGGCCGCCACCAAGTCGGCCGAGGTCCAGGGTGCTGCGCGCGCCCTCGTCGGCCGCGCCGATGCGATTTACATCCCGACCGACAACACGATCATCTCCGCGCTCGAAGGCGCCGTCGCAGTTGCCGAAGAGAGCAAACTGCCACTCTTCACCGCCGATACGGATTCGGTTTCGCGCGGTTCGATCGCCGCCCTCGGCTTCAATTATTACGACGTCGGCAAGCAGACGGGCGAGATCGTCGTTCGCGTGCTGAAGGGCGAAAACCCGGGCGAAATCGCGGTCAAGACCGCTGCCGGCAGCGACCTGGTCGTCAACAAGGCGGCTGCTGCCAAGATGGGCGTCACCCTGCCTCAGAGCGTGCTGTCGCGCGCCAACAAAGTCATCGAATAAACAGCCATCGTTTCTTCGAGCAATCACATTCAGCCGCTCCCGTTTGCACGGGGGCGGCTGTAGTATTACAAGGCTCCGGTTTCGCGACGGGCGGAACGGAAACAAAAGGGGCTGAAAGCCTTGAGCCAAATCGCATTCTGGGGGGCCGTCGAGCTCGGTCTGGTCTTTTCCTTCGTCGCTCTCGGCGTCTATCTCGCCTTCCGCGTCCTCGATTTTCCCGATCTGACGGTGGACGGTTCCTTTCCGCTCGGCGCTGCGGTCACCGCGGTGCTGATCATCGCCGGCGTCAATGCCTGGCTTGCAGCCCTGATCGCCATGGCGGCAGGCGCGGCTGCAGGCATGGTGACGGCGCTTCTCAATGTGCGCTTCAAGATCCTCAACCTGCTCGCTTCGATCCTGACGATGATCGCGCTGTTTTCTGTCAACCTCAGAGTCATGGGAAAACCCAACGTCGCACTCATCAACGCCGACACGATGATCAGCCCGTTCTTCGGTCACGGCCTGCGTGATTTCTACGTGCGGCCGCTCTTCGTCGGCGTTCTTGTTATCGTCGCGCTGATTCTGGTCTGGCGCTTCCTGGAAAGCGATGCCGGGCTTGCCATGCGCGCAACCGGCGCTAATGCGCGCATGGCCCGCGCCCAGGGCGTCGACACCAGCCGGCAGATTTATCTCGGCATGGCGATCTCGAACGCGCTGGTGGCGTTCGGCGGCGCCTTGTTTGCCCAGACCAACGGCTTTGCCGACGTCACTTCGGGTGTCGGCACGATCGTCGTCGGGCTTGCGGCGGTCATCATCGGCGAAACGTTGCTGGGCCGGCGCGGTCTCTTGATCGCGCTCATTGGCTGTGTGTTTGGTTCGATCCTCTATCGCATCGCGATTCAGCTGGCACTGTCGAGCGACGTCATCGGCCTGCAGGCCTCCGACCTCAATTTCGTAACCGCGGTTCTCGTGACCTTCGCGCTCATTCTTCCCCGTCTTCGCCGAGGTGCCGCATCGTGATCAGCGTCAAGGACATCAAGGTCGTCTTCGGACGCGGCACGCCGCTGCAGAAGCAGGCGCTGAACGGCGTCAGCCTGACCATTGAACAAGGCTCCTTCGTCACCGTCATCGGCTCCAACGGCGCCGGCAAATCGACGCTGCTCGGCGTGCTTGCCGGTGACGTCCTGCCGAGCGAAGGACAGGTGCTGATCGGCAAGAGCGACGTGACGCGCAAATCGACGGCGGCGCGCGCGGGCCTGGTTGCGCGCGTCTTCCAGGATCCGCTGACGGGCAGCTGCGGCTCGCTGTCGATCGAGGAGAATCTTGCTCTGGCTGCACGGCGCGGCGAGAAGCGCGGGCTTGCGCCGGCGCTCGGTGGTAACAGGCGCGGCTATTTCAGAGAGCGGATCGCCGAGCTCAACCTAGGGCTGGAAAATCGGTTGAAGGACCGCATGGACCTGCTCTCGGGCGGGCAGCGGCAGGCCGTGTCGCTCGTCATGGCGACACTTGCCGGGTCCGAAGTGCTTCTGCTCGATGAACATACGGCGGCCCTTGATCCTGGCATGGCCGAGTTCGTGATGAACCTCACGCAGAAGATTGTTGCCGAGCGCAAGCTGACGACGATGATGGTAACGCATTCGATGCGCCAGGCGCTGGACTACGGTCACCGCACGATTATGCTGCATGGCGGCGAGATCGTTCTCGACGTGGCAGGCGAGAACAGGAAGAACCTGCAGGTCGAGGATCTGATCGCTATGTTCCGCAAGATGCGCGGCCAGACGCTCGATGACGATGCTTTGCTGATTGGCTGAGCCGAACCGCGGGCTGACCGGTAGCGCCGACAGCGGGCTGACCGGCAAGCCGACGGCGGCCTATCTTGCCTGGGTCAGCAGGATCTTGGCGGCGAAGATCGAGAAGACGCCGGCAAAGGTGTAGTCCATGCCGCGCAGAACCTTCTTGTTGTTCTGCAGCCAGGACGCCAGCCAGTCGGCGGCAAAGACGACTGCGGCATTGACGGGCATGCCGATCAGGATGAAGCAAAAGCCGAGAAACAGCAGTTTCTGCGTCACGGAGGGATCGCCGGCGCTGACGAATTGCGGCAGGAAGGTCATGAAGAAGATGATGACCTTCGGGTTAAGGAGATTGACCCAAAAGCCGGATGAGATGTTGGCAAGTGCGGTGCCCTTCTGCGTCTCGAGCTTGGCGACGGTGAGTTTCGAGCCGAAGCGGATCGCCTGCACCGCGAGCCAGAGCAGATAGGCGGCGCCGCCGGTCTTGAGGACCAGGAATGCGGTCGGCGAGGCGGTGATCAGCGCCGAGATGCCGAAGGCGACAAGCATGGTGTGGACGACAATGCCGAGGCTGGTGCCGACGACGACGAAAAGAGCCGCCTTCTTGCCCTGGGCGAGCGCGCGGCTGATCGAGAGCGTCATGTCAGGGCCTGGGGTCGCCGCGAGCAGCAGCGTCGCGGCAGCAAAGGCGAGAAGGGTGGGCAGGCTCGGCAGAAAATCCATGGCACACTCTGAAAGCCGGAAGTCTGGTGATCTCTTACCCGGCTTGGAGAAAATTACCAATCAAACCTTCTAATGCACGTCGCATTAAACTTGATTCATGCGACGCGCATTGGCCGTCTATTGCGGATGCCGTTATGCCGGAACCGCCATACGCCTCCGGGGCGGCACGCATCCGCCACCGATTACTTCTGTTCGAGGAAAGCCTTGAACTTCTCGGCATAATCCTTGTGCCAGCGCGACAGCGGCGGGCGGTTCTCGACGATATCGCCGGCCGCCCAGAGCATGCGGCGTTCGTCCACCGCGCGGGTCACGTCATTGTCGGGGCAGAGGATGTAGAAATCGCCGCGTTCGAGACTCTCGACCATGAAATCGACGGTCTGTTCCGGTGTCCAGGCGCCAGCCGGCTTTTCCGCGCGGTCACCCTTGGTGAGGCCGGTGAAGACGAAGCCGGGGATCAGCAGATGCGCGGAGATCTTCGACCCTTGGGTATTGCGTAGCTCGTGCTCGAGCGCTTCGGTAAAGACTTTCACGCCAGCCTTGGAGATGTTGTAGGCGGGGCTGCCCGGCGGCGTGGTAATGCCCTGCTTGGAGCCGGTGTTGATGATCAGGCCGGGCTCACCGTGGGACAGCATCTTGGGGCCGAAGACGCGGGTGCCGTTGACGACACCCATCAGGTTGACGGCGAAGATATGGTCCCAACTCGCTTGCGAACTGAAGATCGAGGTTTCCGGTCCGATACCGGCATTGTTCATCAGCACGTGCACGCGGCCGAAACGCTGGAGTACGGCGCGTTCGAGCGCCTCCAGGGAGTCCCGGCTGGCGACGTCGGTCTCGACCGCCATTACATCCTCTTCGCCGGCAATGGCTTTGAGCTCCTCGGCGGCATTGGCCAGCCGATCGCCGCCGAGATCGGCGATGACGACGCTCATGCCGCATCCGGCAAAATACTTCGCCGCCGCAAGCCCGATGCCGGAGGCGCCGCCGGTGATGACGGCAACATTGGACTTCTTGAAAATATCTTGAATATTGGTCACGGGGAAAGCCCCTCCTCGAGCGTTGTTCGCACGCAGCCGAATATGGGCGCCGCTTTCGCACTGTCAAACGCTATCGGCGCCATGCGCCGTCGCACTTGCCCTTGCGTCACGCGCCAATCTCGCTAAAAGTGCCGCGACACCGGGTTTTCGCCGGCCTTTATGCAACGGACCTCATCACCATGGCATCATACAAAGACGTGAAGAAAGTCGTGCTCGCCTATTCCGGCGGCCTCGACACCTCGATCATCCTGAAGTGGCTGCAGACGGAACTCGGCGCCGAAGTCGTCACCTTCACCGCCGATCTCGGCCAGGGCGAGGAGCTGGAGCCGGCGCGCAAAAAGGCCGAAATGCTCGGCATCAAGGAGATCTACATCGAGGACGTCCGCGAAGAATTCGTGCGGGATTTCGTCTTCCCGATGTTCCGCGCCAATGCCGTCTACGAGGGCGTCTATCTGCTCGGCACCTCGATTGCCCGGCCGCTGATCTCCAAGCATCTGATCGACATCGCCCGCAAGACCGGCGCGGATGCGATCGCTCATGGCGCGACCGGCAAGGGCAACGACCAGGTCCGCTTCGAGCTCTCAGCCTATGCCCTGAACCCGGACATCAAGATCATCGCGCCGTGGCGCGACTGGGCGTTCAAGAGCCGCACGGAGCTGCTCGCCTTTGCCGAACAGCACCAGATCCCGGTTGCCAAGGACAAGAAGGGCGAGGCTCCCTTCTCCGTCGACGCCAACCTGTTGCACTCCTCCTCCGAGGGCAAGGTTCTCGAAGACCCGGCGCAGGAGGCTCCCGAGTATGTGCATATGCGCACGATTTCGCCGGAGGCCGCGCCCGACAAGGCGACCACCATCAAGGTTGGCTTCCGCAAGGGTGATGCCGTCTCGATCAATGGCGTCGAGATGTCGCCGGCGACCTTGCTGGCCACACTCAACACCTATGGCCGCGACAACGGCATCGGCCGTCTCGATCTCGTCGAGAACCGCTTTGTCGGCATGAAGTCGCGTGGCGTCTACGAAACGCCGGGCGGCACGATCCTGCTCTCGGCCCATCGCGCCATTGAGTCCATCACGCTTGACCGGGGTGCTGCCCATCTCAAGGACGAGATCATGCCGCGCTACGCAGAACTCATCTATTACGGCTTCTGGTTCTCGCCGGAGCGCGAGATGCTGCAGGCGCTGATCGACAAGAGCCAGGAGCATGTCGAAGGCGAAGTGACGCTGAAGCTCTACAAGGGCAATGTCATGGTCATCGGCCGCGAAAGCGAAAAGTCCCTTTATTCCGATAAGCTCGTCACTTTCGAGGACGATCAGGGCGCCTATGACCAGAAGGACGCGGCCGGCTTCATCAAGCTCAATGCGCTGCGCCTGCGCACGCTCGGCAAGCGGAACCTCGCGAAGTAATCGCGAGTTTTCTTGGACTCGATACGAGCCCGCCGGCATTTTTGCCGTGCGGGCTTTTTCGTGGAATGAGGTAGCAAGCGCCACTAACACTTGGAGCTGTCAGGATGACCGAGTGAGGAGCGGACGGCGTTGAGTAATCTCCTATTGTGCCGCCTGACAACGCAAAGATCACTTTCGAGGAAAAGGGCGAATGGGCGAAATTCCAATCCGTTGTTTTGCTGTATCGGTCGTAGTCATCCGCCAACGAACGGCCGGACATGAGGTGCTGCTTTTACGCCGAAATCACACCTTGATTGGCGAGTGGTGCCAGGTTGCCGGCGGCATCGAGGACGGTGAGAAGGCCTGGGAAACTGCGTTACGAGAGGTCCATGAAGAGACAGGCCTGATCTGCGACTCTCTCTATTCCGCCGATATCTGCGAGCAATTTTATGAGGCTGATCGCAATGCTATCAGCATGCTGCCGGTCTTCGTCGGCGTTGTGGATGCCGAACAGACAGTTTTTCTCAACGATGAGCACAGCGAACTTCAGTGGGTATCATTCGCACAGGCTATGGAGATGGTGCCGTTCGCCGGGCAGCGCCATGTTCTAAAACACGTAGAGGCAGAATTCGTGAATCGGGAGCCCAATGGACATCTTCTCATCCATGAGATGTCGCGGAAAATTTAAACTTCTGCGAAGCCTGTGCCCGGTTTGAGACGTAAGCCACCGGCGCGGCAAGGGCAACGACCAAGTTCGCTTCGAGCTCTCCGCCTATGCCCTGCCCCGCCTTCTCGTTAGACGCCATCCTGCTGCACTCTTCTTCCGAGGACAAAGGTTCTGGAAGATCCGGCGCCGCCATTTGCCTGCGTCCGGGCGTTGCCGATACCCTCTCCGCGACGGTCAACGACCCCAGTTGACATGATCGCAAAATTGCGTCACTATAAGTGACATCAATACTTCATTAGAGACATAAAATGTCCCAACAGTCGCCCACACGAAAGTACAACTCTCCCTTACGGGAGTCGCAGGCCCAGGAAACACGAGAGCGCATCCTGCGCGCCACCTCAGACCTTCTCAACGGCAATGTCTTCGCGGACATATCCATGGACGATGTAGCGCGGTCTGCCGGGGTGGAGAGGCGAACCGTGTTCCGGCATTTTGCAACGAAGGAAGCGCTGTTCGACGCGTTCTGGGTCTACATTAACCAAAGTATGGATGCGGCGACCCTTCCTACGACCCTGGAGGAGCTTCTTCGCTCGCCGCTCGCCGCCTTTCCCCAGTTCGACAAGAACGAAGGTATCATTCGCGCCAGCCTTCATACGCCGACGGGTCACGCCATGCGGATGCGGACGGTCAAGGCACGACGCACCGCGTTCCAGACGTGCCTTGAACAGGCCAATCTGGATGTAAATTCCATGAGCGCCCGCAAGATCGAAGCGCTCTTCCACCTTCTCTACAGCGCCAGCGCCTGGGAAACGCTTAAGGACTACGGCGGATTGACAGGGAAGGACGCGGGACAGGTCGCCTCCTGGGCGATGCAGACGCTGTTGAAGGCTGCCGAGGCCGACGAGAACTGATCACACACATGCCGGCGAGAGCCGGCTCGACGATGGAGACGATGATGAATCAAGCATTCAAGACACGAGATACCGCGGACGCCCTTTGGGTCGTTCGCGACAAGGTGCAGTTCATGGGCGAAGTGCCGGAGAAGGGCTTGTCCATTCTGGAGGTGACCGTGCCTCCCGGTTCCGGTACGCCACCGCACAAGCACCAATCCGTCGAGATATTCCGGGTCCTGAGCGGCGAGATCACTTTCACTGTGTTCGACAGCGTGCCTCCCTCGCAAATGGTCGCGGGGCCGGGCGACGTTCTCATCCTGCGTTCCTTCCAGCCGCACAATTATGCCAATACCGGAAGCCTCCCGGCCCAGATGATCGCCGTCGTGGAAGACTCTATGAACCACTTCTTCCGCGACGTCGGCCAGAGCGAGGTACCGCCAGACGGTCCCCCTTCGGCGGAGGAAATCGGCGCGGTATTGGCGGCGTGCCAGAGGCACGGAATTGAGATCCTGGGCACATGATGGGTGGCCAGGCGAACGGCACATCCCTTGCCTCCCAATCGACAACGAGCCATCGCGGAAGCCCCGGACGCGGCGGCGGGATCGAGCCCGGCCGACGCCAACCGGAAGGTGATGACAACGTGCAGATTGCGATTGGAGCAGTTCAGCCTTTTACAGAGCGCAGAATCGCTCCAACAATTTCATGGCAGTGTAATCGCCCTTGACGGATGCCTGCCATCGCTTAGTCTGCTGCGATCATTCTCCGGAGCATGTCCATGACGCAGTCCCTGCTCTTCGGCGCCTTCCTGGCGGCGCTGTTCTATGTGCTCATTCCAGGGCCTGCATTTCTGCAGTTGCTCGGCATCGGCGCCGGGCAGGGACGCAAGGCCGGTGCCTTGTTCATGATGGGGCATCTGGTCGGGGATCTCATCTGGTCGTCGCTGGCGCTGATTGCGATCGTCGGGGCAAAGACGATCGGAACCTTCGTCTTCGATCTGCTTGGGCTCGCCTGCGGCTTCTACCTCGCCTGGATCGGCTGGAGCGCCGTCAACGCCAAGGCGAAAGCGGATGGGCAGGCGCTTGTGGTGGTCGAGCGGCCGTTCCGGCGTGGCTTGATTTTCGGCGTCACCAACCCGAAGGGTTATCCGGTGGCGCTTGCCACATTCACAGCGCTGGTCGCAGGCTCGGCCGGCGCGCTCGATTTCGAGGCGCTGCCGGTGCTTCTCGTTGTGTCCTTCCTGGGTTTCGTGACCGCCGACGTCATCCTGATCGGCGTCATTGGTGCGGGGGCAGTTCGCCGCTTCTATCGCGCACATGAGCGGCTGATCGTGCGCTCATCCGGCGTGCTGTTCATGGGCTTTGCCGCCCAGGCTCTATGGCATGCAACGCCCGGCCTCATCGGCTGGCGCAAGGCTTGACGCGCGTCGGTCCATGCCAGGCGCTTCAGCTCTGATGGATTGTGCAAGTCTCGGCGGCACGCGCTCGCTCAGCTGTTCAGGAAATTGACGATCGACTTCAACGTCTGAACTTCATGAGGATCGCCGATCGACATGGCGATCTGCAGCTGGTTCTTATAATAATCGAGGAAATTGAAACTCGTGCCGTCGGTGACGCTGGAGAGATCGATGATATTGCCGAGCGGATCGATCGCATGCATCGGCAGGGGTTCGGAGATCGCGGCGTAGGTGTTCTGATCAATCAGGCCGCTATCGAAGCTTTGGCGGGCGTAGTTGCGCAGCTCGCCAGGGCTGACTGCAGTGAAATCAGGCCCCTCCTCAAGATTGGCTTCAATCTGGAACGAGACCGAAGCCGGAGCCCTGGTCTCGATTTGAATGTCGGCAGTCTTCGAATTTCCTGCGTTATTAGGGTTGTTTTTGAACAGCAAACTCTGAGAAGACCGCAGGGAAAAAATTTCCATGGCGCATGTCCCCTGGCAGGAAGATCATCCGGAAACTAGCGCTTGCGCGTGATTCGCGTCAATCGTTAACAAATGGTTAATTTTCAACTGTCAAATCTTGTCCACCGGCTTTGGCTGACGTGCGTCACGTCGCCAGACAAGGCAAAAGCTCTGTCGCGGCGACATACCAATTCTGTGGCGGCTCTCCTATATTGACCATCCCCGCATACAAAAGGAATTCTCCGATGCCTTCTCAACAGAATTTCAATCCGGCGCTGGTCAACTGGGATGGCCTCCACGGCCTGCCACGTTTTGATGCCATCGATGATGGCGATTTTTCCGCCGCTTTCGACGCGGCACTCGCCGCGCATGAACAGGAGATCGACGACATTGCCGCAAACGGCGACGCGCCGACGTTCGACAATACGGTGGTGGCGCTGGAGATTGCCGGCGATGCGCTCTCGCGCGTTTCGGCGCTGTTCTGGAACAAGGCAGGCGCGCATACCAATGAGGTCATCCAGGCGCTGGAGCGGGAAATCTCGCCGAAGATGTCACGGCACTATTCAAAGATCGGGATGAACGCCGCGCTCTTTTCCCGCATCGATATGCTTTGGGAGAACCGCGAGACCCTCGGCCTGACGCTGGAGCAGACGCGAGTGCTGGAACGCCATTGGAAAGGTTTCGTCAAATCCGGCGCCAAGCTCGAAAAGGCAGAGCAGGAGAAGCTTGCGGAGATCAATGAAAAGCTCGCGGGTCTCGGCACGCAATTCGGCCAGAACGTGCTGGCCGACGAGAAGGCCTGGGCGCTCATGCTTTCCGAAGGCGCGGAGCTCGAAGGGCTGCCGGAATTCCTCCGCGACGCGATGGCGGCGGCGGCGCGTGAGCGCGGCGAGGAGGGCAAATATGCCGTGACGCTGTCCCGCTCGATCATCGAGCCGTTTCTGACCTTTTCGGAGCGCCGGGACCTGCGCGAACAGGCATTCAAGGCATGGGTCGCCCGCGGTGCAAACGGCGGCGAAACGGACAACCGCGCCGTCATCAAGGAAACGCTGACCCTGCGCCATGAGGTCGCGAAGATGCTTGGTTACCGCAATTTCGCCGAGTTGAAGCTCGACAACACCATGGCGAAGACGGCGGATGCGGTGAACGGCCTTTTGAGGGCTGTCTGGGCGCGGGCGGTCAAACGCGCCGGCGAGGAAGAGGTCGACATCGCGACGCTGATCGCCGAGGAAGGCCGAAACCATGAGGTGATGCCGTGGGACTGGCGCCACTACGCCGAAAAGATTCGGGCGCGGAAGTTCGATTTCTCCGAGGCCGAGCTCAAGCCTTATCTGCAGCTGGAGAAGATCATCGACGCCTGCTTCGACGTGGCGGGCCGGCTTTTCGGCATCCGCGCCGTCGAGAAGAAGGACGTGCCGGCGTATCACCCCGATGTCAGGGTTTTCGAAATCAGGGATCGCGACGACAGGCTCCTTGCCCTCTTCCTCGGCGACTATTTCGCCCGCAGTTCGAAACGGTCCGGTGCCTGGATGAGCTCGCTGCAATCGCAGCACCGGCTGGAGCTGAAGAACGGCCGCCGCGGCGAATTGCCGATCATCTACAATGTCTGCAACTTCGCCAAGCCCGCCGAGGGCAAGCCGGCGCTTCTGTCGCTCGACGATGCCCGAACGCTGTTCCACGAATTCGGCCATGCGCTGCACGGCATTCTTTCGAACGTCACCTATCCCTCGGTCTCCGGCACCGCCGTCTCGCGCGATTTCGTGGAACTGCCCTCGCAGCTCTACGAGCATTGGTTGACCGTCCCTGCCATCCTCAGGGAGTACGCCATGCATTTCGAGACTGGCGAGCCGATGCCACAGGTTCTGCTCGACAAGGTCCTAGCGGCCCGCACCTTCAATGCCGGCTTCAATACCGTCGAATTCACCTCGTCGGCGCTTGTTGACATGGCGTTCCATACGCGTGAACCTGTCGACGACCCGATGGCGGTACAGGCGGAGGTGCTGGCCGAGATCGGCATGCCGAAGTCGATCGTCATGCGACACGCCACACCGCACTTCCAGCACATCTTCTCCGGCGGTTACTCAGCCGGCTATTATTCCTACATGTGGTCAGAAGTTCTCGATGCCGATGCCTTTGCCGCCTTCGAGGAGACGGGAGACGCCTTCAACGGCGAAATGGCGCATAGGCTCAAGGAGAATATCTATTCCACCGGCGGCTCAGTCGACCCGGAAGATGCCTACAAGGCTTTCCGCGGTAAGCTGCCGAGGCCGGATGCGATGCTCGTCAAAAAGGGACTTGCGACCTTCGAGGAATTGACAGGCAGCGACGCATAAGACAGTTTGATGACAGATACCCATGCGGCATGGCGGCGGCCATGCCGCAGCTTTCGCGCGCGACCCCCTTTCGCAATCGCGAAAAAAACGGTAAGAGCGCGCCAAACGTAAATGGCGCGTCCACTTGGCGTAGCGCCCCAGCCTCAGAGATTATGACATATGGCACTTCGCAACATCGCGATCATCGCGCACGTTGACCATGGCAAGACCACTCTCGTTGACGAGCTCCTGAAGCAGTCCGGCTCGTTCCGCGAGAACCAGCGCGTCATGGAACGCGTGATGGACTCCAACGACATCGAAAAAGAGCGCGGCATCACCATTCTCGCCAAGGCGACCTCCATCGAATGGAGGGACACGCGCATCAACATCGTCGACACGCCCGGCCACGCCGACTTCGGCGGCGAAGTCGAGCGCATTCTCTCGATGGTGGACGGCGCGATCGTTCTCGTGGACGCTGCCGAAGGCCCGATGCCGCAGACCAAGTTCGTCGTCGGCAAGGCCCTGAAGGTCGGCCTGCGCCCGATCGTCGCCATCAACAAGATCGACCGTCCCGACGCCCGTGCCGACGAAGTGGTCAACGAAGTTTTCGACCTCTTCGCCGCCCTCGATGCGACCGACGAACAGCTCGACTTCCCGATCCTTTACGGTTCCGGCCGCGCCGGTTGGATGAACTACGATCCGGCAGGCCCAACCGACGAAGGCCTCGCACCGCTGCTCGACCTCGTCGTCAAGCACGTGCCCGAGCCGAAGGTCGAGGAAGGTCCGTTCCGGATGATCGGCACCATCCTCGAGGCCAACAACTTCCTCGGCCGCATCATCACCGGCCGCATCGCCTCCGGCTCTATCAAGCCGAACCAGGCCGTCAAGGTTCTCGGTCAGGACGGCAAGCTGATCGAACAGGGCCGTATTTCCAAGATCCTCGCGTTCCGCGGTATCGAGCGCCAGCCGATCGAGGAAGCGCATGCGGGCGATATCGTCGCCATTGCCGGCCTTTCCAAGGGCACGGTCGCCGACACCTTCTGCGATCCCTCGGTGACGGAAGCCCTGAAGGCGCAGCCGATCGACCCGCCGACCGTTACCATGTCCTTCATCGTCAACGACTCGCCGCTTGCCGGCACCGAAGGGGACAAGGTCACGAGCCGCGTCATCCGCGATCGTCTGTTCAAGGAAGCCGAAGGCAATGTCGCTCTGAAGATCGAAGAAAGCGCTGACAAGGATTCGTTCTTCGTCTCCGGCCGCGGCGAACTTCAGCTCGCGGTTCTGATCGAAAACATGCGCCGCGAAGGTTTCGAGCTTGCCGTTTCGCGTCCGCGCGTGGTCATGCACAAGGACGAGAGCGGCCAGCTTCTGGAGCCGATCGAAGAAGTTCTGATCGACGTCGATGAAGAGCATTCCGGCGTCGTTGTGCAGAAGATGTCGGAGCGCAAGGCCGAAATGGTCGAGCTTCGTCCGTCCGGTGGCAACCGCGTCCGTCTCGTCTTCTACGCGCCGACCCGCGGCCTGATCGGCTATCAGTCGGAACTGCTGACGGATACGCGCGGTACGGCGATCATGAACCGTCTGTTCCACAGCTACCAGCCCTACAAGGGCGAGATCGGCGGCCGCGTCAACGGCGTGCTGCTCGCCAATGAAGCCGGTGAAGCCGTTGCCTACGCCTTGTTCAACCTGGAAGACCGCGGCCCGATGATTATCGATGCCGGCGAAAAGGTCTATATGGGCATGATCATCGGCATCCATACCCGCGACAACGACCTCGAGGTCAATGTGCTGAAGGGCAAGAAGCTGACCAACATTCGCGCCGCTGGCAAGGACGAAGCCGTCAAGCTCACTCCGCCGATTCGCATGACGCTCGAGCGCGCCCTCTCCTGGATCCAGGAAGACGAGCTGGTCGAGGTCACGCCGAAGTCCATTCGCCTGCGCAAGATGTATCTCGACGCCAACGACCGCAAGCGGTTCGAAAAGACCAAGGCGGCTCTCTAAGAGCTCAGTCGTGACCGGTTTTAAACCCCGGCCCTTGCGCCGGGGTTTTTTATTGTGCGCTGCGCCGATTCCGGCTTGTGACATTCGTTAAAAAAGCGTTAAAATTTGATCATCGTCCACATGTTAAGTCTGTGGGCAATCGAGCCGAATGCATCGTTGCATATGGTTAATTGCCCGCGGCAGGACCAGAGTAAACGTTATGAAGACGTTGTCGATCGATGTCCGGCGGGCCGAACCGCACGATGCCCGAGCCATTTCGGAAACGCACAGGCTCGCCTGGCAACACACCTATGCGGGCATCATTCCGCATCGCGCGCTGACGCAGATGATCGAGCGACGCGGCGAAAACTGGTGGCGCAAGGCAACACGCGGACCCGCGACATTGCTGGTTCTCGATGTGGCAGGAACGGTCGCCGGCTATGCCACGCTCGGTCTCAACCGTGCTCGCGCCCTGCCGCAAGAAGGCGAAATCTACGAGCTTTATCTTCGCCCTGAATATCAGGGCATCGGCCTCGGCCACATGTTGTTCGGCGAGGCGCGCCGGCTGTTGAAGTCGCTCGGCTGCAACGGGCTGGTCGTCTGGTGCCTTGAAGAAAACGAGGCCGCCAGCCGCTTCTACCGCCATCATGGCGGGACCGATTTCTGCGAAGGCATGGAAAATTTCGACGACAAGCAGTTGAAGAAAATTGGTTTCATCTGGAACTGATGCGCTTTTCCGATACCTCGCTCACCTTCCGCTAGAATTTTGATCCAGTTGGGCGCTGGCGCCATCACGCATTGGTGATCTCCAATGTTGCGTTGCCGCATGAAACCGATTAACTGGCTGCGACCAAATTCAACCTCCCAGGAGTTTCGTATGCGCATCGACGCCGTTTCAATCGGTAAGAATCCCCCTGAAGACGTCAACGTAATCGTCGAGGTTCCGGTCGGCGGTCATCCGATCAAGTACGAAATGGACAAGGAGGCTGGCACGCTGGTCGTCGATCGTTTCCTCTATACGCCGATGACCTATCCGGGCAATTACGGTTTCGTGCCGCACACCCTGTCTGAAGACGGTGACCCGATCGACGTCCTGATCGCCAGCACCCGTCCGCTGGTCCCGGGCTGCGTCATCAACGTGCGCCCGATCGGCGTCCTGAAGATGGAAGACAATTCCGGCAAGGACGAGAAGATCATTGCCGTGCCGTCGCCGAAGCTGACGCTGCGTTACGAGAAGGTGAAGGATTATACCGATCTTCCGGAGATCACGCTGAAGCAGATCGAGCATTTCTTCGAGCATTACAAGGATCTGGAGCCCGGCAAGTGGGTGAAGATCTTCGGCTGGGGCGATTCCAAGGAAGCCGGCCAGCTCATCATCGAAGCCGTCGAGCGCGCCAAGAAGGCGAAGGGCTGATCCCTCAGCCTAATAAAGCTTCAAGCCTTTTTACCAAATCCTCCGGGTCTCCGTCGATCCGGAGGATTTTTTTGCGCGCAGTCTCGCCCGAGACGAGACTGACGCTGGATTTGGGAATGCGCAGCGACCGGGCGACCAGAAGGATCAGCGCCTTGTTGGCCCTGCCCTTCTCGGGCACTGATGTGACGCGTGCTCTCAGCAGGGTCTCGCCGTCGCCATCGGCCTCGATGCCATCGATCGCGTCACGCCCACCATTAGGTGTCAGCCGCATGGCGAGGCGGACATGATCGCCGGAAAGCCGCCAGGGAGGGCTCAAGCGACCAGCGGGTATAGTGTGGTCCAAAGGAAAGTACGCAGGAAGAAGATAATCACCAGCAGGATGATCGGAGAAATATCGATGCCGCCGAGATTCGGCAGCAGGCGGCGGATCGGCTTCAGCGCGGGTTCGGTGACATTATAGAGGAACATGCCGACCGAATTGACGAACTGGTTGCTGGAATTGATGACGTTGAACGCATAGAGCCAGGAGAAAACGGCACTGGCAATCAGTATCCAGGTGTAAATATTCAAAACCAAATCAATGGTTTGAAACAAGGCAAACATCGTCGTCTCCAATTGGTTGTTGACAGACATGTAGACATTGGCGACTAAACGGGCAAGTGCCGTGTCGAAACGCATGGCAGATCATGTTTAACGGGCGGCCTCACAGCCATTCCGGCGCCCGTTTCCTCGGACAAGGCCCATGTCGTTTTCGCCCACCGGAGACCGTTTTGCCGCGTTTCGGCATCAGTCCTACACGCGCTTCTTTTTCGCGCGTTTCCTGCTTTCCTTTTCGCAGCAGATCGTCAGCGTCGCCGTCGGCTGGCAGATGTACGACCAGACCGGCAAAGCGATCTATCTCGGCCTGATCGGGCTGGTACAATTCCTGCCGTCGCTGCTGCTCATCCTCGTCACCGGTTCTGTGGCCGACCGGCACAATCGCCGCGCCATCGCCGCTCTTTGTTCGCTGGTGAGCGCCCTCTGCACGCTGACGTTGCTCATCATGACGGCGACGGACACATTCGCGCCCTGGCCGGTCTTTGCGGTGCTTTTGATCTTCGGCGTCGAGCGCGCCTTCATGTCGCCGGCAGTGCAGTCTCTTGCGCCCAATCTGGTGCCTGAGCATGCCCTGTCCAATGCCATCGCATGGAACTCGTCGTCGTGGCAGCTCGCCGCAATCACAGGGCCAGTCATCGGTGGCCTGCTCTACGGCGTAAGCGCTTCGACCGCCTATACGGTGGCAGTCATCTTTTCCATCCTCGGCGCGGCTCTTCTCTTCATGATCCCGAGGCCGGAACAGAAGACGACGGGCGAGGCCAAGAGCTGGGCGATGATCCTCGGCGGCTTCAGCTTCATCCGCGCGGAAAAGGTCGTGCTCGGCGCGATCTCGCTCGATCTCTTCGCTGTGCTGCTCGGCGGCGCCACCGCACTGATGCCGATCTTCGCACGCGATATTCTGACGCTTGGCCCCTGGGGGCTGGGATTGTTGCGCGCCGCACCGGGCCTGGGGGCCATCGTCATGGCGATCTTCCTTGCCGCCTATCCGCTCAAGCACCGCGCCGGCCTCTACATGTTCATCGGCGTTGCCCTGTTCGGTGTCGGCACCATCGTCTTCGGCGTTTCGACCAATACCGAAATTTCGATCGCAGCGCTGGCGGTGATGGGCGCGGCCGACATGATATCGGTCTATGTGCGCGAGAGCCTGATCGCGCTCTGGACGCCCGACCACCTGCGCGGCCGCGTCAATGCGGTCAATATGGTTTTTGTCGGCGCATCGAACGAACTCGGTGAATTTAGAGCAGGTACGATGGCATCGATCTTCGGCGCGGTGCCGGCAGTCGTCGTCGGCGGTGTTGGAACCCTTGTCGTTGCAGCGATCTGGGCTTCCAGTTTTCCGAAACTGCGCAGGATCGACACGCTCGACGCGCCCGCCTGACCTCTTTAAGCGGGAGCGGGATTATGCGCGCAGAGGGATAGAGGGTGCCGCCTTCGCCGGTTTTCCCTCGAAGACGATATCGAGAAACTCTGTCAGCCAGGCTTTCAGCGGCGAGTCGAACAGCATGCGGCCTTCCAGATGTTCGCGGCCCTGCTGGGCGTTCGGCAGAATGAAGCGATGCGCGCCGTGCACGACCCAGCGATGCATCATCACCCGGGTGAGCTCGGCATGGAACTGCAGACCCCAGGCGTTGCCCTCGTATCGGAAGGCCTGGTTCGGGTAGGCATCGCCTTCGGCCAAAAGATCGGCGCCGTGTGGCAGCTCGAAGCCTTCGCGGTGAAAATGATAGACCATCTTCGGCCAGTGCATCAGCAGACGGCCCTTCTCGGTCGGGTGCAGCGGGTACCAGCCGATCTCTGTCGAGCCGTCGGCATTCGGCTGCACCTTGCCGCCGAGATGACGCACCAGCATCTGGGCGCCGAGGCAGATGCCGAGAAAGGGACGTCCTTCCCGCAGCGGAACCTCGATCCATGCGATCTCCTTCTTGACGAAGTCATCCGGATCATTGGCGCTCATCGGTCCGCCGAAGACGACGGCACCGGCATGGTCTTGGAGCGTCGTCGGAAGCGGATCGCCGAGGACCGGCCGACGGATATCGAGGCGGTAGCCTTTTTCAACCAGCAACTGGCCGACGCGGCCAGGACTGGACCGCTCCTGATGCAGGACGATGAGGACCGGGCGCCGGTCGCGGTTTGGGTTTTGCTCAGTCGGCATCATCTTGCGCAACCTGAACATCCGTGACCCTGGCGGCGGCCTCCTGCCGCTTCTGGATGCGTTCGCGTGAGGAAACCCCGAGCAGATCGGCTATGCGCCAGATGACGTGGTCTTCCATCTCGCTGCGCTCGCCATCGGCATAGACGATATCCCAGAGAATGCCGATCAGCTCAAGCCGTTGCTCGGTATCGAGATGGCGTTTCAGGTCGGCGGTGAAGCGATAGTAGTCGACGGCAGAGCTTTCGGCTTCGAAGCCGGCGGCCATCAAAGCATTGAGCTGCCGGCTGTCGAGCGAATACTGCTCCTTCAACAGCTTGCGTAGCCGCTTCTTTTCGCTTGCCTTGATCTGACCGTCTGCTTCCATGACCTGCATGCAGAGTGCCGCCACCGCGATGCGCGGATCATCGGGGGCAAAGCCTTTCTTCGGACGGTCGGCGGTGAGATTCTGGAAGAATGCCTGAAAGCGTTCGAACATGCGGGTTTCGTTCCGTCTCAGAAAAGGCGAAGCCGTGTCTTGGGTTCTGGTTCCGTCCTGGGATCGCGAACGCCGGGATCATCAGGCAGTCCGCCGAAAAAGGGCTTTGCTTCGTTCGGTAATGGCGCTTTGTCGCTGGTGGCGGGTTCGACGGGTTTCGGCTTTGCCGGTGCCGGGCGCACGGCCTCGGCGATCGTGGCGGCGCGTTCCAGCTCAATGATGCGGTGATCGTTGACCGGGCTTTCCGGTCTGACGTCACGCAGCGGCGGCAGCGTCTTCA
Organism: Rhizobium bangladeshense; assembly: GCF_017357245.1. Classification (NCBI taxonomy): domain Bacteria; kingdom Pseudomonadati; phylum Pseudomonadota; class Alphaproteobacteria; order Hyphomicrobiales; family Rhizobiaceae; genus Rhizobium; species Rhizobium bangladeshense. The sequence goes on along the minus strand of NZ_CP071612.1, from coordinate 4,128,729 downwards.
GCGCAGTTTCGATCGAGGCGGGCGCTGAACCATCTTCGAGCGGCCCCTCGATCTGGCCGAAAGGCGCCTTCCATTCGAAGGCATCGAGGCGGCCGGTGACGGGCGACACCGGCAGCCATTTGTCGGACACGAAACCGTCCGCCACCCAGGCGGGATCGCGCGGGGCTTTCAGAGCCTGGGCCAGCCAGTGGCGCACGCGGCCCTGGTCGCCGGTTTCGGCTTCCTCTATGTCGGCCAGGAGCAGGAAGGCTGCTTCACGCGGCTCAATGCGCGCCGCCGCTTCCGCCTTGGCGCGCGCCTTGGCGAATTCCTGTGCGTCGAGCGCCGCCTGGGCAACGACGAGCAGGGATTCGACATTGTTCGGACGCATCGCTTCCAGCCGTTCGGCGCGCTTTAGCCGATCGAGCGTGGAATCGCCGCTGCGGGCTCTGACATAGGTCTGGCCAATCTCGGGATGAGGCGCCGATTTCCAAGCCTTTTCGAGGATCGAGGCAGCCTTGCGCAGGCCGCCTTCGCGGAACAATGCCTTTGCGCCAATGAGGGCGGCCGGAATGAAATCGGCGGCGAGCTTCAGCGCCTGGAGGGCATCATCGCGGGCTCCCGCCGGATTACCTTCCAGCTTCTCGGCAGCGCGCGCCGTCAGGAGCACGGCGTGCAGGCGGTTGGCCTCGGCCTTTTCGACGACGCGGGCGGCCTTCTGCTGTTCGAGCAGGCGGATCGCATCGTCCCAACGGCGGGCCTGGCTGCGATATTCGAGGGTCGCCTGGGCGGCCCAGGGCAGATAAGGGGCGTTGTCGGCGGCCTTTTCTGCATATTGGCGGGCGGCTTCGTTGGCTCCGAGACGGCGGGCTTCGAGATAGAGGCCGCGCAGGCCAAGTTCGCGCGTTTCCGGGTCGTTGGCCATGGCTTCGAACTTGGCGCGCGCCTCATCATGGCGGCCTTCGATCAGAGCAGCCTGAGCCTCGAGCAGGTTGATCAGCGGCTCCTGATCGGCGCGGATGAGGCCACGGGAGCGAGCGGCCATCTTGCGGGCGAGCAATGCATTGCCGGCGCCCGCGGCGATCAGGCCGGTCGAGAGCGCCTGATAGCCGCGGTCGCGCTTGCGGGCGCGGAAGTAGCGGGTCATTGAATGCGGCGACGTCCAGATCAGGCGGACGAACCACCAGGCGATCATCACGGCGGCGATGAGAGCGATGATCGCGCTGACTGCGACGATCAGCTTCGTCTGATAGATCTGGCCTTCCCATATCAGCGAGAGATCGCCCGGGCGATCGGCGAACCAGGAGAAGCCGTAGGCGAGAAGCAGCACGAGCAGGGCGAAGACGACGAGTCTGATCATGATCTCACCCTTCCTTGCCGGCACCGGCGACCGCCTTCGACAGCGCCCCGCCGACTAGTTCCTCGACGCGGATGCGCGCCTCCAGCGATTGTTTGAAGGCAGCGGAGGCCTGCTTGCCGGGAGCAGGAAGATTTTTCCATTCGGCAGAAGCGCCGGGCAGATCGCCGTTCTTCACCTTGTCCTCCAGGCGAGCGGCGATCGCTTCGACACTTTCGCCTTCGATATTGCCGACCGGACGGACGCTCACCAGTGATTTTGCACTCGCCATCAGCCGATCCGACCAGCTCTGGTCCGGATCCGGCTGGTTGACGGCTTCGACGATCGCTGTGGCAACGTCGGGAACCTGACGCATTAGCTCGGCACGCGAGGGAATGCCGGTCTCGGCGAAAGCGCGCAGGTCGGTAACGGCGGGATCGTCGGGTGCGACGCCGGCGAAGGTGTCGAGTTCGGCCAGGAAGGGGCCGCCGCGATCGATCGCCGCCTTTAGGGCGGCTGCCGCGATCGCCCGCGCGACGGCAACATCCTCGCGCGGCTCGTTGAGTTTCTTTTCGGCTTCGGCGAGACGCTTGGCGATATCGGCGTCGCTGCTCGTCTGCTGGTCGGAGGATTGAGCAATCGTCGAACGCAGCTGGTCGACTTGGCTGCTCAGCACTGCAATCTTCTGGTTGAGCGCCTCGACATTTGCCGGGTCGGCCGATGGTGCCGCTGCGGGATTCGTTGCAGCCGTTTCAAGCGCGGCGACACGCGTCTCAAGAGCGCCGTCACCCGTGTTTGCGGGATTGGCGGCGAGGTTGGCCACGGTCTGTTTCAAGGCGTCGATCTCGCCGGTGAGATCGGTGATCTCGGGCGAGGTCGTCTGTGGGGCGGAAGAAGCCGGGAGGTAACCGGCATATTGAATAGCGCCTGCGCCGAGCAGGGCGACGAGACCACCGAAAATGCCGGCGGCGATGAGACCGGCGGTGCCCGCACCCCTCGGCGCGGGCCGGTCGGCAGATGGCGTGAACGAAGGTTCGGCGGTTGCCGGCGTCTCCTCCACCGCCTCCGCTTCCGGCTTGCGTTCAGGTTCGGGCTGCCACACCGCTTCGGTTTCGGGCGGAGGGCCGGCATCGGCGGGGGTGCTGTCGGCATCGCCGGCACCATTGTTCACCGGCTTTTCGGTATCGGCTGCGGAGGCAAAGTCCTGTGCATCAAGGTCGATCGTGACCGGCTCATCGGCGCTTTTCGAATGGCGTGGCGGGTTTCCCGATACCATGAGGTCCTCTTTATCCTGCATTGCAACGAAACTAGACAGTGATGCCAATTAAGGGAAGAGGTTAGATCAAAATTGAGCGGTTTGAGCCTTTCCTGGTCAGAATGCATCAATCTGACCAGGAAAGGCTCAATAGCATTCAAAGCAGCGACAAAAGACTTTGCTCATCCGGCATGGCCGAAATCGCCACGGTTTTTTTCAGGGACGCCGGAATGACCTGCGCCACGGCCCGGCTGAGGCAGAGAAGGCGGGTGTCGCTGTGCTCCGACAGGGCAGACCGCAGCTCCGCTACGTGAAAAAAATCCTCCGCTGTCTGCCGGGAATAGAAAAGAACGGCGTCCGGGCGGTGGTCCGAAAAAAGAGCTTCGATCTCGGCCGGGTTAGGAGCGACCGGCTGCATGCGATAGCACTCGGCGACGGAAAAGCGGATGCCGAGTTGGCGCAATCTTCCTTCGAAGGTTTCGGCGCGCGGCATGCCGGCAAGGTAGAGCAACTCATCTGCTGCCTCAGCGGCGGCGAGATCGGCGAGGTCGCGACCGTTGCCTGAGGATGCGGCGACGGACCGGAAGCCAAGGCGGCGGGCCTCTTCCGCCGTAATCTCACCGACCGCAAAAAGCGGTCGGACAAGATGCGGACGCAGTTTCTCGCCGAGAGCCGACATGACCCTGACGGCTTCGGCGCTGGTCACTGCTATCGCGCCGCTGGTGGTTTCTAGTGCGTCTGCGGCTGCCGCACTATCGTGCTGTGGCCGGCGCAGCGGCAGCAGCAGAGGCTCGTGGCCCATATCGCGCAGACGTTGTGCTGTTCTTGTCGCCGAATGCGCGGGGCGGGTGACGAGCACACGCATGGCCGCTTCAGCGCCAGTCGTCGAAGAAGGCGCTGCCGGCTCTCGCACGCACATCCTGGCCGGCGCGGGTTCCGAGTGCGGCCGCATCGCGGCGGTGGCCATCGGTCGTCACCGCATGCTGGCTGCGGCCGTCGGGTGTGATGATCAGGCCGGAGAATCGAATGAGGTCACCTTCGCAGACGGCATAGCCGCCGATCGGCGTGCGGCAGGAACCATCGAGAGCGGCGAGGAAGGCGCGCTCGCAGGAGACGGTGTCGAAGGTCGTGGCATCGTTGACCGCCGCCAGCAGGTCGTCGATCCTCTGATCGCCGACGCGGCTTTCGAGGCAGATCGCCCCCTGCGCCGGCGCCGGCGGGAACGTGTCGGGGTCGAGGATATCGGTCAGCACCTCGACCTTGCCGAGGCGTTTCAGGCCGGCAAGCGCCAGCAGGGTCGCATCCACCTGCCCTTCTTCGAGCTTGCGCAGGCGGGTTTCGACCGAGCCGCGGAAGGTGATGACATTGATATCAGGCCGCATGCGGCGGATCAGCGCCTGGCGGCGCAGCGAGGAGGAGCCGACGGTGGCGCCATGCGGCAGGTCGATCAGCTTGCGCGCGGTGCGGCCGACGACCGCGTCGCGAATATCTTCGCGCGGCAGATAGGCGGAGAGGTGAAGGCCTTCCGGCAGGCGCGTCGGCATGTCCTTGGTGGAATGCACGGCAAAATCCAACTCGCCGCCGGCAAGCTTCTGTTCGAGCTCTTCGGTGAAGAGGCCCTTGCCGCCGATCTCGGCGAGCGATCGATCGGTGATGCGGTCGCCCTTCGTCGTCAGGACGACGATTTCGAACATCTCTTCCGGCAGATGATGCGCCGCCATCAGCCTGTCGCGGGCCTCATGCGCCTGGGCAAGCGCCAGCGGGCTGCCCCGCGTGCCGATCCGGAAAGGTTTTGTTTGCATCCGCTCTGTTCCGTTGTTACCGGAATTCTCGTAAACCGGTTTCCGTTCCATCGCAATCAACGAACAGGCCTCATGGTTCCCTTTCTGCGCATCCTCGGCATCGAAACAAGCTGCGACGAGACCGCCGCGGCCGTCGTCGAGCGTGATGCGGAGGGGCATTGCAACGTCCTGTCGGATGTCGTGCTTTCCCAGCTTGACGAGCACAGCGCCTATGGCGGCGTGGTGCCGGAGATCGCCGCGCGCGCCCATGTCGAGGCGCTGGACGAGCTGATCGAGCAGGCGCTGAAGCGCGCCAATGTGTCGCTGACAGATATCGACGCCATCGCCGCAACTTCAGGCCCGGGTCTGATCGGCGGGCTGCTCGTGGGATTGATGACCGGTAAGGCGATCGCCAGAGCCGCCGGCAAGCCGCTCTATGCGGTCAACCATCTCGAAGGCCATGCGCTCACGGCGCGGCTGACCGACGGGCTCTCCTTTCCCTATCTGGTGCTGCTCGTTTCCGGCGGCCATACCCAGCTGATCCTGGTGCGCGGTGTCGGGCAGTATGAACGTTGGGGCACGACGATCGACGATGCGCTCGGCGAAGCTTTCGACAAGACGGCAAAATTGCTCGGCCTGCCCTATCCCGGCGGCCCGGCGGTGGAGCGGATGGCGCGGGACGGCAATGCCGATCGCTTCGATTTTCCGCGCCCGCTCGTCGGCGAGGCGCGGCTCGACTTCTCCTTTTCAGGTCTGAAGACGGCGGTGCGGCAGGCGGCACAAGAGATCGCGCCGCTCAGCGATCAGGATGTGGCTGACATTTGCGCATCGTTCCAGAAGGCGATTTCGCGCACACTGAAGGACCGCATCGGTCGCGGCCTGCAACGCTTCAAAACGGAGTTCCCGACGACCGGCGAGAAGCCGGCGCTCGTCGTTGCCGGCGGAGTCGCCGCCAATCTCGAACTGCGCGGCACGTTGCAGGCGCTCTGCGCCCGGAACGGTTTCCGCTTCATTGCGCCGCCGCTCAGCCTCTGCACCGACAATGCGGTGATGATCGCCTGGGCGGGGCTCGAGCGCATGGCGACCGGCGTAGAGCCTGATACGCTTGACGTGCAGCCGCGTTCGCGCTGGCCGCTCGATGCTAACGCCGAAACGCTGATCGGCTTTGGAAAGAGAGGAGCCAAGGCATGAGCGAAAAGATCGCCGTCATCGGATCCGGTGCCTTTGGGACGGCGCTTGCCGCCGTCATCGCCCTTGCCGGCCGCGGTGCCGTGACGCTCGTCGGGCGCAATCCATCGCTGATGGCCGATCTGAAGAGCGAGCGGCTGCATGATGCCGTGCTGCCCGGCATTATCCTGCCGGAATCGCTCGAATTCTCGGCCGAGGCGGAAGCGGTCGCCGGCGCCTCAATCGTGCTTTTTGCGATGCCATCGCAGGCGCAGGCCGATGCGGCGCGGCAATATGGTCCCTATCTGTCGAAGGATGCGGTTGTCGTCACCTGCGCCAAGGGCATCGAGCGAACAACGGGCAATCTTTTGACCGACATGCTGGAGCGGGAACTGCCGGACCATCCGGTTGCGGTTCTCTCCGGCCCGGGATTTGCCGCCGATATCGCCAAAGGACTGCCGACGGCGATGGCGATTGCGGCTGACGACATCGAGACAGCGGAGCGGCTCGCTCAGGCGATCTCCGGGCGAACATTCCGGCTCTATGCCTCCACCGACCGCGTCGGCGTCCAGCTCGGCGGCGCGCTCAAGAATGTGCTGGCGATCGCCTGCGGCATTGTCGAGGGCCGCGGCATCGGCGAATCCGCCCGCGCGGCGTTGATTGCGCGCGGGCTGGCGGAAATGTCGCGCTTCGTCGTGGCCAAAGGCGGTCAGGCCGATACGGTGCGCGGACTTTCAGGTCTCGGCGATCTGGTACTGACGGCGACGAGCCATCAATCTCGAAACCTGCGTTTCGGCATTGCGCTCGGGCGCGGCGAAAAGACCGATCCCGTGCACGGCGCTCTGGTGGAGGGTGCGCTCGCCGCCTCCGTTGCCTCCCGCCTTGCCGCGGCGCTTTCGATCAGCATGCCGATCACCGATGCCGTTTCCGCCATCATCGAAGGCAGGCTCGACATATCAGACGCCATCGAGCAGTTGATGACGCGTCCAATCACCACCGAATAGGAGAATAGACATGCTTTTCGCCCTGCTCTGCAAGGACAAGCCGGGACATTCCAACGTCCGCATGGAGACGCGGCCGACGCATCTTGCCTATCTCGACAAGCTCAATGCCGAAGGCAAGCTCTCCATGGCCGGCCCTTTCCTCGATGATGAGGGCAAGGCCTGCGGCAGTCTGGTGCTCGTCAAGGCGGAGACGGCGCAAGAGGCAAAGGCGCTTGCCGATGCCGACCCTTACGCCAAGGCCGGTTTGTTCGAAAGCGTTGAGATCAAGCCGTTCAACTGGGTCTTCAATAAGCCGGAGGCGTAAACATGGCGCATTGGCTCTATAAATCGGAACCTGCCTCCTGGTCCTGGGAGCAGCAGAAGGCCGCCGGCGACAAGGGCACGGAATGGACGGGCGTGCGCAACTACTTGGCGCGCAACAACATGCGGGCGATGCAAATCGGCGATAAAGGATTCTTCTACCATTCCAATGACGGGCTGGAGATCGTCGGCATCGTCGAAGTCGCAGCCCTGTCGCATCCAGACTCCACCGCCAAGGGCGATCCGAAGTGGGATTGCGTCGATATCCGCGCCGTCATGGACATGCCGAAGCCAGTGACGCTGAAGGACATCAAGGCGAACGAGAAACTGTCCAAGATGTCGCTCGTCACCTCCATGCGCCTTTCCGTGCAGCCGGTGACGGATGATGAATGGGCCGAAGTCTGCCGCATGGGCGGGCTCGACAATCCGCCGCGCTGAAAACTTTGAAGACCGACCCGGAAGCCTTCATCCGCGCCAATACCAGTCTGATGCCGCCGCCGCACGTGCCGGAGATTTCTCTCTATCTGGCGAGCGAGGCGCATGAACTCTGGCTGAAGACGGAGGAGGAACTGGAAGCAATCGGCCTGCCGCCGCCCTTCTGGGCATTTGCCTGGGCGGGCGGGCAGGGACTGGCGCGCTACATCCTCGATCATCCGGACATGGTGCGCGGCAAGCGGGTGCTGGATTTTGCAAGCGGCTCCGGTCTTGTCGGCATTGCGGCCGTCATGGCCGGCGCCCGCGAGGTCATGGCTGCCGATATCGACCCCTGGGCGCAGACGGCAATCCGGCTGAATGCCGGGGCCAATCATGTTGCAGTCGGATTTACCGGCGCCGACCTGGTCGGTGCGAGCGTCGAGGCTGACATTGTGCTTGCCGGCGACGTCTTCTACGACCGCACGTTCGCCGATGCGCTCGTCCCCTGGTTCTCGAGACTGGCGGCCGAGGGCAGGCCGGTGCTAGTCGGCGATCCCGGGCGCAGCTATCTGCCTCGGGACCGGCTGGAATTCTGCGCCGCCTATCAGGTGCCGGTGACGCGGGCGCTGGAGGACAGCGACGTCAAGAAGACGACGGTATGGCGCTTCGTGGCCGGTTAATACAGAACTCTATAGCGCGTCGCGATTTTTCGACATGGTTTAAGGCCGGATGACGCAGACATTGGCTTCATAGGAGCAGGGGTCGTCCTGGATGGCAACGTCGATGACCTTCGCCTTCGGCGCGAGCGGCTCAGGCCGGATTGCGGGATAGTAGCCGTAGCTGTCGCCCCCGACATAGGTTCCGCCATCGGTCTCGTAAACATAGGAAGACCCGGAATAGCTTCCGCCGCCGTATCCGCCGGCTGCCTGGGGAAGGAGCACGACGAGACTGCCGCGGGCGATGCGACTGGCTCCCGCCGGCGAAAACTGCTTCAGCATCGGCATCCGCTTTCTGCCGTGTCGATGGCCATAGGCGCTGTCGAAACGAATGCCGCGGTCGCGCCAGCTCACCCTTTCGCCGAGTTGAAATCCGTCGTGGAAAACACGGCGATGGCCGGAAAAGCGATGATCGTCGCGGCGCTCGCCCGCCATTGCGGGAAGTGCAGCCAGCGCGGCAAGGGCAAGCAAGGTAACTCTCGACAGACGGGGAAACATGGATGCCGGCCTCTGGAATTGCGATCGTTAACAAATCGTTAACGCCAGATTGCGCCAAAAGCCGTGGCTTGTCCATGCGCGCCGGCGGAGTGGCTGAAATATTGAGCGCCAAAGATCAGTTTCGTTAGCCCGCAAACTTCGCGGTAACCCGAATCGATTAAATTAGAAGCAGACAGCAATTGTGCTTGTCGTATGGCTGTCCGGTGATTAAACGTCGCAATTGATGCAACGCACACAGAGGATTTTGTCATTCGTGTGGTTGACTGAGAATGCTCCGAAACCCGGGAGCGCAGAGAAGCCGCCGCGAGGTTCTGATGGCGAACGTGACAAATAACCGGCCCCTGTCGCCGCATTTGCAAGTCTATAAACTTATTCCCACCATGGTCATGTCCATCGTCCACCGCATCACCGGTGGCGCGCTTTACGTCGGCACGTTGCTCGTCGCCTGGTGGCTGATCGCGGCGGCAAGCGGCCAGAGCTCATACGACTGGGCAAACTGGGTGCTCGGCAGCCTGCTCGGCAAGCTCGTGCTGCTCGGCTATACCTGGGCACTGCTGCACCACATGCTCGGCGGCTTCCGCCATCTCATGTGGGACCTCGGCTACGGCTTCGAGAAGGAAGTCTCGACCAAGCTCGCCATCGCCAACGTCATCGGATCGCTCTGTCTGACCGTGCTGGTCTGGGCGATCGGCCTCCTCATTCGCTTCTGAAGGTCCTCTCATGGATATGCGCACCCCCCTCGGCAAGGTTCGCGGGCTCGGCTCCGCCAAGGAAGGCACGAGCCATTTCTGGCGTCAGCGGCTGACTGCGGTCTCCAATATTCCGTTGATCCTGTTCTTCGTCATCTTCATGATCGCCTATGCCGGCGCGCCCTACGCGGATGTGGTTCGCGCCCTGTCGAACCCCTTCGTCGCCGTCGTCATGGGATTGATGGTGATATCGGGCGTCATCCATATGAAGCTCGGCATGCAGGTCATCATCGAGGACTACGTTCATGGCGAATTCGGCAAGATCGCTCTGCTGATGCTGAACACCTTCTTTGCGATCGTGATCGCCAGTCTCTGTCTCTTCGCCATTCTGAAAATCGCATTCGTAGGATAAGATCGACATGGCACCGACCTCACCCGCCCAGAATGGCAAGGCCTACAAATATGTCGATCACTCCTATGACGTGATCGTCGTCGGCGCCGGCGGCGCGGGCTTGCGCGCGACGCTCGGCATGGCCGAGCAGGGTTTCCGCACCGCCTGCATAACCAAGGTGTTCCCGACCCGCTCTCATACGGTTGCGGCCCAGGGCGGCATTGCCGCCTCGCTGCGCAACATGACGCCGGATAGCTGGCAGTGGCATCTCTATGATACCGTCAAGGGTTCCGACTGGCTCGGCGACGTCGACGCCATGCAGTATCTCACCATGGAAGCGCCGAAGGCGGTCTACGAGCTCGAGCATTACGGCGTGCCGTTCTCGCGTAACGAGGAAGGCAAGATCTACCAGCGCCCGTTCGGCGGCCACATGCAGAATTACGGCGAAGGCCCGCCGGTACAGCGCACCTGCGCTGTCGCCGACCGTACGGGCCACGCCATCCTGCATACGCTCTACGGCCAGTCGCTGCGCAACAATGCCGAATTCTTCATCGAATATTTCGCGCTCGACCTGATCATGTCGGAAGACGGCAGCCGCTGCACCGGTGTCATTGCCTGGTGCCTCGACGACGGCACGATCCATCGCTTCGCCGCCAAGATGGTGGTGCTGGCGACCGGTGGCTACGGCCGCGCCTATTTCTCGGCGACCTCGGCCCATACCTGCACCGGCGACGGCGGCGGTATGGTGGCGCGTGCCGGCCTGCCGCTGCAGGACATGGAATTCGTGCAGTTCCACCCGACCGGCATCTATGGTTCGGGCTGTCTGATCACCGAAGGCGCGCGCGGCGAAGGCGGCTACCTCGTCAACTCCGAAGGCGAACGCTTCATGGAGCGTTATGCGCCTTCGGCCAAGGATCTTGCCTCGCGCGACGTCGTCTCGCGCTGCATGACGCTGGAGATCCGCGAAGGGCGTGGCGTCGGCAAAAACAAGGACCACATCTTCCTGCATCTCGACCACCTCGATCCGGCCGTTCTTCATGAACGCCTGCCGGGGATTTCCGAGAGCGCCAAGATCTTTGCCGGAGTCGACGTCACGCGCGAGCCGATCCCGGTTCTGCCGACCGTTCATTACAATATGGGCGGTATTCCAACCAACTATTGGGGCGAAGTGCTGAATGCCGACGGCGCCAATCCGGAACGGATCATCCCCGGCCTGATGGCTGTCGGCGAAGCCGGCTGCGCCTCGGTGCACGGCGCCAACCGCCTCGGCTCCAATTCGCTGATAGACCTTGTGGTCTTCGGCCGCGCCGCCGCGATTCGCGCCGGCGAGGTGATCGACCGCGCCGAGCCGATTCCGCATCTCAACGTCGCCGCCTGCGACAAGATCATGGATCGTTTCGACGGCCTGCGTCACGCTAGCGGCGGCACGCCGACGGCGGCGCTGCGCGAGAAGATGCAGCGCGCCATGCAGGAGGACGCGGCCGTGTTCCGCACGCAGGAATCGCTGGAATCCGGTTGCCGGCGCATTTCGGCGATCTGGCAGGAAATGCGCGATCTGAAGGTCACCGACCGGTCGATGATCTGGAACTCCGATCTCGTGGAAACGCTCGAGCTGCAGAATCTGATGGCGAACGCCATTACGACGATCTACGGCGCCGAGGCCCGCAAGGAGAGCCGCGGTTCGCACGCCCGCGAGGATTATACCGAGGGCGCATTCGCCGGCCGCGACGACCTCAACTGGCGCAAGCATACGCTCGCCTGGGTGAACGACGCAGGCGAGGTGAAACTCGACTACCGGCCCGTTCACACCGAGCTGATTGCCGAAGGCATCGATCCGTACAAGATCGAGCCGAAGGCGCGCGTCTACTGATCTCAAGAGGAACCTGGCATGGTTGAACTCGCTCTTCCGAAGAACTCCCAGATGCGCGAAGGCAAGGTCTGGCCGAAGCCGGCCGGTGCGACGAACACGCGCGAATTCCGCGTCTACCGCTGGAGCCCGGACGACGGCCAGAACCCGTCGATCGACACTTTCTACATCGATGTCGACGATTGCGGCCCGATGGTGCTCGATGGCCTGCTCTACATCAAGAACAAGATCGATCCGACGCTGACGCTGCGCCGTTCCTGTCGCGAGGGCATCTGCGGCTCCTGCGCGATGAACATCGACGGCACCAATACGCTCGCCTGCACCAAGGGCTTGGATGATATCAAGGGCGCGGTAAAGGTCTATCCGCTGCCGCATATGCCAGTCGTCAAGGATCTGGTGCCCGATCTCAGCAACTTCTACGCCCAGCATCGCTCAATCGAGCCCTGGCTGAAGACGGTGTCACCGACGCCGGCCAAGGAATGGAAGCAGAGCCATGAGGACCGGCAGAAGCTCGACGGCCTCTATGAATGCATCCTCTGCGCTTGCTGCTCGACCTCCTGTCCGAGCTACTGGTGGAACGGCGACCGTTATCTCGGTCCGGCCGTTCTGCTGCAGGCCTATCGCTGGCTGATCGATTCCAGAGACGAGGCGACCGGCGAGCGTCTCGACAATCTCGAGGATCCGTTCCGCCTCTACCGGTGCCACACGATCATGAACTGTGCGCAGACCTGCCCGAAGGGCCTCAACCCAGCCAAGGCAATCGCCGAAATCAAGAAGATGATGGTCGAGCGCCGGGTCTGATCACTGCGGGAGCTCGCAAGGACTCGGGCGGAGATCCACGCGCGCAACACGTTCCTGACAAATTCTATGTGCAGGAAGTTTTGCAGCGGGGCAGTTGAACTGTATCGTTTTTCGGTTAGTTGTTGTCACGGGCAATTTATGCAGCCCGACTTGATTAACCAAAGCGAATTACGATAATCGGGCCTATCTCACGCCCGTTTCTTTGCGGCTATAGCCGAATTCAGGAGTATGATGATGCAGTTGCGATATGCGATAACAGGTCTGGTGGTGGCTCTCGCGCTAGCCGGTTGTCAGCGTACGGCATATGATTACAGCTCCAACTCGAATGCCGGGCCGGCGCCGTTGACGGCGCAGCCTGTCCCCTCGGTGCAGGGCGGGCAGCTTCCCCCGCCGACCGGCAGCGCGCAGTTTCCGGCCGCGCCGACGGCGACGGCACCGATGCCTGGGGCACAGTCCGGCGCCATGGCTGCGAATGCACTCGACGTCACCAAGGAATCGATGGTCGGAAGCTGGCGCGTCAACGGCAGCTGCGACATGTTCCTGACGCTCACGAATCTCGGCAGCGGCTCGCGTGGCGGCACGCGCGGCTGCGTCGGCGAGCTGACGGCGATGGGCTCCTGGGAGGTGGCGGGCAAGCAGGTGCTGCTCAAGGATCGTTCGGGCAACCAGATCGGCAGCGTCTACAAGACGGCCGACAATCGCTTCCAAGGCCAGACGAATACAGGTCAGCAGATCAGCCTCAGCCGGTAAATGAGCTGGCGCGGTAAATGAACCGGCCGGCAACTGAACCGGCGGGGGTAAGCGATCCGGCGGCGCCCGCCGATGACTGACAGGCGGACATGCCCTCATGCAGCCAATGCCAGATTATGCGCTCAGCGTTTGCGAACAGCTTAAATCGCTGACGCTGGCCGGTGCGTTGCAGGTCGATTCCGCCCAGATGGACGTGGCCAAAAGCCTGGATCGCGTGCTTGCCGGGCTGAAGCAGCTGCGGCCGGCGGCAAAGGCGAGCGCGCTTGGCTGGCTGTTTGCCAAGAAGAAGAAAGCCGCCGACGGCATCAAGGGGCTTTACATCCACGGCAGCGTCGGACGTGGTAAGACCATGCTGATGGATATGTTCTTCTCGATGGCGCCGTGCAGGAAGAAGCGGCGGGCGCATTTCCATGAATTCATGGCGGATGTTCACAGCCGCATCGCGGCGCACCGGCTGAAGCTCAAGAACGGCGAGACGAAGCAGGCCGATCCGATGCCGCCGGTCGCCGCAGCCCTCTATGAGGAAGCGGAACTGCTCTGCTTCGATGAATTCACCGTCACCGACATTGCTGACGCGATGATCCTGTCGCGGCTGTTTTCCGAACTCTTCGCGCGGGGATGCGTGCTGGTCGCAACTTCGAATGTCGAACCGGACAATCTTTACAAGGATGGTCTCAATCGCGGCCTGTTCCTGCCCTTCGTCGCCCTGCTCAAACAACATGTCGATATTGTTACCCTGGATTCGCCGACCGATTACCGGATGGAAAAGCTGAGCAGCCAGCCGGTCTATCTGGTGCCGATCAACGACCACAATGACATGGCGATGGAAGCGTCCTGGACGCAGGCGCTGCATGGACGCAAGGCGCAACCGCTCGACATTCCGATGAAGGGGCGCTCCATCCACGTGCCGCTTGCCGCCGACCGGATGGCGCGGTTCTCTTTCGCCGATCTCTGCGACAAGCCGCTCGGGGCTGCGGACTTCCTGGCCATCGCCGAACGGTTCGATACCGTCTTCCTCGACCACGTTCCCTTGCTCGGGCCGGAGAAGCGGAACCAGATCAAGCGATTCATCATTATGGTCGATACGTTCTATGATCATGCCGTGCGGCTTTATGTATCGGCGGCGGCGATGCCGGAGGAACTGCTCGTCACCCGCCGGGGTACCGAGGGGTTTGAATTCGACCGCACGGCATCACGACTGTTCGAGATGCGAAGTGCCGAATATCTTGCGCTGCACCATGCGAAACGTGCCGCCGAGTAACAATCAAGTGACAAAATCTCTTACGTTTACGTAAGAAATTTGTTATCTAAACGATTGAAAATGCTGCATCAAAATTAATGGATTGCCATTTTTGGGCTTTGGGTCTATGCGATTGCGTCATTGAGCGGCCTTGCAGCGTCGTTCGACGAATTTGATCGCAAAGGAAACAGCGAAATGGCGCGTAACAAGATCGCACTCATTGGTTCTGGTATGATTGGTGGCACGCTGGCGCATCTCGCCGGCCTGAAGGAGCTGGGCGATATCGTCCTCTTCGACATCGCCGACGGCATCCCCCAGGGCAAGGGTCTCGACATCGCACAGTCCTCTCCGGTCGAAGGTTTCGACGCCAATCTGACCGGCGCCAGCGACTATTCGGCGATCGAAGGCGCTGACGTCTGCATCGTCACCGCCGGGGTCCCGCGCAAGCCGGGAATGAGCCGCGACGATCTTCTCGGCATCAACCTTAAGGTCATGGAGCAGGTCGGCGCCGGCATCAAGAAATATGCGCCTAACGCTTTCGTCATCTGCATCACCAACCCGCTCGACGCCATGGTCTGGGCGCTGCAAAAGTTTTCCGGCCTCCCGGCGAACAAGGTCGTCGGCATGGCAGGCGTTCTCGATTCCTCGCGCTTCCGTCTCTTCCTCGCCAAGGAATTCAACGTCTCCGTTCAGGACGTGACGGCCTTCGTTCTCGGCGGCCACGGCGACACGATGGTGCCGCTCGCCCGTTACTCGACGGTCGGCGGCATTCCGCTCACCGACCTCGTCACCATGGGCTGGGTCACCAAGGAGCGCCTCGAAGAGATCATCCAGCGCACCCGTGACGGCGGCGCCGAAATCGTCGGCCTCCTGAAGACCGGCTCGGCCTATTATGCGCCGGCCGCCTCGGCGATCGAAATGGCCGAATCCTACCTCAAGGACAAGAAGCGCGTCCTGCCTTGCGCTGCTCATCTCACTGGCCAATACGGCGTCAAGGACATGTATGTCGGCGTTCCCACCGTCATCGGCGTCGGCGGCGTCGAGCGCGTCATCGAGATCGACCTCAACAAGACCGAGAAGGAGGCCTTCGACAAGTCGGTTGCCGCCGTCGCCGGTCTCTGCGAGGCCTGCATCAACATCGCGCCTGCCCTGAAGTAATTGGCGCTGAAGTAATCGAAACAGGGATAGACCCATGAACATTCATGAATATCAGGCCAAGGCTCTGCTGAAGGGCTATGGCGCGCCAGTTGCCGAGGGTGTGGCAATTCTCAAGGTTGAAGAAGCGGAAGCGGCCGCCAAGTCGCTTCCCGGCCCGCTTTACGTAGTCAAGAGCCAGATCCATGCGGGGGGCCGCGGCAAGGGCAAGTTCAAGGAACTGTCGGCGGAAGCCAAGGGCGGCGTACGTCTCGCCAAGTCGATCGAAGACGTTGTTGCCAACGTCAAGGAGATGCTCGGCAACACGCTGGTGACCGCGCAGACCGGTGAAGCCGGCAAGCAGGTCAACCGCCTCTATATCGAGGACGGCGCCGACATCGAGCGCGAACTCTACTGCTCGCTGCTGGTCGATCGCTCGGTCGGCAAGGTCGCCTTCGTGGTCTCCACCGAAGGCGGGATGGACATCGAAGCTGTCGCCCACGATACGCCCGAGAAGATCCAGACGATCGCCATCGATCCGGAAGCCGGCGTGACGGCGGCCGACGTCGCCAGGATCTCCGCCGCCCTCGAGCTCGAAGGTGCAGCCGCAGAAGACGCCAAGTCGCTCTTCCCGCTGCTCTACAAGGCCTTCAACGAGAAGGACATGTCTCTTCTCGAAATCAACCCGCTGATCGTCATGAAGAATGGACATCTGCGCGTCCTCGACGCCAAGATGTCGTTCGATGGCAATGCGCTCTTCCGTCACGACGACGTCAAGGCGCTGCGCGACGAGACCGAGGAGGACGCCAAGGAAATCGAGGCCTCCAAGTGGGATCTCGCCTATGTCGCGCTCGACGGCAATATCGGCTGCATGGTCAACGGTGCCGGCCTCGCCATGGCGACGATGGACATCATCAAGCTGTACGGCAAGGAGCCGGCCAACTTCTGCGACGTCGGCGGCGGCGCCGGCAAGGAGAAGGTCGCTGCGGCCTTCAAGATCATCACCGCCGACCCCAAGGTCGAAGGCATCCTCGTCAACATCTTCGGCGGCATCATGAAGTGCGACGTCATTGCCGAGGGCGTCATTGCCGCGGTCAAGGAAGTCGGTCTCAAGGTTCCGCTGGTCGTGCGCCTTGAAGGCACCAATGTCGAGCTCGGCAAGAAGATCCTGAACGAGTCGGGTCTCGCGATCACGGCGGCTGACGACTTGGACGATGCGGCCAAGAAGATCGTCGCAGCGATCAACGGCTAATTTGAGGGATCGAAAGAATGTCCATTCTCGTCAATAAAGACACCAGGGTCCTCGTTCAGGGTCTGACCGGCAAGACCGGAACCTTCCACACCGAACAGGCGCTCGCTTATTACGGCACCCAGATGGTCGGCGGCATCCACCCGAAGAAGGGCGGAGAAACCTGGACCGGCTCCAAGGGCGAAAGCCTGCCGATCTTTGCAACCGTTGCAGAAGGCAAGGAAAAAACCGGCGCCGACGCGACCGTCATCTACGTTCCGCCGGCCGGCGCCGCCGACGCGATCATCGAGGCGATCGACGCCGAGATCCCGTTTATCACCTGCATCACCGAAGGCATCCCCGTCATGGACATGGTGCGCGTCAAGGCTCGCCTCGACCGTTCCAAGTCGCGCCTGCTTGGGCCCAACTGCCCGGGCATCCTGACGCCGGAGGAATGCAAGATCGGCATCATGCCGGGCTCGATCTTCCGCAAGGGTTCGGTCGGCATCGTGTCCCGCTCGGGCACGCTGACCTATGAAGCCGTTTTCCAGACCTCCAATGAAGGCCTCGGCCAGACGACGGCTGTCGGCATCGGCGGCGACCCGGTCAAGGGCACCGAGTTCATCGACGTGCTGGAGATGTTCCTCGCCGACGAAGCCACGACGTCGATCATCATGATCGGCGAAATCGGCGGCTCCGCCGAAGAAGACGCAGCCCAGTTCCTGAAGGACGAGGCCAAGAAGGGCCGCAAGAAGCCGATGGCCGGCTTCATCGCCGGCCGTACGGCACCGAAGGGCCGCACCATGGGCCATGCCGGCGCCGTGGTATCGGGCGGCAAGGGCGACGCTGAATCGAAGATCGCGGCGATGGAATCGGCAGGCATCAAGGTGTCGCCGTCTCCGGCTCGCTTGGGCAAGACGCTGGTTGAAGTCCTGAAGGGCTAAAACCACCTATGGACCGGGCGGAGGAACGACATCTGCGCCTTCCGCCCGGCTCGCATACGAGACCAGCAGATGCGTCGCGGACAGGCGGCGATCGGAATGCGGCGGCCGGCAATCGATCCGGCAAATTCATCAAAGTCAGGAGGCGGACCGAAGCGTCCGCATATCACCATGGCACGGCAAGAAGCCAACGAGCAATTTCAGATCACCTCGTTTCTGGATGGCGCCAACGCGGCCTATATCGAGCAGCTCTATGCGCGCTACGAAGAGGATCCGGCGTCGGTCGACGATCAATGGCGCACCTTCTTCAAGGCGCTGGAAGACGATCCGAGCGACGTGAAGAAAGCGGCCAAGGGTGCTTCCTGGCGCAAGAAGAACTGGCCGCTTCCGGCCGGCGGCGACCTGGTGTCGGCTCTCGACGGCGACTGGGGTATCGTCGAGAAGGTGATCGAGACCAAGGTGAAGGCCAAGGCCGAGGCTCAGGGCAAGCCCGCCGACACCACCGACGTGCTGCAGGCGACGCGCGATTCCGTGCGCGCCATCATGATGATCCGCGCCTATCGCATGCGCGGCCATCTGCACGCCAAGCTCGACCCCCTCGGCATCGCCGCTGCCGTCGACGACTATCGCGAGCTGTCGCCGGAAAATTACGGCTTCACCGCTGCCGATTACGATCGCAAGATCTTCATCGACAACGTGCTCGGCCTGGAATATGCGACCCTTCGCGAGATGATCGAGATTCTCGAGCGCACCTATTGCTCGACGCTCGGCGTCGAGTTCATGCATATCTCCAATCCTGAGGAGAAGGCGTGGATACAGGAGCGCATCGAAGGTCCGGACAAGGGTGTGGCCTTCACGCCTGAAGGAAAGAAGGCGATCCTTTCCAAACTCGTCGAAGCCGAAGGCTACGAACAGTTCCTAGACGTCAAGTTCAAGGGCACGAAGCGTTTCGGCCTCGACGGCGGTGAATCACTGATCCCCGCATTGGAGCAGATCCTGAAGCGCGGCGGCCATCTCGGTCTCAAGGAGGCCGTGTTCGGCATGGCCCACCGCGGTCGCCTGAACGTGCTCTCCCAGGTGATGGGCAAGCCGCACCGCGCCATCTTCCATGAGTTCAAGGGCGGCTCCTACGCCCCTGACGAAGTCGAAGGCTCGGGCGACGTCAAGTACCATCTCGGCGCTTCCTCCGACCGCGAATTCGACGGCAACAAGGTGCACGTCTCGCTGACGGCGAACCCGTCGCATCTTGAAATCGTCGATCCCGTCGTCATGGGCAAGGCCCGCGCCAAGCAGGACATGAGCGCCACCGTCTGGGAAGGCGACATCATTCCGCTTTCCGAACGCGCAAAGGTTCTGCCGCTGCTGATCCATGGCGACGCGGCCTTTGCCGGCCAGGGTGTCATTGCCGAAATCCTCGGCCTGTCGGGTCTGCGCGGCCATCGCGTTGCCGGCACCATGCACGTCATCATCAACAACCAGATCGGCTTCACCACCAATCCGGCCTTCTCGCGCTCGTCGCCCTATCCGTCCGACGTCGCCAAGATGATCGAGGCGCCGATCCTGCACGTCAACGGCGACGATCCCGAAGCCGTGGTCTATGCGGCCAAGGTCGCGACCGAATTCCGCATGAAGTTCCACAAGCCCGTGGTGCTCGACATGTTCTGCTATCGCCGCTACGGCCACAATGAAGGCGACGAGCCGTCCTTCACGCAGCCGAAGATGTACAAGGTGATCCGCGGCCACAAGACCGTGCTGCAGCTCTATGCGGCGCGCCTGGTCGCCGAAGGCTTGGTCACCGAAGGCGAAGTGGAGAAGATGAAGGCCGATTGGCGCGCGCATCTCGAGCAGGAGTTCGACGCCGGCCAGCACTACAAGCCGAATAAGGCCGACTGGCTGGACGGCGAGTGGTCGGGCCTGCGCACCGCCGACAATGCAGACGAACAGCGCCGCGGCAAGACTGCAGTGCCGATGAAGACGCTGAAGGATATCGGCCGCAAGCTCTCGGAAATCCCCGCTGGCTTCAATGCGCACCGCACGATCCAACGTTTCATGGAAAACCGGGCCAATATGATCGCCACCGGCGAGGGCCTCGACTGGGCGATGGCCGAAGCGCTCGCTTTCGGCGCGCTTTGCCTAGAAGGCCACAAGATTCGCCTGTCCGGTCAGGATTGCGAACGCGGCACCTTCTCGCAGCGTCATTCGGTTCTCTACGATCAGGAAACCGAGGAACGTTATATACCGCTCGCCAATCTTTCACCGACGCAGGCCCGCTACGAAGTCATCAATTCGATGCTTTCGGAAGAGGCTGTGCTTGGCTTCGAATATGGCTACTCGCTGGCCCGCCCGAATGCGCTGACGCTCTGGGAAGCGCAGTTCGGCGATTTCGCCAATGGAGCACAGGTGGTCTTCGACCAGTTCATCTCGTCGGGCGAACGCAAGTGGCTGCGCATGTCCGGCCTCGTCTGCCTGCTGCCGCACGGCTATGAAGGCCAGGGTCCGGAGCACTCTTCGGCTCGCCTGGAGCGCTTCCTACAGCTTTGCGCGGAAGACAACATGCAGGTCGCCAATGTCACGACGCCGGCGAACTACTTCCATATCCTGCGCCGTCAGCTGAAGCGCGACTTCCGCAAGCCGCTGATCCTGATGACGCCGAAGTCGCTGCTGCGTCACAAGCGGGCCGTTTCGACGCTTGCCGAATTGGCCGGCGAATCGGCTTTCCATCGCCTGCTGTGGGACGATGCCGAGGTGATCAAGGACGGCCCGATCAAGCTGCAGAAGGACAACAAGATCCGCCGTGTCGTCATGTGCTCCGGCAAGGTCTATTACGATCTTCTGGAGGAGCGTGAAAAGCGCGGCATCGACGACATCTATCTCCTGCGCGTCGAGCAGCTCTATCCGTTCCCGGCAAAGGCGCTCATCAACGAGCTGTCGCGCTTCCGCAACGCCGAGATGGTCTGGTGCCAGGAAGAGCCCAAGAACATGGGCGCATGGTCGTTCATCGACCCCTTCCTCGAGTGGGTGCTTGCCCATATCGACGCGAAGTACCAGCGTGTCCGCTATACCGGCCGTCCGGCCGCCGCCTCGCCGGCGACGGGCCTGATGTCGAAGCATTTGTCACAGCTCGCCGCATTCCTCGAGGACGCATTGGGCGGCTGAAATCAAGGGGGGCGCAATGGCTTACTTCTTTATGAGACTGCTGCCGCCGCGCCCCACTTTCCCGCATGATGGGACGGGGGAGGAAATCGCGGCGATGAAACGCCACGTCGATTACTGGCATCGGCACGCCCTTGCGGGATCGGCAATCGTCGTCGGTCCGGTGTTCGAAGGGGAAGGCGCTTTCGGCATGGCAGTGGTGGAGGTCGAAGATCAGGCGGCGGCGCAAGCTCTTGCCGACGGCGACCCGATCATCGCTTCCGGTCTCGGGTTCCGTTTCGATGTCCTGCAGATGCCCTCAATCATTTTGCGGCCGCCCGCCGTCTGAAACGCATAAACGAAAACACACGAAATCAGGATTTGAACAATGGCCACAGAAATCCGCGTTCCAACTCTCGGTGAATCCGTCAGCGAGGCAACCGTCGGCACCTGGTTCAAGAAGGTCGGCGACGCCATCAAGGCCGACGAGCCGATTCTGGAGCTTGAAACCGACAAGGTGACCATCGAAGTTCCCGCACCCGCTTCCGGCACGCTTTCGGAAATCGTCGCCGCTGCCGGCGAGACCGTCGGCCTCGGCGCGCTGCTTGGCCAGATCGCCGAAGGCGCCGGCGCAGCCGCCGCACCGGCAGCAGCTGCACCGGCCGCCGCTCCCGCTCAACCGGCCCCGGCTGCTGCCGCCCAGCCGGCTGCCGCTGCTGCTGCATCGTCGTCGAGCGCCTCCGTCTCCACCATGCCGCCGGCACCGGCGGCTACGAAGATGCTGGCTGAAAGCAATCTTTCCGCCGATCAGGTCGACGGCAGCGGCAAACGCGGCCAGGTGCTGAAGGGCGATGTCATTGCCGCCGTCGCCAAGGGCATTTCCGCTCCCACCGCGGCACCGGCTGCAGCGCCTGCGGCTGCGCGCGGGCCTTCGACGGTCGAGGATGCCTCGCGCGAAGAGCGCGTGAAGATGACGCGCCTGCGCCAGACGATCGCCAAGCGCCTCAAGGACGCCCAGAACACCGCCGCCATGTTGACCACCTATAACGAGGTGGACATGAAGGCGGTCATGGATCTGCGCAACAAGTACAAGGACGTTTTCGAGAAGAAGCACGGCGTGAAGCTCGGTTTCATGGGCTTCTTCACCAAGGCTGTGACGCATGCGCTGAAGGAACTGCCGGCGGTCAATGCCGAGATCGACGGCACCGACATCATCTACAAGAACTACTGCCACATCGGCGTCGCGGTCGGCACGGACAAGGGTCTCGTGGTTCCGATCGTTCGCGACGCCGACCAGATGTCCATCGCCGAGATCGAAAAGGAAATCGGCCGCCTGGGCAAGGCAGCCCGCGACGGCCAGCTCTCGATGGCCGACATGCAGGGTGGCACCTTCACCATCTCGAACGGCGGCGTCTACGGTTCGCTGATGTCCTCGCCGATCCTCAACGCGCCGCAGTCTGGCATCCTCGGCATGCACAAGATCCAGGAGCGGCCGGTCGCGATCGGCGGCCAGGTGGTCATCCGTCCGATGATGTATCTGGCGCTGTCCTACGATCACCGCATCGTCGACGGCAAGGAAGCGGTGACCTTCCTCGTGCGCGTCAAGGAGAGCCTGGAAGATCCGGAACGCCTGGTTCTCGATCTCTAAGGGAGCTTTTCGATGCGGAAGCGGATCATGCGAGCGGCGCGCCTTCTCCTTTGCGCTGCCGCCGCGCATGCCCCGGTCCTCGCATCGGCCGCCGGCTGGGATGTCAGCAAGGCCAGCAGCAATTTCGAACTGGTGACGCTTGATGATGCCGAACTCTCCAGCCGGTCGATCGACGTGGTCCATATGGGCGATGTCGAGCTGACCTCGGGGCGCATTGTCGCCGCTGATCCGCTTGCCCAGCCGGATCGTCCGGCGCTGGCAAGAACAGTTGCGCCGGGCGACTATCCGGTGACGCTCTACCGTGCCTTCGGGCGCATCGCGGCGGCCAGCATGCGGTTTGCCGAGGGCAAGCCCGATCACTGGGAACTGGCCGTCCTCCCCGGCCAGGACCCGGCGACACTGAAGGACGACGAGATCTTCGGCTATCCGGTCGATGCCGGCGTCGGCTGCTACATGGACGCCGATACGCTGGGGCGGATCGATGAGCGCGAAGCGCAGGTCCAAGCGCAGAAGCCGGATGCCGATATCAATTATTACGATGACGTGCTGGCGTCGGAGCTTGACGCCAATAAGCGCCACTATGCACTGCACCGGCCGGTTGCCGGCAAGAAGGGCAATGTTGCGGTGTTCTGGAGCGGTTGGGGCGACGGTTTCTATCCTGTCTTCTGGGGCCTCGACAAGGATGGCCACCCGCTGGTTCTGTTGACGGATTTTGGTGTGATCGAGAATGCCGACGGGCGGCGAGAGCCGAAGGTGCAATGAGCGGGGCGGTCGGGATCATGGCAGGATGGAGTGGCGTGGCTGCGATTGCAGCTGCCGCGTTTTTCGCAGTTCCGGTCGCCGCGTTCGCCGTCGATTGCAAACAGGAGCAGGCCGTCTACGTCGACCGTGACGGCGCCTATGAACTGCGTTTTGCACCGCTGAATTCTCCCTCGGCTGCCGCCAGCAATCAGTTCAAGGTCAGTGCGCTCAAGACATCCGTGGTCATGGAAGGCTATGTGATGCCATCGGAAGATCCGGTGCGCGCGATCGGCATCCTGATGTTCAACTGCCCGGAGGGAGACGCGACCGGCGCCGATCTCGATGCCTGCACCGTCTGGCAGGGCGCCGTCTACGGCATGAATGCCAAAGGCGAGGTCGACAATCTGCAGCCGGAGGGTGCCGCGGCGGCCGAAAAGATCGTACTTCCCGGCCTTGGTCCCGCCATCCGTGAATCGAGCGCCTGGGGAGAGGGCAAGGCTTCGGTGGCGCCTTGGGACGTGCTGACTTTCAAGGAGTGTGCGACATGAATGATGCACCTGTTGTTCTCGTGACCGGCGGCAGCCGGGGTATTGGCGCCGCGGTCTGCCGGCTCGCCGCGCGGCAGGGCTGGCGCGTGGCGGTTAATTATGCCTCCAGCCGACAGGCGGCCGAGGCTGTCGTCGCGGCTATTGCCGGAGAGGGCGGCGAGGCGGTGGCCATCCAGGGCGATGTAGGCAAGGCTGCCGACATCGCTGCGATGTTTGCCGCGGTCGATCGCCATTTCGGCCGGCTCGACGGGCTCGTCAACAATGCCGGCATCGTCGACTATCCGCAGCGGGTCGACGAGATGTCGATGGAGCGGATCGAAAGGATGCTGCGCGTCAATGTGACGGGCTCCATCCTCTGTGCGGGGGAGGCCGTTCGCCGCATGTCGAGCCGTCACGGCGGACAGGGCGGTGCGATCGTCAACATCTCCTCAATGGCCGCGATCCTCGGCTCGGCGACGCAATATGTCGATTATGCCGCCTCGAAGGCCGCTATCGACACATTCACGGTCGGGCTTGCGCGCGAGGTCGCAGCCGAGGGCATTCGCGTGAATGCCGTCAGACCCGGGATCATCGAAACCGATCTGCATGCTTCGGGCGGACTGCCGGACCGGGCGCGCGAAATGGCGCCGTCGGTCCCGATGCAGCGTCCGGGCACAGCCGAGGAGGTGGCGGACGCTATCCTCTATCTTCTTTCTCCTTCCGCCTCCTATGTAACGGGCGCGATCCTCAACGTGAGCGGCGGTCGCTAGAAGGACACGGCGAAAAACAGCATGCCATATATTCTCGAATTCCTCGGCCTGATGGCTCTCGCGCTGTCGCGCGCAGCCGCCTAAACGAAAAATCCAAAGGGAAAGAAGCAATGTCTTACGATGTGATCATTATCGGAACCGGCCCGGGCGGCTATGTCTGCGCCGTCAAGGCGGCCCAGCTCGGCCTTAAGGTGGCCGTCGTCGAAAAGCGCGCGACCTATGGCGGCACCTGCCTGAACGTCGGCTGCATTCCGTCGAAGGCGCTGCTGCATGCTTCCGAAATGTTCCATCAGGCGGGCCACGGGTTGAGTGCGCTCGGCATCGACGTTCCCGCGCCGACGCTGAACCTTGGCAATATGATGGCCCACAAGGACGCGACGGTGAAGTCGAACGTCGACGGCGTCGCCTTCCTCTTCAAGAAGAACAAGATCGATGCCTTCCAGGGCGCCGGCAAAATCGTCTCGGCCGGCAAGGTTTCCGTCACCGCCGAAGACGGCACGGCGCAGGAAATCGAAGGCAAGAACATCGTCATCGCCACCGGTTCGGATGTCGCCGGCATTCCCGGCGTGCAGGTCGAAATCGATGAGAAGACCATCATCTCGTCGACCGGCGGCATTGCGCTGGAAAAGGTGCCGGAAACGCTGATCGTCGTCGGCGGCGGCGTCATCGGCCTTGAACTCGGCTCCGTCTGGTCGCGTCTTGGCGCAAAGGTCACCGTCGTCGAATATCTCGACACCATCCTCGGCGGCATGGACGGCGAAGTCGCAAAGCAGTTCCAGCGCATGCTCGCCAAGCAGGGCATCGATTTCAACCTTAGCGCCAAGGTCACCGGCGTCGAGAAGGGCGGCAAGGGCGCCAAGGTGACGTTCGAGCCTGTTAAGGGCGGCGACAAGGTGACGCTCGACGCTGAAGTCGTGCTGATCGCCACCGGCCGCAAGCCCTACACCGCAGGCCTCGGCCTGGAAGAGGCGGGCGTGGCGCTCGACAATCGCGGCCGCGTCGAGATCGACGGCCACTTCAGGACCAATGTCGCCGGCATCTATGCGATCGGCGATGTGGTCAAGGGCCCGATGCTGGCCCACAAGGCGGAAGACGAGGGTGTCGCGCTTGCCGAAATCCTCGCGGGGCAGCATGGCCACGTCAATTACGACGTGATTCCGAGTGTCGTCTATACCCAGCCGGAAGTCGCTTCGGTCGGCAAGACCGAGGAGGAACTGAAGGCGGCAGGCGTCGCCTATAAGGTCGGCAAGTTTCCGTTCACCGCGAACGGCCGCGCCCGCGCCATGCTGGCGACCGACGGCTTCGTCAAGATCCTCGCCGACAAGGAGACCGACCGCGTGCTCGGCGGCCACATCGTCGGTTTCGGCGCCGGCGAGATGATCCACGAGATCGCCGTGCTGATGGAATTCGGCGGATCGTCGGAAGATCTCGGCCGCACCTGCCATGCACATCCGACGATGTCGGAAGCGGTCAAGGAGGCCGCGCTCGCAACTTTCTTCAAGCCGATCCATATGTAGGTTGTCGGCAGCCCTAGGAAAATGCGCAGCCGCTTGCCGCGAGGCGAGCGGCTATTTTATTTGCCGCGCATCGG
This sequence comes from Rhizobium bangladeshense, assembly GCF_017357245.1. Classification (NCBI taxonomy): domain Bacteria; kingdom Pseudomonadati; phylum Pseudomonadota; class Alphaproteobacteria; order Hyphomicrobiales; family Rhizobiaceae; genus Rhizobium; species Rhizobium bangladeshense. Next base: position 4,102,829 of record NZ_CP071612.1, on the reverse strand, counting down.
TCCATTTCCGAGTAGCCTAATTGACAGCGGTTACCGTAAAGCCCTGCTTGCGCAGCAGCTCGATGACGCCGTCCTTGCCGGGCAGGTGCAGGGCGCCGACGGCCATGAAGACATTGCCGCCGTCGAGGATCGGGGCGGCACGCTCGGCCATCACCTTGTTGCGATCGAGAATGACGCGCTGTTCGAATGCGGCGTAGTCGCTGGTCTCGTCGACAGTTGCCGGCGTCACTGTCTTCAGCATCGGCATGGTCATGCCGATATCGCCGGAGAGGTAGAGATCGGTCATCGTTTCGACGACGTCGTTCATCTTGGCCCCTAGTTCCAGCGTCTCGATCAGCGACTTCATATGAAATTCGACCGGCAGATCGGCCATGGCCTGGATCTGCTCGGCAAGGGTTTCCAGCCCCTTGACCTCCTTGCCTTCGGCAACGGCGTCGCTGGCGATTTTCTGGTCGAGAAATTGCACGCCTCTGGCCTTGCGAGCGAGCTCGCAGGCCGGAAGAGCGACGGCGCTGGAGATCATCCATGGTCGCATCCGGGAAACGGCGCTGAGCGGGATACCACGCTGCTTCAGGCCGGCTTCCAGGCGCTTGTAATCCTCGGCAGAGAGCAGCTTGTCGATCGTCGTGCCGTCGGTGAACATCGTCAGTTCCGGCCGTGCGAGCAGGGCGGCGGTCGCCTTGCGCTCATCGAGGATCTCGTCGGATTCGATAATAATGGTATGCGCTGTGTCATGGGCGGTCTGGGCGCGCGGCGGCAGGGCAAGCACACGGGGATCGGTCACATGCATGCTGCCGAGCAGCCATGAAGGGGCAAGTCCAGGCTTCTCGATCTTCCAGAAGATGCCCTTGCCGTTCGGCGTTGCCTCGGCTTCCTTTACCGCCTCGGCATATCGGGCGGGGTCGTTCTGCTGCAAGTCGACCATGAGATTGCGGCCGGTGCAGGCTGCGTCTTCGGCCGCCGCCGGCCTTGCAGCCAGGAAGGCGACAAACAGCGCTGCAACAAGCAGCATGTGGAAGGCTGCAATCAGCCAGAGCAGCAGATTGCCGGGTACTGCGAGGAAAAAAGCCCGGCGGCCGATTGAAGTCGTCATCTTGATGTTCCGGTCAAATGCCCTATCGCTTCTGCTCTACGCCTGGCTTGCGCATAATCCTTTAAGAGAATGCGTTAACGAACACTTAGCGCATCTCATCGGGGCGGATTCATGGGCGCTGAGGATGTCGGATGCCGTCGTCACATGCGCTGCACATTCTGCACGAGATGCATCAGGCGCGCGGATGGGCTCGGTCATACACCTCGAGCAGCCGGGAAGCATCGACGCCGGTATAGACCTGCGTTGTGGAAAGGCTGGCGTGGCCGAGCAGTTCCTGAATCGTGCGGAGATCGCCGCCGCCGGCAAGCAGATGGGTGGCGAAGGAGTGGCGGAGCGCATGCGGCGTTGCCGTCTCCGGCAGGCCGAAGGCGCCGCGTAGCTTCTGCATTGCGCGTTGGATGATCGCCGCCTGCAGCTTGCCGCCGCGGGCGCCGCGAAACAGCGGCTCACCGTTTTCGAGATCATATGGGCAGAGCGCGCGATATTTCTCGACCGCGTCGAAAACCACGGGCAGAAGCGGCACGAGCCGCGTCTTGTTGCCTTTGCCGGTGATGCGCAGCGCTGTGGCGCTCTTCGGCAAGTCGGCGGGAACGAGATTCAGCGCCTCGGAGATGCGCAGGCCGCAGCCGTAGAGCAGGGTCATCACAGCTGCATCGCGCGCAGCGATCCAGGGTTCGTCATGCAGTTGGGCTTCATCGCTGACGATGGTGATCGCCTGCGTGTCCGACAACGGCTTGGGTAGCGACTTCGGCTGTTTCGGCGAACGGATCGCCCCGGCGCCGGCGGCATTGACCAAGCCCTTCTTTTCGAGGTGGCGCAACAGGGAACGAAGGCCGGCGAGATTGCGGCCGAGCGAACGGGCGCCGGAGCCTTGCCTGCGCCGGGCGGCCAGGAAGGCGCGGAAATCGGCGGGGCGCAATTCCCTGATATCGGCGAGGGTCGCCGGGCCGGCGAGATGACCGGTCAGGAAAGTCAGAAACTGGCGGGTGTCGCGCTCATAGGCATCGAGCGTATGTTCGGAAAGACGGCGTTCGCGAGCGAGGTTTTCGAGCCACGCAGCGCGTTCCGCCATCAGGCGCGGGTCGGCGATTACAAGCAGTTCATTCACGTCGCTGGCCTTGAATTTGCCTTCAAGTCCGCCAATTTGAAGCAGGAACGGTTATGGAATTGCTAATGCCGGCCAAGCCTTTGTCACGCTTCGATCATATTGTACTGCGATAGCTTATAGCCCACAGACAGGATCTTTCATGGCCCGGCGCGATTCCATGACGGCTTTCGGACAACTCGCGGAAGCGATCGCACTTGTTTCACAGGGAAAGCCCGGTCATATCGTCGACACGCTGATTGCCGAACGCGGCCAGAGGATCGTAAAAAATCCATTCTGGCCGGTCATGCGGCCGTTCCTCTTCACGCTTCTGCGCTACAACAAGGCGATCGAATTCGCCAATGCGGTTGCCAACATGCCGGGTTTCCAATCGTTCGAATATCTGAGCGGCGTACTGAAGCTCGACATCGGCGTCGCCAACGGCGAACGCATCCCTGATAGCGGCGGTTTCATCCTCGTGAGCAATCACCCCACAGGCATTGCCGACGGCGTCGCCGTATTCGACCTCCTGAAAACACGCCGGCCCGATATGATGTTCTTTGCCAATCGCGATGCGATCCGCGTCAACCCGCGTTTTGCCGAGATGGTCATCCCGGTCGAATGGCGGGAGGAGCACAAGAGCAAGCTGAAGGCGCGCGAGACGCTGCAATTGACGAACCACGCGGTGCGGGAAGGCAAGGCGACGGTACTCTTTCCATCAGGCCGGATCGCCTATTGGGCGAACGGCCGGCTCAACGAACGTCCCTGGAAGACCTCGGCGGTCGGGCTGGCGCGCAAGTATAATCTGCCGATCCTTCCCGTCCACATGAGGGCGCGCAATTCAGGCCTTTTCTACTGGCTGGCGAAGTGGTCGACGGAGCTTCGCGACATGACGGTATTCCACGAACTCTTGAACAAGCGTGGCGACCGCTTCGATTTCGTGATCGGCAATCTCATTCCCGCCGAACATCTGGACGGCGACCTCAACGAGGTGACGAAGGCGCTGGAGAAACATACGGTGCACGACATGGCGCGCGATGGCGACACGATTTTCATACCGGTCGGCGGCCCAACCGCGGCGACGCCGCGCGAGATACCGGTTCTTGCCGTCTAGTTGCGTTGACATCGCCGTGGCGATCGAAATCCGCAACTTCCGTGACCGTTTGCCGGAGGCGATGGCGGGGCTTGCGCGCGACGCCCGGCAGGAAGGTTATCTCCATATCGGCCGGCTTATCGATGAGTGGGCAGTTGGCGATATCCGTTTCGCGCGTGACGGCGAAAGGCTGCTCGGCGCCTTTGCGGGCGCAGCACTCGTTGCTGTCGGCGGCATGACCATCGAACCCGCCATGCGGGAAGCGTTGCGGATGCGGCGTTTCTACGTTCGCTTTGGGATGCGCGGTCGCGGCGTCGGCCGGATGCTTGCCCTGGCTCTTCTGGATCACGCGCGGCTCTTCTGCCGCTGCGTCACCGTGCACGCGGGGAATGATGGTGCAATGAAGTTCTGGGAGTCGCTTGGGTTTCGTCCCGTTAAACAGGATAGCTATACCCATGTTCTCGAGCTGCGCGGTTGAGGCCAGATGGCACGTCATCATTGGTAGTCCTCGGCAATCATGCTTGCCGCCTTCGATCCGATCGCCATTGCCGGTGCGTTAGTATTGCCTGACGGGATAAAGGGAATGATGGAGCAATCGATCACCCTCAGCCCGTCCACGCCGCGCACGCGCAGCCTGCCGTCGACGACCGACATGGGATCCGTCTCCGGTCCCATCCTCAGGCTGCCGGCAGGATGGTAATTCGTCTTGACCGTCTGGCCGGCGAATTTCGTGAGCGACGCCTCGTCCTGGAGCGATCGTCCCGGGAGGATTTCCTCGGCGATCTTGCCCTTGAAAGGTTCCGTCTCCAACAGCCGGCGTGCCGTCTTCAAAGAGGCGAGCGTCAGGCGCAGGTCGTCGGGATCACCGAAGAAATTGCAATCGACGAGCGGTTGGTCTGCGGGGTTCGGCGAGCGCAGCTTCACACTGCCACGCGCCTTCGGTCTCAGCAGGCAGGATGTGAACGTAACTCCGTAGGTCGACTTGGCCGATGAGACGTCGCGGTCGAGATAGACGATCGGCGCGCAATAAAGCTGGATCGTCGGGCGGTCGCCGCCATCTGGATCGTAGAAGAGGCAGGATTCGATGCCCGTCGTGGTGACGGGACCGGTATTGAACAAGAGATATTGCAGGCCGTTTCGGATCATCGGCCAGCCGCGATCCTCGCCGAAATAGCCGGATTTCGATTTCGTCGAGGCGATGACGGGCACTTCGTGATGGTCCTGGAGATTGGCGCCGACACCGGGAAGATCGGCGGCAACGGCGATGCCGTGTTCGCGAAGGTGGTCGGCCGGGCCGATGCCGGACAGCATCATCAGCTTGGCGCTGTTGTAGGTGCCGGCGGCGACGAGCACCTCGCGTGTGGCCAATACCCTGCGGCTCTCGCCATTGCTGGTGTAAACGACGCCGACGGCCCGTCCGCTTTCGATCAGGATGCGATCGACACGGGCCCGCGTCACGATCTTCAGTCGGCTGTCGCCGCCAAGAGGATCGAGAAAGGCTTTCTTGGCATCCGATCGCTCGATGCGCCTGCCCCATGACGCAAAGGTGTGCTGCATGATGCCGACGCCGTTCTGCCGCGCGCCGTTGAAGTCCGGATTATACGGATGGCCAAGTCCCTGGGCCGCCAGGATGAAATCTTCCGTCGTATCGGAGATATGGCGCGGCTCCGATACACGCAGGTTGCCCGAAATTCCGTGATAACGGTTGTTGAAGCGGCTATTGGCCTCGATGCCCTTGAAGTGGGGGAGCATGTCCTCGTAGGACCATTCACTTCCATTGCCGAGATGGGCGGCCCAGCCGTCGTAATCTTCCTTCTGGCCGCGCATATAGACCATGGCGTTGACAGCGCTGCCGCCGCCGAGAGCGCTGGCGACCGGCACGATCGGCCCCCGCCCGCCGAGCTGGGGTTGCGGCACCGTATGGTGCATCTCGAGAAAATCGTCGCGGGCGAGATATTTCATATAGCCGGCGGGAAAGGACATCAGCCTTGCCGTATCGCGCGGTCCGCGCTCGACGATAAGAACGGAAAAGCCGAAGTCGCGCACCAGCCGCATGGCGGCAACGCATGCCGCAGATCCGCCGCCTGCTATGACGAAGTCGAAATTCCTGTCGGCCGTCATGCGCCGATCTCCTTGAGATGGACGGCCTGGCGCGCCAAAAGGCGCTCGACATCGGCAATGTCGAGCGCCGAAAGCCTGGGGCCCGGCTTCCGCAAGGCGGGGGACTTGATGACGCCGCGCTTGGCAAGGACATATTTGCGGCAGGCAAGACCTATGCCCTGCTGCTGTTCGTAGCGGGCGAGCGGCAGATAGGCATCGAAGATTTCGTGGGCGCGATCGGGATTGCCGGCGCCATAGGCCTCGACGACGCCGACCATCATCTCGGGATAGCAGAAGCCGGTCATGGCGCCGTCGGCGCCGCGGCCCATCTCCTCCGGCAGGAAAAGTCCGCCATTGCCGCAGAGGATGGAGATGCGCCGCATGCTGCCTTTGTCGCTGGCCGCGCGAAGCGCGGTGATTTTCGACAGGCCCGGCCAATCCTCATGCTTGAGCATGACGCAATTGGGCACCTCCCTGACCACGCGCTCGATGACCGCTGGTGCGATCGTCACATTGGTGGTGAGCGGATAGTCCTGCAGCACGAAAGGCGTATCACCTAGGGTTTCACCAACCGACTGGTAGAAGGCGAAGACCTGGTCGTCGGTTCTGACGGTCCAGGGCGGGGCAACCATGACGCCGGCAGCACCTTCGCCCATGACGGCTTTGGCGAGCTCGCCCATTGGAGCAAGTCCGGGCGCCGACACGCCGACGACCACCGGCAGGCGCCCGTCAAGGCGCTTCAGCACACGCTCGACCACGGTTCGCGATTCCTCGGCGGTCAGCTTTGGTGCCTCGCCGAGTTGGCCGAGCACCGTCAGGCCGGTGACGCCGGCGCCTTCATAGAAATCGACCATGCTGTCGATGCTTTCGAGATCGAGCGCGCCGTCATCGGCAAAGGGAGTTACGGCGATAACGTAAACGCCCTTGGCGTCCTCGGTCAGTCTGGCCATTCGTGCTCTCCGATTCAGCTGTCGAACAAATCTTCCGGCAATCTATGCGGCCAATCGCTTGCCCGGCAACCTTTTCGTCAAGGCGTGGCCCAAATTGGCGAGTCTTCGCAATCCACATTCCCGGCCGATCGGCCACCACGTCTTTGCGGTTCCAATTCCATCGATTTGCGGGCATGGTCTCGCGCGATGAGCATAGATTCGTCCGATCTCTTTGGCGCCCTTTTTGAAGCACCGCCCGCGAACCGAACGGTTCCGGTGCTGGTGCCGATGCCGGCGCCGAAACCCTATTCCTACTCGGTGCCGGAGGGCATGGCGGTCGAGCCCGGCTCGGTCGTGCAGGTGCCGCTTGGGCCGCGGCAGGTGATCGGCGTCGTCTGGGACGGCGGCGAAGATGGCGTCGATCCGAAGAAGCTTCGGCCGATCAGCCATGTCTTCGATTGCCCGCCGCTTTCCAAGGAGATGCGGGATTTCATCGATTGGGTGGCGAGCTATACGCTCTCCCCGCCCGGCCTCGTGGCGCGCATGGCGCTCAGGGCGCCGAACGCCTTCGAGCCGGAGCCGATGGTGGAGGGGCTGAAACTCGCTGGCGGCGAACCGGAGCGGATGACGCCGGCGCGCGCGCGCGTGCTCGCGGCCGCTTCAGACGGCCTGTCCTGGACGCGCAGCGGTCTGGCGCATGCGGCAGGCGTTTCGACCAGCGTCGTCGACGGACTGATCACGCTCGGCATTTTCGAGACGGTGTTTCTGCCGCCGCCGCCCGTTGTGGCGATGCCGGATCCTGACTTTGCCGCCGCACGCCTCGAAGGACCGCAGAAAGAGGCGGCGGCGGAGATCGTCTCCGACATCCGCAGGGGCGAATTTTCGGTGTCTCTGATCGATGGTGTGACCGGCTCCGGCAAGACCGAAGTCTATTTCGAGGCGATCGCCGAGACGCTGAAACGGGGCAAGCAGGTGCTGATCCTGCTGCCGGAGATCGCGCTGACGGCGAGTTTCCTGGAGCGGTTTCAGGATCGCTTCGGGGCAAAGCCCGCCGAATGGCATTCCGACCTCGCCCCGCGCATGCGCGAAAAGGTCTGGCGCCAGGCGGTGACCGGCGAAGTGCGGGTCGTGGCCGGGGCCCGCTCGGCGCTCTTCCTGCCTTTTGAAGATCTTGGCCTCATCATCGTCGACGAGGAGCACGATCCTGCCTACAAGCAGGAGGATCGCGTTTTCTACAATGCCCGTGACATGGCCGTGGTGCGTGGCCGCATCGGCGATTTTCCCGTCATCCTGGTCTCTGCGACACCGTCAGTTGAAAGCCAGGTCAACGGGCAGATCGGGCGCTACAGCACCGTCCACCTGCCCACGCGTTTCGGCGACGCGGCGCTGCCGGACCTGCATCTCATCGATATGCGCCGGCACCCGCCGGAGCGCGGCGGCTTCCTTTCGCCGGTGCTGATCCGGGCGATCGGAAAGACCGTGGAGAGGCGCGAGCAGGCGCTGCTCTTTCTCAATCGTCGCGGATATGCGCCGCTGACGCTCTGCCGGGTCTGCGGTCACCGCTTCCAATGCCCGCAATGTTCGAGCTGGCTGGTCGAGCATCGCTTCCGCAAGCAGCTGCAGTGCCATCAATGCGGCCATGCCGAGCGCACACCGGAGGCGTGCCCGGAATGCGGGACGCTTGACCATCTGGTCGCCTGCGGGCCCGGCGTCGAGCGTATCGCCGAAGAGGTGGAGCGGCATTTCCCGGAGGCGCGGACGATCGTCCTCTCCTCGGATATGTTGGGTGGGGTGAAGCGGCTGCGGCTGGAACTGGATGCGATCGCCAAGGGTGAGGCCGATATCGTCATCGGTACCCAGCTCGTTGCCAAGGGCCATAATTTTCCGCTGATGACGCTGGTCGGCATCGTCGATGCCGATCTCGGCCTTGCCAATGGCGATCCGCGCGCGGCCGAGCGCACCTTCCAGCTTCTGTCGCAGGTGACGGGGCGCGCCGGGCGCACCGGTCTCAAGAGCCATGGGCTGCTGCAGACCTACCAGCCGCAGCATCCGGTCATGCAGGCGATTGTATCCGGCGATTCCGACGCCTTCTACGAGCGTGAAATCACCGAGCGCGAAAGCGCGGCATTGCCGCCATTCGGCCGGCTCGCCTCCATCATCGTTTCGGCCGAAACGCGCCACGACGCGGAAAATCATGCGCGCGGCATGCGCAACGCGGCACCCCAGGTCTCCGGCATCTCAGTGCTCGGCCCGGCGGAAGCGCCGCTTGCCCTGGTGCGCGGCCGCCACCGCTTCCGCCTTTTGGTCCACGGACGGCGCAACTCCGACATGCAGGGGTTTCTGCGGGCGATGTTGTCGCAGTCGCCGAAGGAGCGCGGATCGGTGCAGGTACAGCTCGACATCGATCCCCAGAGTTTTCTCTAATGGCGCCATTTCCTCCTTTTCCGGCCCATGTCATAAAACACCGATTCTTCGGGGTGATTTGAGGCTGATGCATGGAGTTTTATTTTCCGACCGAGCTCGGCGAGCAGCTGGCTTTCTGCTCTGCCGCTTTTACGGCGCTGGCCGGCTTCATCATGATGTTTGCGCCGGGCCACGCCTTCCGTCTTCTTGGCCTGCAGGTGCAGGAGGGGCGGCGGGAAGGATATGGCGAGGGGCGGTCGATGGGCGGCTTCTATCTCGGCTTCGGCCTTTCGGCGATCCTGCTTGCACAGGACTGGATCTATATGGCGCTCGGCGCCTCTTTCAGCATGGCTGCCTTTGCGCGGATCATATCCATCCTGTCCGATAAGGGGAGCAATCTGGTCAACAACTTACTTCTGGTTGTGCAAGTCGCGCTGGCTGCGCTGCCGATGCTCTATGTTTTCGGCTTCATTCAAACGTGAGTTTCACCGGCGGCCGACGGCTTGCTCGGCCTGTCCGCAAGCCGTTGCGCAATTTTGCGGACAGAAATTCATGTGAAAGGCGTATTCGGGCATTACGCGTGTTGCGAGTCCGAACATCCTATGTTAGACGGACCCCGAATTTCGGAAGAAGCAAGAGGCTTCTCTTGTGATTTCTGGGGGAAATCAAAACGAATTCAAGATCATAGGTTCGGCGCCCGCCGAAAGCCGGATTTTGGATTGAAATCAGGGAAATTTGTGCCAGTGGCAGACACGTCCCAGCTTACTTCTGGTGTTGCAGAGCGCTATGCCTCGTCGCTTTTCGAGCTGGCGCTCGAAGAGAACGCCGTCGGTACCGTCGCTGCAGACCTTGACCGTTTCCAGACGATGCTGGATGAGAGCGACGACCTGAAGCGCTTCATCCTGAGCCCTGTTTTCTCTGCCGAGGACCAGTTGAAGGCGATTATCGCCATCAGCGAGAAGGCAGGCATTTCGGGCTTCTTCGCCAATTTCCTGAAGGTCGTGGCGCGTAACCGCCGCCTGTTTGCCCTGCCGGGCATGATCAAGGCCTTCCGGCTGATCGCCGCCAATCATCGCGGCGAAATCTCCGCCGATGTCACCTCGGCCCACGCTCTCTCCGCAGAGCAGGAAAATGAATTGAAGGTGGCGCTGAAGGGCGTCACCGGCAAAGACGTGGCGATTGCCGTCACGGTTGATCCGTCAATTCTTGGTGGTCTGATCGTCAAGGTCGGGTCCCGTCAGATTGATACGTCTCTTCGTACCAAACTCTCTACCCTTAAGCTTGCATTGAAAGAGGTCGGCTGATGGATATCCGCGCCGCGGAAATTTCCGCAATTCTCAAAGACCAGATCAAAAATTTCGGCAAAGAGGCAGAAGTCTCGGAAGTCGGCCAGGTTCTCTCCGTCGGTGACGGTATTGCTCGCGTTTACGGCCTGGACAACGTCCAAGCCGGTGAAATGGTCGAGTTTCCCGGCGGCATCCGCGGCATGGCCCTGAACCTTGAATCCGACAATGTCGGTGTCGTTATTTTCGGCTCCGACCGCGACATCAAGGAAGGCGACACCGTCAAGCGGACCGGCGCCATCGTCGACGTTCCGGTCGGTCCGGAACTGCTCGGCCGCGTCGTCGACGCGCTCGGCAATCCGATCGATGGTAAGGGCCCGATCAATGCGACCCGCCGTTCGCGCGTCGACGTCAAGGCCCCGGGCATTATTCCGCGCAAGTCGGTTCATGAGCCGATGTCGACCGGTCTCAAGGCAATCGACGCGCTGATCCCGGTCGGCCGCGGCCAGCGCGAGCTTGTCATCGGCGACCGCCAGACCGGCAAGACCGCCATCCTGCTCGATGCCTTCCTCAACCAGAAGGCCATTCACGACAACGGTCCCGAAGGCGAGAAGCTTTACTGCGTCTACGTCGCCGTGGGCCAGAAGCGCTCCACCGTCGCTCAGTTCGTCAAGGTGCTCGAAGAGCGCGGCGCACTGAAGTATTCGATCATCGTTGCGGCTACCGCTTCCGATCCGGCGCCGATGCAGTTCCTGGCCCCGTTTGCCGGCTGCGCCATGGGCGAATATTTCCGCGACAACGGGATGCACGCGCTGATCGGTTACGACGACCTGTCCAAGCAGGCCGTGTCCTACCGCCAGATGTCGCTGCTGCTGCGCCGTCCGCCGGGCCGCGAAGCCTATCCGGGCGACGTTTTCTACCTGCATTCGCGTCTCCTCGAGCGCGCAGCGAAGATGAACGACGACAAGGGCGCCGGTTCGCTGACCGCTCTGCCGGTCATCGAAACGCAGGGCAACGACGTGTCGGCCTTCATTCCGACCAACGTGATCTCGATCACCGACGGCCAGATCTTCCTTGAGACCGACCTGTTCTATCAGGGTATCCGCCCGGCCGTTAACGTCGGTCTCTCGGTTTCCCGCGTCGGCTCTTCGGCGCAGATCAAGGCGATGAAGCAGGTCGCCGGCTCGATCAAGGGCGAACTTGCTCAGTATCGCGAGATGGCCGCTTTCGCTCAGTTCGGTTCGGACCTCGACGCCGCAACGCAGCGTCTCTTGAACCGCGGTGCACGCTTGACCGAACTCCTGAAGCAGCCGCAATTCTCGCCGCTGAAGACGGAAGAGCAGGTCGCCGTAATCTTCGCCGGCGTCAACGGCTACCTCGACAAGCTGCAGGTCGCTCAGGTCGGCAAATTCGAGCAGGGCCTGTTGTCCTATCTGCGTTCGGAAGGCTCCGCCATCCTCGATGCGATCCGCACGGAAAAGGCTATCAGCGACGATACCAAGGGCAAGCTTACGGCTGCTCTCGATAGCTTCGCCAAGTCTTTCCAGTAATCGGGCCCTAAGTTAGGACGGATCACGGATGCCTTCACTCAAGGATCTGAAAAACCGGATCGCCTCCGTCAAGGCGACGCAGAAGATCACCAAGGCGATGAAAATGGTCGCCGCGGCGAAGCTTCGGCGTGCGCAGGAGGCGGCCGAGGCCGCCCGGCCTTACTCGCAGCGCATGGGTGCGGTTCTGGCGAACATTGCCAAGGCCGTCACCGATGCGGATGGCGCACCGGCGCTGATGACCGGCACCGGCCAGGACAAGGTCCATCTTCTGGTGGTCTGCACGGCCGAACGCGGTCTCTGCGGCGGTTTCAATTCGCAGATTGCCCGCTTTGCCCGCGACCATATCCGCAAGCTGCAGGCCGAAGGCAAGACGGTGAAGATCTTCACCGTCGGCAAGAAGGGTTACGACATCCTGCGCCGTGAATACGCGTCGCTGATCATCGAGCGCAAGGAATTGCGCGAAGTCAAGAAGATCGGTTTCGAGAATGCCGACCAGATCGGCAAGCGCATCATCGAGATGTTTTCCGCCGGCGAGTTCGACGTCTGCACGCTGTTCTACTCCGAATTCAAGTCGGTGATCAGCCAGGTTCCGACCGCGCAGCAGTTGATCCCGGCCAGGGCTCCGGAAGCCGTCGCCGAAGATGCCGCCCATGCCGGCGCCGTCTACGAATACGAGCCGGATCCGGCGTCGATCCTCGGTGATCTGATCCCGCGCAACATCTCCGTCCAGGTCTTCCGCGCGCTCCTTGAGAACGTCGCAGGCGAGATGGGCGCCAAAATGAGCGCCATGGACAATGCGACGCGCAATGCCGGTGAGATGATCAACAAGCTGACGCTGAACTACAACCGTCAGCGTCAGGCTCAGATCACCAAGGAACTGATTGAAATCATTTCGGGCGCGGAAGCGCTCTGAGTTAGGGAAAGAGGGTAAGAAAATGGCTGAGGCAGCTACCCGCTCTGTCGGCAAAGTCACCCAGGTTATCGGCGCCGTCGTCGACGTTGCTTTCGAAGGCGAACTGCCGGCGATTTTGAACGCGCTTGAAACCGACAACAACGGCAACCGCCTGGTTCTCGAAGTCGCTCAGCATCTGGGCGAGAACGAAGTGCGCACGATCGCGATGGATTCGAGCGAAGGTCTCGTTCGTGGCCAGCAGGTTATCGATACCGGCGCTCCGATCTCGGTTCCGGTCGGCGATGAAACGCTCGGCCGCATCATGAACGTCATCGGCGAGCCGGTCGACGAAGCTGGCCCGCTGAACACCGCTCACAAGCGCGCCATCCACCAGGACGCTCCAGCTTACGTCGAGCAGTCCACCGAAGCGCAGATCCTCGTCACCGGCATCAAGGTCGTCGACCTTCTCGCCCCTTATGCGAAGGGCGGCAAGATCGGTCTGTTCGGCGGCGCCGGCGTCGGCAAGACCGTTCTGATCATGGAACTGATCAACAACGTCGCCAAGGCGCACGGTGGTTACTCGGTGTTCGCAGGCGTGGGTGAGCGTACCCGCGAAGGCAACGACCTTTACCACGAAATGATCGAATCGGGCGTCAACAAGCACGGCGGCGGCGAAGGCTCCAAGGCTGCGCTCGTTTACGGCCAGATGAACGAACCGCCGGGCGCCCGCGCTCGCGTCGCCCTGACCGGTCTGACCGTCGCTGAGCATTTCCGCGATCAGGGTCAGGACGTTCTGTTCTTCGTCGACAACATCTTCCGCTTTACCCAGGCTGGTTCGGAAGTGTCGGCTCTGCTCGGCCGTATTCCTTCGGCCGTGGGTTATCAGCCGACGCTCGCAACCGACATGGGTCAGATGCAGGAACGCATCACCACGACGACGACCGGCTCGATCACTTCGGTCCAGGCTATTTACGTTCCGGCCGACGACTTGACCGACCCGGCGCCGGCAACCTCGTTCGCCCACTTGGACGCAACGACCGTTCTGTCGCGCTCGATCGCTGAAAAGGGCATCTATCCGGCCGTCGACCCGCTTGACTCCACCTCGCGCATGCTCGACCCGATGGTCGTCGGCGAAGAGCACTACGAAGTGGCCCGTAAGGTTCAGTCGACACTGCAGCGCTACAAGGCCCTGCAGGACATCATCGCCATTCTCGGCATGGATGAATTGTCCGAAGAGGACAAGCTGGCGGTTGCCCGCGCCCGTAAGATTGAGCGCTTCCTGTCGCAGCCGTTTTTCGTTGCCGAAGTCTTCACTGGTTCGCCGGGCAAGCTCGTCGCCCTCGAAGACACGATCAAGGGCTTCAAGGGTCTCGTTAACGGCGAATACGACCACCTGCCGGAAGCCGCCTTCTACATGGTCGGCTCGATGGACGAAGCTATCGAAAAGGCCAAGAAGCTCGCTGCTGCTTGATGAGCGATGCTCAGGACGAGATATTCTGCTGCGACTCCCTCAAAGGGATCGTGGCAGAACTTCCGGAACCGGCCGCGCCGACTGTCTATCGTGCCGATAACGGCGTGCTGATGATGGTTGTCGGATTGGTTCAGACGGAGGAAGGCATCGGATATCTCGACCAGGCGATACTGCACTGCCCGTTCTGCGGGACAAAATTGCAAGATGCAAAAGCCATAGCCGAGAAGGTAAGTCACTGATGGCTGACAATTTCAACTTTGAGCTCGTTTCACCGGAGCGTCTGCTTCTGTCGGAGATGGTGACGGAGGTCGTCATTCCCGCGACCGAGGGCGAGATGACCGTCATGGCGCACCACGCGCCTACAATGACGACGATCAAGCCGGGCGTGGTGAGCGTGCGTTCGGCTTCCGGCAAGAAGCAGGACTATGTGGTGTTCGGCGGTTTTGCCGATATTCTGCCGACGGGCTGCACATTGCTCGCCGAATCCGCCGTTCCGGTCGAGGAACTCCATAAGGACGAACTGACCCGCCGCATCGAAGCTGCCCGCAAGGAGCTCGAACATGCCGAGCTGCACGAGCACAAGTCGAAGCTGGAGCACTTCATCATGGAACTGACGCACCTTCGCGGCATCGTCCAGCAGGATTGATCAGACCGACAGCATCAATGAAAGGCGGCCTCGAGGGCCGCTTTTTTGTTTCTCCTGTCTTCCAGCGAAGGTCGAAGCGGCGTCGAGCAGGCGCTGCCGTGAAGAACATTTCCCAATTGCATCCCTCTTCCTGGCGACTCAGGATCAGTGATGCACCACCGCCCCCAGGGACCGCACATCTAGAGCTTTTCCTGGTTAGATCGAATCATTCTGTTAGCTCAAACGAGTCGAATGGTTGACCGGCCGGCGCGCGCCGTAGCGCAGCTCTACGGCCAGCCGGCCCGGTCGATCAGGCGAACCGTTTCAGCCAGCCTTCCCGCAGATGTGCCTGCAAATCTGCAAGCCGAATCGCCGGACGCACTTATCGCTTCGCCACGGAGTCGCGGTGCGGCCGGTGGGCCGGGCATGTCTGGTCAGCATCAAAGGCGATCGGCTCGGACGTACCATGGGGCATGCCCGTCGCCAATCGTCGCCTTTGCCCTGACGAAAACCTGCTCCGTCAGAATGCTTCCATCTAACCGAAAAGCTCTAGAAGCCGGTGCCGCCGCGTAGCTCGATGACCAGCGTCTTCAACAGGATCTTAAAGTCGAGCAGCAGGCTGAAATTTCTGACATAATAGATATCGCAGGCGATGCGGGCCCGGGCTTGCAATGGCCTTGCCGTTGGTCCGCGCCAGCCGCGTGTCTGCGCGAGGCCGGTGATGCCGGGGCGCATGATGTGTCGATGGTGGTAGTTCGGCACCAATTCTTCGTATAGCCTGCCGGCCGCGCGCATGTTGATGGCGTGGCAGCGTGGGCCGACCAAGGACATGTCGCCCTTGAGGACGTTCAGAAGCTGCGGCAGTTCGTCAATGTTGGTCCTACGGAGCAGAGCGCCGATGCCGGTCACCCGGCTGTCGCCCTTGATAGTCTGTTGAACGCCGCTCGGATCGCAAGCGTCCGTGTGCATCGAGCGAAACTTGAAGACGGTGATCTTCCGGCCGTTCAGGCCCCAGCGGATCTGACGGAAGAACACAGGACCGCCATCATCGAATTTGATGAAGAGAGCGATTGCCAGGAAAAGCGGGGCCAGCACGAGGAGAGCGCTCGCCGAGATGACGATGTCGATCAGCCGCTTTGCGGCCAGACGCAGAGCCGTCGTTCCTTCGACATCGAAAAAGCTGTCCGGCTGGCGAATGTTGGAGTTCGCTACAACCAGGGTCCTGGTTTTGTCTTGACGCTGAGACGGATCGAAGCGTGAACTCGTCTTCGAAGTAAAAGCATTCATTACTCAAGGCCCAAAAAGTTTAGATGCGATATTGAAGTGCAGCGAGACAGATACATGCTCGCGCATGGTTTGTCATCGTTATAAATAAGAAATCGGTAATCATAAAGACGCCAAAAAAGGGAGTATTTCCCGTTAACCTTAACGCCTCTAGTTGAGGTGCAGTCGAAATTATACTTTGAAAGGAGTAGCCCGATCAGGTGGGCTTGATGTCAAGCGATTGCCGAAGTCGATCGCCGGCCGTTCCAACAGATAATAACTCAGGCTTGCCACCAGAAAGACGAGCGCGACCGTCAATCCGCAGGATTGCAGCCAACCGGTGACGACATTGGCCGAGGCGGCGCCGAACGAGTTGGGATCAAGTCTCTGAATCAATGTGAGGATAATCTCCTGCCAGATATAAATGCCGAAGGAGATCTTGGCGATGTAGCGGACGGGAGCGTTGTCGAGCAGCCTGCCAAGGTATTGGGAATGGCTGAGCGAAACGAGCGCCGTTGCGACTGCCAGCGGAAAGACGGGAAATCCGTAAGGGATGTCAAGCCAGCCATAACCTTCGGCCGAGCCGCCAGGCGATATCAGGAGGCGGAAACCGGCAGTCGCAAGGGCCAGGAGTGCCATTGCATCGAACCAGGAGGAGCGCCTTGCGGGCAACATGATTTCGATGCCGGCGGCAAGGGCGCCGAGCGCGAAAACGGCGAAGAAGCCGATCGGATTATACTTGGGCATCCATTCCTTCGCCCCACCCTGCAGGCCATATGCCCAGCCGCGGCCGATATCGTCGAGCGCAAAAAGGCTCAGAATCGCCAAATGGGCAAGGAGTACGACGACAATGACGCAGAGCCAGGCGAAGCGGGCGAGGAACGGGCGCTGCCGCAGCGGGGGCCAGCGAAACAGCAGGAGAAAGCAGGCCGGCAGGAGCACGTAGCTGGTCGCTTCGAAGGGAATGGACCAGAGCGGCCCATTAGCTTCGACAGGAAAGAGCGTGCGCCAATGCCACTGGCTCATGAACAGCAGTCCGGAGACGTAGCGGACGACGAGCTCCGGCGTCACCGGCAGGGCAAGCAGGGTCAGGCCGAGAACGAAGCCGACGCTGGCCGCGACCCAGAAGCCCGGAGCGATGCGCGCCGACCTGCGGATGGCGTAGTGCCTGAGGCTCGGCATGGCGCCGCCGGCGTCGAGCGCGC
This sequence comes from Rhizobium bangladeshense, assembly GCF_017357245.1. NCBI lineage: Bacteria > Pseudomonadati > Pseudomonadota > Alphaproteobacteria > Hyphomicrobiales > Rhizobiaceae > Rhizobium > Rhizobium bangladeshense. The sequence continues at coordinate 4,085,838 of NZ_CP071612.1, read as the reverse complement.
GCCAGAAGGGGCGGGCAAGCAGAAAGCCGCTGAGCACGAAGAAGATCGCGACGCCGAAATTGCCGAAGCGGAGGACATTTGCCGTCGTCGCCAGTTCGTCCGGAATTCTGCGCATATCCAGCCGGAGCGCGAGATGATGAGCAAGCACCAACAAGCAGGCCATCGCGCGCAGAAAGTCGGCTCCGGCCAGCCTGTCCTGTGATCGCATTTCGTTCCCCGCCCTGCCCGATTCGGCTCAAACCGTTCAAGCTCAAAGCATTGCCGCGGAAGGCCGCGTCGGCAAGACCGGAGCGGGATCAGCCGAGGAGTTCGTTCGTATAATAGGCGGAAAAGTCCGGCTTTTCCTTGAGAACGGTGCCATTCGCATCGACCAGGATGCCGTTCTCGACCAGGAAGCCGCCGATGGCCTCGGCCTTTGCCGGGTCAAGCGTGCCGATCACACCGGCCTCGGATCTCAGGAAATGGCCTTCGATCAACGCCTTCTGAGATGCTCTTACCAGTTCCGTGTTCATCAGAGCACCGTTACTTCCGGCAATCAGCAAGTCGCAGGCTTCGTCGGGATGGTCGATGGAGTAGACATAGCCTTGACGCGTCGCCTGGATGAAGGCGCGGGCGTGTTCTCGACTTGCCGAGAGATAGGCGTCGCTGGAAACGATGACCGTCGTCTGCTCGTCTGGAATGCCATAATCAGAATAGTGGAAGCGGCCGATCTTCCGGTTTTCCAGTTCGGCGGCGATGCCTTCCCAGGTGTAGATCTCCAGCGTGAAGTCAATCGAGCCATTGTCCAGCGCCTCATAGGCGGAGGTGCCGAGGGTGACGGTCTTGACGTCCCCCTTGCCGCCGTCATTGCGGATCATCGCCGAGACCAACGCGCTCTCCCAGGTGCCACCGAAGCCGCCATAGGTCTTGCCGTCGAGATCTCGAGGCCTCTTGATGTCGTCGCGCCCGCCCTTGAAGATCAGGCGTGCGGTTTCCGTCTGGACGACGCCGTAGACCATCTTCACGTCACCGCCGCCGGCACGCTGCGTTAGGGCCTCGATCTCGCTGCTGATGCCGAAGTCGGCAACTCCGTTCGACACCAGCGTGCCGGCGCTGGTGTCGGTAAAGGGTAGAATCTCGACATCGAGGCCGGCGGCCGCATAAAAGCCCTTCTCCTTGGCGACGTAAATGCCGATATGGTTCGTGTTGGGCGTCCAGTCGAGCGCGATGCGAACCTTTGCCGGCGCCGATTGAGCAAAGGCGGCGCGGCCGGCGAGGCTTGTTGCGATAGCGGCGAGAATCGTCTGTCGACGGGTGAGCAGCAGCATGGTGACCTCCTCAGGTCTCTAGAGATGATGCCGAAAATTGTGAGCGGTTTTCGGACGACATCAGGCTCTAACTCTTTAAATCAGAACAGGATTCAGATTTTAGGCCGACGGCCTAAAATCATCCTGTTCTAGCGGATGAAGCAGGGTTTGCAGGATTTCGGTCTCTATCGCCTGGGCCGCCGGCGAGCCGAGGTCGGCGATGCTTCTCGGGCGGGGCAGGGGAACGCGGAATTCGCGGATGACGCGCGCCGGACGGGCAGACAGCACGTAGATCCGATCGGAGAGAAAAACGGCCTCACGGACATCGTGGGTGATCAGCAGCGCCGTCCAGCGATGTTCGGTCCACATGCCTTGCAGCCACTCCTGGATCTGCGTGCGGGTCAGCGCATCGAGCGCGCCGAAGGGCTCGTCGAGCAGAAGCATGTCCTGTTTCTGGATGACGGTGCGCAGCAGCGCAGCACGCTGGCGCATGCCGCCGGAAAGGGAGGCGGGGTAGTGATGTTCGAAGCTGGCGAGGCCGAACCGATCGAAGAGCGGCGCAACAGCGGCGCGGGCGGCCCGCCGGCTCATGCCCTTCACTTCCAGCCCGAGGGCGGCATTGTCGATGATCCGGCGCCAGGGCATCAGCGCATCGCGTTGCGGCATGAAGGCAAAGGAATGTGGCGTCTCTTCCAATGCCGCACCATTAAAAAACATGTTGCCGGAATCGGGCCGCAGCGCCTGCGTCAGCAGTCTCAGAACGGTCGATTTTCCGGAACCGGATGGGCCGACGATCGAGACGAACTCGCCGTTTGCGACAGCGAGCGAAATGTCGCCCAAAACCTTCATGCCGTCGAAGGACTTCGAGATGTTGCGCAGCTCAAGCATCTGACCGGTCATCGGCGTCGTTCCTGGGATGGCTGCCAGGGCATGACGAAACGCTGGATCAGCAACGTCAGCGCGAAGAGGCAGAGCGTCAACAGAGCGCTGACGATAACGGCGGCAAGCACCAGATCGGGACGGAAATTGTTCTTGGCGTTGAGGATATAGATGCCGAGGCCGCGCGCGGCACCGGCATATTCGGCGAAAATTGCGCCGACGACGGCATAGGTGATCGAGATCCTGAGGCCGGCGAAGAAATAGGGCAGCGAGGAGGGAAGCCGCGCCAGGCGGAAAATGCGCCAGCGGCTCGCTTTCATCGAGTTCAAGAGCTCGGCAATGTCACGGTCGGTCGCCTCATAGCCCTGAAGCAGAGCGACGAGCAGCGGGAAGAAGGTGACGAGCGCCACCAGCAATATTTTCGGCAAGAGGCCGAAACCGAACCACAGAACGACAAGAGGTGCGATCGCCACCAGCGGCAAGGTCTGGCTGGCGATGAAGATCGGCAGCAATGCGCGGCGCATGAAGGGCATGAAGTCCATCAGGATGGAAGAGACGAAGGCGAAGGCGAGTGACAGCGCGAAACCGCCGAGCGTGGCACCGAGCGTCGGCCAAGTGTTTGATATCAGTGCCTCTCGGTTCAGCCAGCCCTGGATAAGGATGCGCGAAGGTGCCGGCAGGATGGAAGGTTTTATGCCGGAAAGATCGACGTAAAGTTCCCATGCCGCGAGAAAGGCAAAGCCTGCGAGCAAGGCGGGCATCGCGCGATAGATGGCGAGGCGGAGCGTCGCAAGACGCGAATCCGATGGTCGTGGCGATGTCATCGGCGTTCGATTTCAGGCTTTCGTCGGGCCGTTCGTGGCAACTTGTCGACGGCATCGGTCTCGATGCGCGGCCGCACCCGCTTGAGGGCGATTGCCATGACGGTAGCGATAATGATGCAGGCGGAACTGCCGGACGTGGGGTAAAGTGACACTTGCGCGCCGGAAAACATTTGGACCTCGCTCCGCTGGCATTACCCAGATCAGCTTAGAAGGGTCCGGAGACTTGCACCTCGCATCTCAGCCCCGGCGACACGGAGCTCCCCTGTTATTGCAGCGAAAACTATCATTCGGGTCTTCCTGCCGCAACCGCAAAATTGCAAAGCAGTCCGTCTGGCCGGATGGGACCGCAGATAAAAAACACCCGGACGGAGGTCCTGTCCGGGTGTTTTCCGAGGTTCCGTACCTGCCGGGAACGGAACCCGAGCGCTCACCTCTCAGGCGGCTATTCGGCAGGGGTGATCGGTATGGCGGCAAGCGTCGATGTCGTCATTTCACCTGTATCGATCGACGGTCTCACCGTCGCTCTTGCCTGCGCCGCGGCTTCACGGCCGAGGGAGGAGGGGTTATAAAACCTCAACCAATGTTGAGGTCAATAGGAATGAATACGGTTTCTGCAACGCCGCTCGGAAGGCTTCTGACGGTCGGAGAAGTGGCGCAACGCAGTGGTCTTGCCGTATCGGCGCTGCATTTCTATGAGGCCAAGGGGCTGATCTCGAGTATCCGCACGCGCGGCAACCAGCGGCGCTACGGACGCGATGTGCTTCGCCGGCTCGGCATCATCAAGGTGGCGCAACGTGTCGGCATTCCGCTTTCGGAAATCCAGACGGCATTTGCCTCCCTGCCGCAGGGACGCACGCCGACAGTCGCCGACTGGCAGACGCTGTCGGCGCGCTGGAAGAATGAACTCGATGCGCGAATCAGGCAGTTCAGCCTGCTGCGAGACCGCCTGACCGGCTGCATCGGCTGCGGCTGCCTGTCGATCGAAAGCTGCCCTTTGCGCAATCCCTTCGATCGACTCGGCGAGGAAGGGCCGGGCGCGCGGCTGCTGGAGGCCGAAAACGAAGTATGAGCTTTCAGGGGAGAGCCCTAGCCTCTCGCGGAAAGATGATGCCTGCCTTTCTTTCGGCGGGCGCGCTCATATGTTAAGGGCGAATGGCGCAACAGGCGGCATTGTCCGCGAGGAGGACGGCTTCGTGTTCCATCCGAGACTATTCGAAAATCGCAATGTCGTCGTGACCGGCGCCGGGCGGGGCATCGGCCTCGAAGTGGCGCGGCAGTTTCTGGACTGCGGCGCGAAAGTGATCGTCCATACCGGTCGCAAACCCGAACGGGACCTGCCGGATTTTCTGCTGACGGCTGAATCGGAAAGGCGGGCGCTGCTGTTGCACGCCGATTTCACCGCCGTCGGCGGTGCTGCGCAATTTGCTGAAAATGCGCTCGCCTTTTTCGACAAGGTGCATGTGCTGGTCAACAACGCCGGCACCATGCTCGGCCGTTTTCCGGCTGCGACACTGACTGACGCAGATTATGAAACGATCGTCCGCTTGAACCAGACGTCGGTGGTGGCGCTGACGCGTGCGTTGCTGCCGGCATTGAAAGCCGCGCAAGGCGCTGCCATCGTCAACACCGTTTCAATTTCCGCGCTCACCGGCGGCAGTCCCGGTTCTTCGATTTATTCTGCCTCGAAAGCCTTCGTTTCAACCTATTCCAAGGCGCTTGCCCGCGAACTTGCGCCGGATGGCATCCGCGTCAATTGCGTCTCGCCCGGAACGATCGAGACGGATTTCCATGAGCGCTATTCCTCCCGCGAGAAGCTGGAGCAGACGAGAAAGTCCATTCCCTTGCAGCGGCTGGGCACAGCGGAGGATTGCGCTCCGGCCTATCTGTTCCTGGCGGCACCCTCCCTCTCCGGGTACATTACCGGCCAGGTCCTCGAGATCAACGGCGGCCAGCTTATCTGCTGATTTAGTTAGACCTTTTTTGACATTTCATCACTTTTGGCAAATTCGCGTGTGCGAATATGCTATTGTGCTGATCCGCCTTTTCGCTTCCCTTCCGAGATGTCGAATGCCATTGCCCAAACCCGTGCCGGGAATGTCCGGTCAGGAACTGCACAAACTCGCTGGAAGCGCCCGTGAGGCGAGCGATCTGCTGAAGGCGCTGGCACACCAGACCCGGCTTCTGATCCTCTGCATACTCGCCACCGAGGAGCGGACGGTCGGAGAAATCGAAAACATTCTCGGCATTCAGCAGGCGATGGTCTCGCAGCAGCTCGCGCGTTTGAGGCTCGAAGGCCTCGTCAATACGCGCCGTCAGGGCAGGCTGGTCTATTACAGTATCGGCAATGCCAGCGTGGCTGTCTTCCTAGAATCACTGTTCGATCTTTTTCCGGCTGCTGAAAACAATTAGTACGCGCTCTTGCGGAGCACGGTTGCTGCGTCGAAGATAGGCTGATCCGGATGGTTCCACGCCGGATCGGGAGACCGGATGATCGACAAGCTGGAATTTTTCATCGCCCTTGCCAACGAAAAGCACTTCGGCCGAGCCGCGGAGGAATGCGGGATATCCCAACCGACGCTCTCGGCCGCCATCAGGCAGCTTGAAGATCAGCTTGGTGTAATGCTGGTGCAGCGCGGCTCACGATTTCAAGGGCTGACGCCGGAGGGGCAGCGCGTGCTTGAATGGGCGCGGCGCATCGTCGGCGATGCCCGCACCATGCGCGAGGAGATGCGCGCAGCGCGTCGCGGTCTTTCCGGCCACATTCGCCTCGCCGCCATTCCGACCGCGCTCGCCATGCTTTCGCGCATCACCACGCCCTTTCAGGAACGACATCCGGGAGTGACCTTCTCGATCGTCTCGCGAAACTCGCTGCAGGTGCTCAGCATGCTCGAAAATCTCGAAATCGACGCCGGCATCACCTATCTCGAAAACGAACCGCTTGGCCGCGTGACGACCGTGCCCCTTTATGCCGAGCGTTATAACCTCATCACGGCCGCAGGGAGCCCGCTGTCCGATCGCGACAAAGTGACCTGGCGGGAGGTCGGCGATCTTCGGCTTTGTCTATTGACTGCCGATATGCAAAACCGGCGCATCATCAATCGGCACCTGACGGAAGCAGGCGCCACTGTCCATCCGACTCTCGAATCCAATTCGATGATCGTGCTGTTCTCACATGTCAGGACCGGACGCTGGGCGAGCATCATGCCGCGGAATGTCGCCAAATCCTTTGGTTTTCCGGTTGAAATCCGGATGATTCCAATTGTCGAGCCGGAGGCCCACCATCTGGTCGGCCTCGTCGCACCCTATCGCGAGCCCTTCACCCCGCTCGTATCGGCCTTGTTGCACGAAGCGAGAGTGCTCGTGCAGGATGAGGAACTCTGATAGGAAAAACCTATTAATCCACAAGACAGCTTTATTGATCGTCATTGGCTTCCCTGAGATGCTGTCTCGGTGATGGCACTCGGCTGGGGGAGGTCGGCCATCCCGAAAGAGCAAGCCACTGGGAGGGCTGCCTGATGACCATTCATATCGCCGGAGGCGATATCGCAGCGCGTACGCGTACCATCGTCGCGGACCTTCGCTTCCTTGAGGGGCCGCTGCTTCCCATTCTGCACGAGGTTCAGCGAGAATTCGGTTATGTGCCGCAGGAAGCTGTGCCTGTGATCGCGGAGGAGCTGAACCTCTCACGCGCCGAAGTGCACGGGGTGATGACATTCTATCACGACTATCGCGACCATCCCGCCGGCCGGCATGTGCTGAAGCTGTGTCGCGCCGAGGCTTGTCAGTCGATGGGCGGCGACGCGCTGGCTGAACGCGTCAAGACGTTGCTCGGGATCGATTTTCATCAGACGACCCCCGACGGCGCCGTAACGCTGGAGCCGGTCTACTGTCTCGGCCTCTGCGCCTGCGCCCCGTCGGCGATGCTCGACGGCGAGGTTTATGGCCGGGTAGACGGTCAGATGGCGGCGGAGCTCGTTGCGGAGGCACGTCGATGACAGTCAAGATTTATGTTCCGCGCGATGCCGCTGCGCTGGCGCTCGGAGCCGAAAAGGTGGCAAAGGCGATTGCCCAGGAGATCGCCGCCCGCGGCCTCGATGCAGAGATCGTGCGCAACGGCTCGCGCGGAATGTTCTGGCTGGAACCACTTGTCGAAGTTGAAGTCGCCGGCAAGCGCATCGGCTACGGGCCGGTGAAGGCAAGAGATGTGCCTGCCCTGCTTGATGCGGAAATGCTGAACGGGGGCGATCATCCGCTCTGTCTCGGGGAGGTTGAAGACCTCCCGTTCCTCAAGGAACAGACCCGCCTGACCTTCGCCCGTTGTGGCATCATCGATCCCCTTTCGCTCGGCGATTACGAGGCGCATGGCGGCCTTGCCGGCCTCCGCCGCGCCGTTTCGATGAGATCGGTCGATATTGTCAAGGAAGTCACAGATTCCGGCCTGCGCGGACGCGGCGGTGCGGGCTTTCCTACAGGCATCAAGTGGAAAACCGTTCTCGATGCCGCCGGCGAGCGCAAATATATTGTTTGCAACGCCGATGAGGGCGATAGCGGCACCTTTGCCGATCGCATGATCATGGAGGGCGATCCCTTCGTGCTGATCGAAGGCATGGCGATTTCAGGCCTTGCCACCGGAGCCACGAAGGGCTTCATCTATACGCGTTCGGAATATCCGCACGCGATCGCGGTGATGAGCGAGGCCATCGGCATTGCCCGGCAGGCCGGGATTCTCGGCCCGTCTGTGCTTGGCTCGGGCCGCGGCTTCGATATTGAGGTGCGTACCGGGGCCGGCGCCTATGTCTGCGGTGAAGAGACCGCTTTGCTGAACAGTCTCGAAGGCAAGCGCGGTGTCGTGCGCGCCAAGCCGCCGCTGCCGGCGCATAAGGGGCTGTTTGACTGTCCGACCGTCATCAACAATGTGATTTCGCTCGCCTCCGTGCCTGTGATCATGGAGAAGGGTGCTGCCTTCTACCGCGATTTCGGCATGGGGCGCTCGCGCGGCACCATTCCGCTTCAAATCGCCGGCAATGTCCGATACGCCGGACTCTATGAAACCGCCTTCGGTCTTTCGCTCGGCGATATCGTCGACAGGATAGGCGGCGGTACGAGGACCGGCCGACCGGTCAAGGCGGTTCAGGTCGGCGGGCCGCTCGGAGCCTATTTCCCGCGGGCGCTGTTCGACACGCCGTTCGATTACGAAGCCTTCGCCGCCAAGGACGGACTTATCGGCCACGCCGGCATCGTCGTCTTCGACGATACGGCTGATATGCTGAAACAGGCGCGTTTCGCCATGGAATTCTGCGCGGTCGAAAGCTGCGGCAAGTGCACGCCCTGCCGCATCGGCTCGACACGCGGCGTGGAGACGGTAGACAAGATTGCGCACGGTATCGAGCCGGAGAAGAACCGGGTGTTGCTTGCCGACCTTTGCAACACGATGAAATTCGGCTCGCTCTGCGCGCTCGGCGGCTTCACACCCTATCCCGTCATGAGCGCCATGACGCATTTCCCGGAGGATTTTTCGCCGGCGCCGATAGTGGAGGCGGCCGAGTGATGACCTTCCAAGTTACATCTGCACGCCCTGACTTGCTCAATTCCGTTTCCGTACAGGAGGCCGACCATGTCTCTCATCCATGAAATCGACTACGGCACTCCCGCTTCGAAATCCGAAACCATGGTAACGCTCACCATTGATGGGCAGCAGATCAGCGTGCCGGAGGGCACCTCGATCATGCGCGCATCGATGGAAGCCGGCATCGAGGTGCCGAAGCTCTGCGCCACCGACATGGTCGATGCCTTCGGCTCCTGCCGGCTCTGCCTCGTCGAGATCGAGGGCCGCGCCGGCACTCCAGCCTCCTGCACGACGCCGGTGGCGGCAAACATGGTGGTGCACACGCAGACGGGGCGATTGAAGGACATTCGCCGCGGTGTAATGGAACTCTATATCTCCGACCATCCGCTCGACTGTCTCACCTGCGCCGCCAATGGCGACTGCCAATTGCAGGACATGGCGGGTGCCGTCGGGTTGCGCGACGTACGCTACGGCTATGAGGGTGACAACCACGTCAAAGCGCGCAACAACGGCGATATCAATCTGAAATGGATGCCGAAGGACGCGTCCAACCCCTATTTCACTTACGATCCCTCCAAATGCATCGTCTGTTCGCTTTGCGTGCGCGCCTGCGAGGAAGTGCAGGGCACCTTCGCGCTGACAATCGAAGGGCGGGGTTTCGGCTCCCGCGTCTCACCCGGCATGCATGAGAGTTTCATGGATTCCGAATGCGTCTCCTGCGGCGCCTGCGTTCAGGCCTGTCCGACGGCGACGCTCACGGAGAAATCTGTGATCGAGATCGGCCAGCCAGAGCACTCGGCCGTCACCACCTGCGCCTATTGCGGCGTCGGCTGCTCCTTCAAGGCGGAGATGCGCGGCGAGGAACTGGTGCGCATGGTGCCGTGGAAGGACGGACAGGCCAATCGCGGGCATTCCTGCGTCAAAGGCCGCTTCGCCTACGGCTATTCCACGCATAAGGACCGTGTTCTCAACCCGATGATCCGTGAAAAGGTCAGCGATCCCTGGCGGGAGGTAAGCTGGGACGAGGCCTTCGCGCATGTGGCGTCGGAGTTCCGCCGCATCCAGTATCAATATGGCCGCGACTCGATCGGCGGCATCACCTCCTCACGCTGCACCAATGAGGAAACCTATCTGGTGCAGAAGCTGGTCCGCGCCGGTTTCGGCAACAACAATGTCGATACATGCGCCCGCGTCTGCCATTCGCCGACCGGTTACGGTCTCGGCCAGACATTCGGGACCTCGGCCGGCACACAGGATTTCGACAGCGTCGAACATTCGGATGTTGTCGTAATCATCGGCGCAAACCCGACCGATGGCCATCCGGTGTTTGCCTCGCGACTGAAGAAGCGGCTGCGCCAGGGGGCGAAGCTCATCGTCATTGATCCCCGCCGTACAGATATCGTCCGGTCGCCACATGTCGAGGCTTCCTACCACCTGCCGCTGAAACCGGGCACCAATGTCGCGGTCATGACGGCGCTGGCCCATGTAATCGTCAGCGAAGGGCTCTATGACGAGACATTCATCCGCGAGCGCTGCGACTGGTCGGAGTTCGAGGATTGGGCGGCTTTCGTCGCCGAACCGCAGCATAGTCCGGAAGAGACGGAGATTTTCACCGGTGTGCCGGCCGCGGATCTGCGCGGTGCAGCAAGGCTCTATGCCACGGGCGGCAACGGCGCGATCTACTACGGCCTCGGTGTCACCGAACACAGCCAGGGTTCGACCACCGTCATCGCGATCGCCAACCTGGCGATGGCAACAGGCAATATCGGCCGTCCCGGTGTCGGCGTGAACCCGTTGCGCGGCCAGAACAATGTGCAGGGCTCCTGCGACATGGGCTCTTTCCCGCACGAGTTGCCCGGTTACCGGCATATTTCCGACGATGCGACGCGCGATATTTTCGAGAAGCTCTGGGGTGTAAAGCTCAACAACGAGCCGGGCTTGCGTATTCCGAACATGCTGGACGCAGCGGTCGACGGTTCGTTCAAGGGCATCTATATTCAGGGGGAGGATATCCTCCAATCCGATCCCGATACGAAACACGTCGCGGCCGGGCTTGCCGCAATGGAATGCGTCGTCGTGCAGGACCTGTTCCTCAACGAGACCGCCAACTACGCCCATGTCTTTCTGCCGGGCTCGACCTTCCTCGAGAAGGACGGCACGTTTACCAATGCCGAGCGGCGCATCAACCGCGTTCGCAAGGTGATGACGCCGCGCAACGGCTATGGCGACTGGGAGGTGACGCAGAAGCTTGCCCAGACCATGGGGCTCGACTGGAATTACGCCCATCCGTCGGAGATCATGGACGAGATCGCCGCGACAACGCCGAGTTTCGCGCTTGTTTCCTACGATTACCTGGAGAAGATGGGCTCGGTGCAGTGGCCCTGCAACGAGAAGAACCCACTCGGCTCGCCGATCATGCATGTCAACGGTTTCGTCCGCGGCAAGGGCAAGTTCATCCGCACTGAATATGTGGCGACCGACGAGCGCACCGGCCCGCGCTTCCCGCTGCTGCTCACCACCGGCCGCATTCTCAGCCAGTATAATGTCGGAGCGCAGACACGCCGGACCGAGAACCTCGTCTGGCACGCGGAAGACCGGCTGGAGATCCATCCGCACGATGCCGAACAGCGCGGCATCCGCGATGGCGATTTAGTGAAGCTCGCCAGCCGCTCCGGCGACACCACGCTCCGGGCGCTGATCACCGAGCGCGTCGCGCCGGGCGTCGTCTATACGACCTTCCATCACCCGAATACGCAGGCCAACGTCATCACCACCGACTTTTCCGACTGGGCGACCAACTGCCCGGAATACAAGGTGACGGCGGTGCAGGTCTCGCCCTCCAACGGGCCGAGCGAGTGGCAACTCGAATACGACGAGCAGGCACGGCAATCACGCCGCATCGCCGGCAAGCTGGAAGCGGCGGAGTGACGATGCGAGGCGGTTTGGTGTTGCCGAAGAGGGAGCGTGCGGCATGACTTTCTCCACGACCGCCCGTGCTCCCGAAACCGCCCGACGCAACGGCATCATGCAGAGCGGTTCTCGTATTGTGCCGGAGGAAGTGCCGATCGCCTTTTCCTATGGCGGCAGCTCGCATGCGGTGATGATGGCGACACCCGCGGATCTTGAGGATTTCGCCGTCGGCTTCAGCCTGACCGAAGGGATTATCGCCAAGCCGGTGGAAATAACAGCCATTGAGATACTTGAGGGCGAGCAGGGCATCGACGTTCAGGTCAGCCTTGCCGACGACGTCGCCGATCGGTTGCGGGCGCGCCGCCGCAGCATGGCCGGGCCGGTCGGCTGCGGGCTCTGCGGCATCGAATCGATCGAACAGGCAGTGCGGCCGGTGCCCGATGTCTCCACATCGGCGTTGACCCTGTCTCATGCGGATATCGTTCGGGCCGTTTCGCTTTTGAACGAGGCGCAGCCGCTGCATCGGGAGACGCGGGCCGTACATGGCGCTGGATTCTACCTTCCCGGCAGCGGGCTCATTGCGGTCCGTGAAGATGTCGGCCGGCACAACGCGCTGGACAAACTTTGCGGCGCCGTCATCCGCGCCGGCGAAAGCGGCGGAAACGGTGCAGTCGTCGTGACCAGCCGGCTGTCGGTCGAGATGGTGCAGAAGGCGGCGATCCTCGGCAGCCCCGTGCTCATCGCCATTTCAGCGCCGACGGCCCTCGCGATCCGCACGGCCGAAGAGGCAGGCATGACGCTCGTCGCGCTGGTGCGCGGGGAGGATTTCGAGATTTTCACACACCCGCACCGCATCTCGCCCGGAAGCATCGCCGATGTCGCATGATACCAAGACCAAGCTTGTCTACATGGCAAACCAGATCGCCACCTTTTTCAAAAGCCAACCGGAAAGCGAGGCTGCGCAAGGGGTCGCCTTGCACATCAATAAGTTCTGGGAGCCGCGCATGCGGCGGCAATTATTCGAAATTCTCGAAAAGGAGGAAAACGGTCTGGATGCTCTGGTGCTTCAGGCCGCTCCCATGATCCGCAAGCCGGAAGCGAAAACGAACCAGGTCCGGTAATCATAAGAGGTGCCGTGCGCGAGGAGGCAGCAGTTCACTGCCTGCACAAACGCCGCTGATTAATTAATCGATTTAAGGATGAGATGATGCAGCAATCCAAAATGTCACAGTGTCCTTGGCGCGTCTGAAAAGACGGGCGGCACTGGATTTTATAGCGAGGTCTGAAACAAGGAGGAGTTGTTCATGACTGCAGCGGAAACACGTACGGACGGAGCGTTGGCGGGCTCGGGCCTGCTTGATCGCGAAAGGATTATCGCAAGGCCTGGTTTCAACAGGTGGCTGGTGCCGCCGGCGGCGCTTGCGATCCATCTCTGCATTGGCATGGCCTATGGCTTCAGTGTGTTCTGGCTGCCGCTTTCCAAGTCGCTCGGGATCACCGCCTCGACGGCTTGCCCGGACCTGACGCTCGCCTCCGCGCTCTTCACCACGACCTGCGACTGGCGCATTGCTGATCTCGGCTGGATCTATACGCTGTTCTTCGTTCTGCTCGGCTCGTCCGCCGCGATCTGGGGCGGCTGGCTGGAAAGGGCCGGCCCGCGCAAGGCCGGCGTCGTTTCCGCCTGCTGCTGGTGCGGCGGCATCGTGCTTGCCGCCTTCGGCGTCATTACTCATCAGCTCTGGTTGATGTGGCTCGGCGCCGGCGTCATTGGCGGCATTGGTCTCGGCCTCGGCTACATCTCGCCCGTCTCGACGCTGATCAAGTGGTTTCCCGACCGGCGCGGCATGGCAACCGGCATGGCGATCATGGGCTTCGGCGGCGGCGCGATGATCGGTGCTCCGCTTGCCAATCTGCTGATGAATGCCTTCAAGACCGACACGTCGGTCGGCGTCTGGCAGACCTTCATCGTCATGGCGGCGATCTACTTCGCCTTCATGATGGGCGGCGCCTTCGGCTATCGCATTCCGCCGACCGGCTGGCGCCCTGATGGTTGGACGCCGCCGGCGGCCAAAAGCACCATGATCACAACCAAGCACGTGCATCTGCGCAACGCCCACAAGACCAAGCAGTTCTGGCTGATCTGGGCCGTGCTTTGCCTCAACGTCTCGGCTGGCATCGGTGTTCTCGGCATGGCCTCGCCGATGCTGCAGGAAATCTTCGCCGGTTCGTTGATCGGCTTGCCGGATGTTGCCTTCGCGCAGCTCGACGCCGGGCATAAGGCATCGATCGCCACGATCGCCGCCGGCTTCGCCGGGCTTCTTTCGCTCTTCAACATCGGCGGACGGTTCTTCTGGGCGTCATTGTCGGACAAGATCGGCCGCAAGAATACCTATTACAGCTTCTTCATCATCGGCATCGCGCTCTATGCGCTGGCGCCGACCTTCGCCGGCATGGGCAACAAGGCGCTGTTCGTTCTCTCCTTTGGGATCATCCTGTCGATGTATGGCGGCGGCTTCGCAACGATCCCGGCCTATCTTGCCGATATCTTTGGCACCCAATTCGTCGGCGCCATCCACGGCCGGCTGCTGACGGCCTGGGCAACGGCGGGCATCGTCGGACCTGTCGTCGTGAACTATATCCGCGAAGCCCAGATCGCCGCCGGCGTCGCACCCGGGCCGACACTTTATACCGGGACCATGTATATCCTCGCCGGCATGCTGGCGCTCGGCCTCATCGCCAATGCGTTGGTCAGGCCGCTTCCGGACAAATGGTTCATGTCGGATGATGAGGTCGCTGCGCTGCAGGCGAAATCGGCGGCCGTCAATGCCGGGCCGACAGGCTCCTTCGGCATCGGCACAGGCGGGCTGGATTCCAAGGCGATGCTCGCCTGGGCCGTCGTTGGCATTCCGCTGCTCTGGGGCGTCTGGGTGACGCTTAAGGCGACTTTCGCTCTCTTCGGATAAGCACTCGAACGCGCCGGCTTCGAGGCGGCGCGTTTCCGTCCGGCTGAAGGGAAGGTGGCGGAATCAGAACTCTTCCCAGCTCTGCGAATTTGCTGCGGCAGCGGCATGGGTCTTTGCTACCCGTGCGACGAGGTGGAGGGCCGGCGAACCCATCGGCCTTGGCTCGGGCTTGCTGAAGGCCTGGGCCTGACCCGGGAGGCGGAACTTCGCCAGCAGGACGCGCAGCGTTTCGGCTTCCCTGGCAAGGCTGTGGCTGGCAGCGGTGCTTTCCTCGACCATCGCCGCGTTCTGCTGCGTCGCCTGGTCCATGGTATTGACCGCCTGGTTTATTTCCTTGAGGCCAATCGCCTGTTCCTTCGTTGCTCTGACGATCGCTTCGACATTGCCATCGATGTCGCCGACCTGCGCGACGATTTCCTCAAGCGCCTGTCCGGTCTGGCCCACGAGACCGACGCCATTTCTGACGAGCTCGCTCGATGTATTGATCAGTGCTTTGATCTCCTTGGCCGCTTTGGCGGAGCGCTGGGCGAGCTCGCGAACCTCCTGGGCAACGACGGCGAAACCCTTGCCGGCTTCCCCGGCGCGCGCCGCCTCTACGCCGGCATTCAGCGCCAGGAGATTGGTCTGGAAGGCAATGTCGTCGATGACGCCGATGATGTTGTTGATCTCGCGAGAGGACTGTTCGATCTGATCCATGGCCGCGACGGCATTGCGGACGACGACGCCGGATTGCTCAGCGCCTTGCTTCGTCTTGGTGACGAGCCGGCCGGCTTCCTCGGCACGACGGCTGGAATCATTGACCGTCGTGGTAATCTCCTCCAGCGCGGCCGCCGTCTCTTCGATCGAAGCAGCCTGCTGTTCCGTCCTCTTGGAGAAGGTGTCGGCTGATGCACCGATTTCGCGCGAGCCGGCGGCAATCGCATTGGCGTTTTCGCCGATCGTCTTCATGGTTCGGGCGAGGTCGCTGATCGCCGTGTTGAAATCGTGACGCAACTGCTCCATCGACGGAACAAAAGACGTATCCACCGTCCGTGTGAGATTGCCCTCGGAGAGATCGCGCATGGCGGTGCCGAGCAGGGCAATGGCGCTCATCCGCTCCGTGACGTCGGTAGCAAACTTTACTACCTTGTAGACTTTGCCGTTTGCATCGAGGATCGGATTATAGGCCGCCTGTATCCAGGATTTGCCGGCCGCCCTTGCCGAACCGGACAAATTCGTTGGCAATGAATTCGCCGCGCGCCAGCCGCTTCCAGAAATTGGCGTAGTCCTCGGTGCGAGCGTAGGCGGGATCGCAGAACATGCTGTGGTGCTTGCCGGCGATGTCGGCGAGCGAGTAGCCCATGGCGCTGCAGAAATTGTCGTTGGCGGTCAGAATCTCGCCTGTCGGCGTGAATTCGATTACCGCCTGCGAGCGTGAGATCGCCTCCAGTTTGCCGGCATCCTCGACCGCCTTTCTTTTCACAGCGGTGATATCGGCTGCGAATTTCACGATCTTGAACGGCTTTCCGCCCTTCAAAACAGGATTGTAGGAAGCCTGGATCCAAATTTCCCTGTTGCCCTTGGCGAAGCGCTTGTAGGCACCAGCGTCATATTCGCCGCGTCCGAGCCGCGCCCAGAACTCGCGGTAGGTATCCGTTGCCGTGTAGGCGGGCTCGCAGAACATGCTGTGATGCTTGCCGAGGATCTCGCTCAGGCCATAACCAAGCGCAGCGCAGAAGTTTTCGTTGGCCGCAAGGATATTTCCCTTGAGATCGAATTCGATGATCGCCTGCGATTTGGAGATGGCGTCAAGAATGTATTTCGAATCGGAGGATAGACCAAACATTCCCGTCCCTCTGAAGTCCACAGCTCCCGCTGCTCCGGCCTGATAGAAGCGAAGCGGGGCATTCCGTGGACCGGAAACGTGTCATCCGTAGGCTTCGTAAACCATAGTGCTGAAGCATAGTTAAAATTGCGTATAGAAGCTATCACTAACGTTTGAGTATAGTGGCTGCCGCAAGCTCAGATCGGCTGTAACGGGCAATATAAAACCGCCGGAGAGCGGCGGTTTTTCAAGTCCCAATTGTTCTGACAGGTCAGGCCGCCAGCTCATCTGTCTCGTTTTCCTTGAACATCTTGGCGAGGTTCAGGAAGCAGATCATGCCGTTTTCCGACGCGATGATGCCTTCGCAGAAAGCGCGGTCGAAGGAGGCGGTTACTTCAGGCACCGGCTGAACCTGGCTCGAGGAGATGGTGAGAATATCCGAGACGCGGTCGACGAGCATGCCGATGACCATGCTATGCACTTCAGCCACCACGATGGCGCTGCGTTCGTTGGCGACCGTGCTCTTCATGCCGAGCTTATAGGCGAGATCGATGATCGGGATGACCGAACCGCGCAGGTTCATGACACCTATGACATCGGCCGGCGAATGCGGGATCGGGGTCGAAGGCGCCCAGCCGCGGATTTCGCGTATGGTCGTGGTCTTGACGCAGAATTCCTGATCATGCAGGCGGAAGGCAATGATCTCGAGCGTATCGCCGCTGAAGCTAGTGGAATTGATCGTGGCCATTAGAATTCTTCCCAACTGTCGTAAGTCAAAGCAGAAGCGGTGCGCCACCATTGGCGCCGACGAGCTTTGCCTTCACACCCGCGATGTCTTTGCATACTCAAAGCATCGTTACGGCTAGCGACGACATTAACGGAAGAGTGTTGCCCAAATCTAAATCGGGAACGGGATTGCGAAGGTTTTCGGCCTTGATCTACTTCAACTGATGGTCTTTTCAATCTGCGAGACGGCCCAATCGACCTGCTCCCTCGTTATAACAAGTGGCGGAGCGAGGCGAATCGTGTGGTCGTGGGTATCCTTTGCGAGAAGGCCGCGCTCCTTCAGCGCATGGCAATATTGCCGTGCGCCGCCGGCTTCGGGTTCCAGCTCGATCGCCATCATCAGGCCACGGCCACGCACGTCTCTGACGATGTTGGAGCGGATCGACCTCAAGCCTTCGAGGAAATAGTCGCCCATGACGGCGGCGTTCTCGATCATGCCCTCCTCCACCAGCACCTTGAGGGCCGTGCGCGCCACCGCACAGGCGAGCGGATTACCGCCGAAGGTCGAGCCGTGTTGGCCGGGTTTCAGCACGCCGAGCACCTCGGAATTCGAAAGCACAGCCGATACGGGATAGAACCCGCCGGACAGCGCCTTGCCGATCAGCGTCACATCGGCCTCGATACCTTCGTGTTCTTCGGCCAGCAGCTTGCCGGTGCGGCCGAGGCCGGTCTGGATCTCATCGAGGATCAGGGTGATGTTGTTTGCGGTGCAGAGCTCCCGGATGCGGGTGAAATAACCGGCCGCAGGGATGATGACGCCGGCTTCGCCCTGGATCGGCTCGATCAGAGCCGCCACGGTATTGCCGTTGATCGCGGCCTCGAATGCCTCGGCATCGCCGAAGGGAATGATGCGGAAGCCCGGTGTATAGGGTCCGAAGCCGGTGCGAGCGTCGGGGTCAGTGGAGAAACTGATGATGCTCAGCGTGCGGCCATGGAAATTGTCGGCGCAGACGATGATCTCCGCCTTCCCCTCCGGCACGCCCTTGACCTCGTATCCCCATTTGCGCACCGCCTTGATGGCGGTTTCCACGGCTTCGGCGCCGGAGTTCATCGGCAGGATCTTGTGCGAACCGGTCAGCGCCGCGAGCTCTTCGTAGAGATGAGCGAGCTGGTCGTTGCGGAAGGCTCGAGAGGTGAGCGTCAACCGCCCCGCCTGCTCGACCATGGCGGCAAGGATCTTCGGATGGCAGTGGCCCTGATTGACTGCGGAATAGGCGGAGAGACAATCGAGATAACGATTGCCGTCCGTATCCCAGACATACACGCCTTCGCCGCGTGTGAGCACCACATCGAGCGGCTTATAATTGTTGGCGCCGAGCCGCTGTTCCGTCGCGATCAGTTTTTCCGAAGTGTTCATGGCGCTGCTCCCTCAGCCTTGTCTATGCGGCGCGTGTCGGACGATCGAAGATGCGGCGGCCGAACAGGCTTGCCGTCAGTTCCACCAGTATGCGGGCGCTCTTGCCGCGATCATCGAGAAACGGATTGAGTTCGACAAGATCGAGCGACGAAACGAGGCCGCTGTCCGAAAGCATTTCCATGACAAGATGCGCCTCGCGGAAGGTTGCACCGCCGGGCACCGTCGTACCGACGCCGGGGGCGATGTCGGGATCGAGAAAATCGACATCGAGGCTGACATGCAGCAGGCCATTGGTCCTGGCGACGGCGTCGAGAATCTCCCGCATGATGGCGCCGATGCCCTGCTCGTCTATCGCGCGCATATCGAAGACGTTGACGCCGTGTTCGTGAATTTCTTCGCGCTCGCGCGCATCGACTGAGCGAATGCCGACCTGGAAGACGTTCCTCGGATCGACGAAGGGACGGTCCTTCGGAAGAATTTCGGCGAACTCCGCCTCGCCGCAGAAGAAGGCGACGGGCATGCCGTGAATATTGCCGGAGGGCGACGTCGCCGGAGAGTTGAAATCGGCATGGGCATCGAGCCAGAGCACGAAGAGCGGGCGTCCCTTGCTGGCGGCATAGCGTGCCATGCCGGAGACGCTGCCCATCGACAGGCTGTGATCGCCGCCAAGAATCAGCGGAAAGCGGCCTGAAGCGGCGACGTCATAGACGCTGCTTTCCAACGCCCGCGTAAAGGCACCGACGATTCTAAGATTGTGGGCTTTCGGGTGATTCGGCAGATCCATAGCCGGCACGATGCAGAGATCGCCGATATCGGCAACGTCGTGGCCGAGATCGATCAGCGTCTGGTCGACGCCGGCAATCCGCAACGCCGCGGGGCCCATGGCGGCACCTCGGCGACCGGAGCCTTCTTCCAAAGGTGCGCCGATGAGGGTGACAGGTCGCGATTGCGCATTCATTCGAGGGCTCCGTGTTGAGGCCTGTTTCGGCCGATATTGGGATAAAGGGCCGGCGGCAAAAAGATGGAAAAGTGTCAGAAATGGGTTATGATTGCGCAGATTGATAAAGCTATTTTGACAAAGTGTTCGACGTGGACGATCTCGATACGGAACTTCTGAGTGCGCTTCGCCACAATGCTCGCATGTCCATCTCCTCGCTGGCGGCAATGACCGGTGCATCGCGGGCAACGATCGCTGCCCGTATCGACCGGCTGGTCGCCAGCGGCACCATCGTCGGCTTCACCATCCGCACCGGTCACGAGACGCGGTCCGCCGGTGTGCGCGCCATCGTCATGATCGAGGTGCTCGGCAAGCTCGCAGACAGGGTGGCCGACCAGCTCAGGGGGCTGCCGCAGGTGCGCGCGCTTCACAGCACCAATGGCAAATGGGACTTCGTCGCCGAGCTGGAGGATCGCGACCTTGCCTCCTTTGACGAGACGTTGCGCCGAATCAGGTTGATCAACGGCATCAATTCGACCGAGACCAACATTCTGCTCAAAACGAGCAAGACGGGCTTTTAAGCCGCTTTAATATTCCCGTTCATAGACGATGCCTGCTTCGCCGGCGCCGTTACCGCCAGCGGCTCCCCGCAACTTCACGCCGCGGCCGACGTCGAGATTGATAATTGCCTTGGCGCCGGCCGAGCCACCCTGCTGCAGTTCGAAATACGTGCGATCGTTGAGGTAGCGGCCGACGCTGACACTCGTCTGGCCCTTCTCGTCGGTGCTGACGTCGAAATCGTCGACGCCGAGCTGGTTGCGCAGGCCTTCGAAAAGCGATGTGGAGCGGTTGCCGGCCAGCTGGCTGACGGCATCGGCGAGCTGGGCTATCTGCACCGGCGAGAGCTTCGACATCGACTGGCCGAAGATCAACTGCGCCAGCACCTCGTCCTGCGGCAGTTGCGGCGAGGAGGAGAAGGTGATCGAAGGATCGGTAGCAAGGCCTGAGACATCGACCGTCAGGGTCGTCGTGCCGGAGGTGGAGGTCGCTTCCATGTCGAGCGCCGGCGTCAGGTCACCGGCGAAGGTGATTTTGCTCTTGTCGGAGAAATTGAGGCGACGATTGAGAATGGTCAGCCGGCCGCGGCGCATCGTAAAGCCGCCGGTGACTATGGGTGCTGCCGCCGTTCCGCGGATCGTCACGCGGCCTCCAAGCTCGGCATCGATGCCGCGGCCGCGCACGAAGATCTGCGAGGGCGCATCGATTTCGAGGTCGAGCGTCAAAACGGAGGATTTCTCGCCCGGCTTTCGCTCGCCTTCATCGCGAAGCTGCGCAAGCACTGCCCGCGGTGCATTCTTATGCCGGATGTCGATTTGGCTGAGGGAGGTCGGCAATTTTTCCGGGACGGTGATCGAGGTCTTGTCCAGCCGTAATCTGCCGCTCAGCGTCGCACTCATGATCGGCCCGCGCAGGCCGAGTGTCCCGTTAACTGTCGAGACGACAAGCGTTCCGTCGACATAGACCGCCTTGTCGAGCTTGATCGAAATGTCGGCGGGGAAACCACCGGCCGGCTGGATGCCGATGGTGCCGCTTACTGAAATGGTGCCGCCGCCGCCAAGATTGCCGTTGAGGCGCGATATGACGGCTTGCTTACCATTGAAGGTGACGGTGGCTGCGAGATTGTTGACGGCAAGATTGCGCCTGACGTCGACGAGCTTTGCGCCTGATGTCGAGACAGTGCCGTTGATGACGGGGGCTGCGGCCGTTCCGCCAATCTCAAGATCAACCTTGGCGACGCCGTCGGCGACGAAGCCTTGCTGCGCGAGCGGGGCACCAAGCACGGCGAAGGGAACATTGCCGTTGAAGCGCATGTCGATGGCGCGGTTGCCCGATATCACCACGCTGCCGCCGCCCTTCAGCGACATGCCGGCGTCACCGGCAAGGCTGGTGTCGAGCGTCAGCCTGCCGCCGGCGAGCTTGCCGGATGCTCCGACGCTGAGTGGCGCCAGGCCGGCGCCTTTCGTCTGGCTGGTCGCGGCATTCTTCCAGTCAACCTTGAAGTCGACGACGGGCGAGGACAGCGCGCCTGTCGCCTTGGCCGTCGCCGAGATCGTGCCTTCGGCTCCGATGCCAGGTACAAAACCGTTGGCGATGGCGGCCGGGACATTGGCCGCGTTCGCGGTGACATCGATCGATCGGATCGTTGTGCCTGCAATGGAAAGATTACCGGCGGCTTTCAGCGAAATGCCGCCGCTGCCGCTGAGGTCGGCATCGAAATCCAGCCGGTCGCCGGCATATTTTCCCGTCGCCGCCAAGGCAAGGCGGGAGAGGCCGGCGGCCTTGGTGTGGCTGGTCGCGGCATCTTTCCAGTTCAGCTTGAAATCGACGATAGGGTCTGCCGGCGTTCCCGAAGTCTGGGCGCTTGCCGACAGAGTGCCTTCGGCACCGAGGCCGGGAACAAAGGCATTGGCGATACTGGCCGGCAGCGCGGGAATATCGGCATTGACCGAGAGGTCCCGGATGGCGTTTCCGGCAATCACGGCCCCACCCGTCGCCTTGGCCACCACGCCGTCCTTGCCGGCAAGACTGGCATCGAAGTCGACCCTGTCATTGGCGAACTTACCGGAGGCCGCGGCACTCAAGCCTGACAAGCCGCTGCTTCTGGTCTGGGCGGTGGAGGCATTCTTCCAATCGAGCTTGAAATCGACGGCGGGCTTGGGAAGCGCCCCCGAGGCGGATGCCGTTCCCGACACCATGCCCTCCGCGCCAAGACCCGGAACAAAGCCGTTGGCAAGGGCTGCGGGCAGATTGGCGAGATCAGCTTTGACGTCAAGGTTGCGGACCGAGACGCCCGATATCGCGACATTGCCTACGGCATTTAGCGAGAGGCCGTCCTGGCCGCCGAGATTGGCGTTGAAGTCGAGCTTGTTGTCGGCCAGATGCCCCGATGCGACAAGCGCGAGGCCCGAAAGGTGCGCGCTTCTGGTGTGGCTGGTTGCGGCATCCGTCCAGGAGAGTTTGAAATCGGCCTGCGGCGCAGCGGGTGTTCCGGCCGCAGACACTGTGCCTGATATGGTGCCACCGGCTGCCAGATCGGGGACGAAGGCGTTGGCGAGAGCAGCCGGAAGCTTGGCGACTTCGGCATCGACCTTCACGCTGTCGATTGCCGTACCGGCGAGAGCGACATTGCCGATGGCATTTAACGAGAGACCTTGATCGCCACTGGCTGCCGCGTTGAAATCCAGCTTGTTATCGATAAATTTCCCCGCCGCGGTTATGCCGAGAGCGGCAAGGCCGGCACGCTTCGTATGGCTCGTCGCAGCGTCTTTCCAGTTAAGGTCAAAATTGGCAGTCGGCGCGGACAGCGAACCCGCAGCCGAGACCTTGCCGGAGACGGCCCCCTCGGCGGCAAGACCGGCGACGAAGCCGTTTGCGAGGCTTGCCGGGATATCTGAGAGCGTCGCATCGGCCGCGACGGTGCTGATTGCCGTGCCGGTAATGGCGAGATTGCCGTTCGCCTTGAGCGAGAGGCTGTCGGCGCCGGCGACGGCGGCGTCGAAATCGAGCTTGTTGTCGGCGAAGTTTCCGGACGCGGTGACGCCGAGGCCGGCGAGGCCGGCGCGCTTCGTGTGGCTCGTTGCGGCGTTTTGCCAATGGAGATCGAAATCGGCGGTCGGAGCTGCAAGCGATCCGCTGACCGCGACCGTTCCGGAGAGCGCGCCTTCCGCTGCAAGATCGGGGACGAAGCTGTTGGCAATAGCCGCGGGGATATTGGTCAGCGTTGCGTCAACCCTAACCGCACCGATCGTCGTTCCGGTGATGTCCACGTTGCCGTTCGCTTTAAGCGAGAGGTTGCCGGCGCCGCTGGCCGCAGCGTCGAAATCGAGCTTGTTGTCCGCGAATTTGCCGGAGGCAGCCACGTCAAGACCGGCGAGGCCGGCGCGCTTCGTGTGGTTCGTCGCAGCACTTTTCCAGGCGAGATCAAAATTGGCGGTCGGAGCCTTAGGGGAACCGGAAGCGGTCACCTTCCCCGTGATCGCGCCTTCGGCGGCGAGATCGGAAACGAAACCATTGGCGACATGCGCAGGCAGATTAAGGATATCGGCGTCGATATCGAACACCGGTGCCGTCGGATCAGCCAGCGCGACGTCGCCGGCAGCCTTGAGTGAAAGGCCGTCGGCCCCGCCGATCGTCGTATCGAAATCGAGCTTCTTGTCGGCAAATTTGCCGCTGGCGACGATGCCGAGCGGTGCGAGGCCCGCGCCCTTGGTCTGCCCTGTCGTCGCATCCTTCCAGTCGAGTTTGAAATCGGCGATGGGTGCTGCCGGCGTTCCCGTCACAGCAACCGTTCCCGAGATGGTGCCGCCGGCCGAAAGATTCGGCACGAAACCATTGGCGAGTGCCGCCGGCAGCTCCTTAATGACGGCGTCGAGCTTCAGCGTCTCGCCGGCCGTACCCGTAACGCTTACCGTGCCGGTGCCGGTGCGAACCGTCATCCCATTCAGATTGGCGACACCGCCGCCGATTGTGACCTGTGTCGGTGCGGCAAGCTCGACACTGATGTTGCGGGGGCTGGCCGAAAAACGATCGAGATTGAGATCGACCGCGCCGCCCCCCGGCTCGATATCGCCGGCTGCCAGTACGGGATTGCCATCATAGGTCGCATCAAGATCGAAGTCGGTCCGGTCCTGCTGCTTGGAAAAGCTGAGCGACAGTCCGCCAAGCTTGTTTGCGCCGGCAGCCAGCTCTTCGGCACGGACCGTGCCATTTGCCGCAAGGGCGCTGAGATCGCTGACCGTGAGGTCGATATCCGGCTTGACGATCGCAAGCGTATCGCGGCGGATCGAGGCGCCTGATGCAATGAGCTTGACCGCAATCCTGCCGCCGTCGCTGTCGATCCCGATTGAACCCTTGAGATCTCCTTCGGCTTTCTGTCCGCCGAGGGCTGCCAGCAGGCCGATCCTGGGGAAATCGAAGGTCAACGCGCCCGAGGGCGTCAGTGAGGGTGAAAGCTCCAGATTGCCGGTCAGGCGGTTGCCGCCGATATCGGCGGTCAGTGCGGGAATGGTCGTCCTGCCGTTCGCAGAGCGGATGTCGCCGTTGATGCCGATCGGTTGGCCGTCGATCGTGCCGGTCGCCGCAAACTTCCCCTGCGGCGCCTTGGGATCGGCGATACCCGACAGATCGATATTGAGGTTGACGAACCGCCGATCGGCTATTTCAAGGCTGGGAGTTTTGACATTGGCGGTCACTGAGACCGCCGGCAGTTCGCCTCCGACCCTCAGCGCATAACCCGCTCCGCCGCTCGCGCCCGCAACCAGCTTACCGATATCGGGCAGCCGACCTGAAAGATCAGCGTTGAGCATCGTGCCATCAAGCGCGACATTGCCGGCGGCTTCAAGCGTGCCGGATTTCAGGACGAGGTTGGACAGCGCGAATCTCGACGGGATGGTGCCGGTCACCTGGCTTTCGAGGGAGATCGGCTGGTCGAACCTGCTCGTTGCCGCGGCCGGCAGGGCCGTCGGTTCGATGATCACCTTCACATTGCCGGTCAGCGCGCGGTCCGCCAGCCGGTAGGAGCCGTTGAGGCTGCCGTTGATATTGGCGCTTTCGACAGTGGTGCCGTTGAAACCGATGCCGCCGGGCGAAATCTGGAGCGGCGAGGCGATCGTGATAGGCCCTTGGACTGCACGATTGAGATTCGGTTCGGCAAAGGTCGCGTCCCCGGCTACGAGGCGCAGCTGGACGCTGCCGGAGCGGGAGGCGAGGTTGAAGGAGTCGCTCTTTGCCGTCAGCTTCACGTTGCCGATATCGGCCTGCGGAAGAGTTGCGCTGTCGAGCGAGCCGCTGACGTTCAGCCGGGCGGTCTGCGCGTCACCAGTGAGGGCTAGATTAAGGCCGGATATCAGGAAGCGCGCTTCGCCCTCGGCGAGCGGCCAGCGAAAATCGACGGGTCCGGACGTGCCGAGCAGATTGGCGTTCAGGCTGTTGTTGCCGGCCGGATCAAGCGCTCCCGATGCGGCGATGACGACGCTGCCGGTGGCGATATTGCCGGTCTGGATATCAATCTTGCCACGATCGTCGAAGGTGGCGGCAAGGTCGATATTGGTTTGCCCGGCGAAAAGCGGCCGGAATGCCGCGGGCAGAAGCGAGCTCAGGTCACCGCCGCCCTTGAGGTCGAGATGGTGCAGCCCGTCTGGAGCAATCGAATGCCGACCCTCGATCGCAGCGCGCTGTTGTCCGTCAAGCGCCGCCTGCATTTTTCCTGTCCAGTCCGATATCGGTCCCTGGCCGTCGAGGTCGATGTTGACGGCCGGATTGCCAGGCAGGCCGAGGAAGCCCGCCAGAAGCCCGCCCTTCGGCTCGGCAAGCTGCGCCTTCAGCTGCAGCCGGTTTTCGGCCGGCGCGTAGGCGATATCGGCGGTAAGCCGCGCATCCGGGACCGCGTGGCGGCTGACATTGATCATCGCTTCGCCGCCGTCGCCATCCGCCGACAGGCTGCCTTCGGCGGCGAGCGCGAAAGCGCGCCCGGCAAAGGATTCGGCCAGTTTGATATCGGGCAGGGCCACGCGGTCGACATCGATCTTGACCGGAAGAGTGAAGCCGCCGGAATTCTCGGCGCTGGGCCGCGAGGGCAGGGTGCGCACCGGCTTTCGCAGCACGTTGATCGTCTCGATCTGGAACCGCTCGGCGTGGAATGTTCCCGTTAGCAGCGCTAGCGGGTTCCAGTCGATCGTCACACCGTGAATTTCCGCAAAAACGCCTCTCGTGTCGGAAAGGGAGATTTCGGCAGCGCGTAGCCCGCCGGTCAAAAGCCCTTCCGGTTCGCGTACCTCGATCGTCATGTCGCGGTTGGAGAGGGTGGAGGCGATTCTCTCCGTGACGATCCGGGCCCCAAAGGAGGTGAAGCCGAAGATCGCAAGTGCCGCGACGGCGAGAATCAAAATGGCGCCTACGGCATAGGCGGTGACCCGCACGATCCAATTGACGATTTTTGCCAGCGTTTGCATCGCGCGGACTACCCCGTTTTCATGCGGCCCATCGATCGGAAGGAGCCGGAATCGGCAATCCTAGAAGGATTGGCCAATGCCGGCATAAATTCCATAATCTGTGCCATCTTCGTACTTGTTCAGCGGCACGGCAAAATCAAGCCGCAGCGGGCCGAAAGGTGTGGCATATCGTATTCCCGCGCCGGCGCCGGCGCGGATATCGGAAAAATCCGGGAAGGTGCTGTCGGATACGGTGCCGACATCGATGAAGGGCACGAGGCCGATTGTATCTGTGATCTGGATGCGGGCCTCCAGCGAGCCGGTCACATAGGAGCGGCCGCCGGTGGCCTCGCCATTGTCGTTGTAAGGCGAAATCTCCTGATAGCTGTATCCGCGCACCGAACCGCCACCGCCGGCAAAAAAGCGCTGCGTTGCAGGAATATCCTCGATTCCGCCGCCGCCGATCAGCACGCCGGCGGCGACCTTGCCGGCAAGCACGAGGCGATCCTCGGCGCCGAACGGCAGATAACCTGAGATCGAGCCTTCGAACGCCGCATAGGGTGTGCCATTGAAAATCTCGTAGCCTGGCTTTGCCGACACGGTCGCGCGATAGCCTTCGGTCGGATTGAACTTATCGTCGCGGGCGTCACGATCATATTGGAGCGGCAGGGCGATGGTCAGATAGTCATTGGTGCCGAAGGCGTCGTCATCGCGCTCCCAGCTGACTTCGCCGCTCGCAGACACCGTATCCTTGTCGGTCAATTCATAGGAAATGCCCAGCGAGGCGGTGACGAGCGTCGCGTTATAAGCGTCCGGATTCTGGGTCTTGGCGACGATGCCGGCCTTCAGCGTGGCGGCGGGGAAGAAGGCGCCGGGCTTAGTGAAGAGAATGCCGGCGGAATAGTCGAGGCTGCCGACATCGGTGGTTTCGCCGAGCCGCGAGACCGAGCCCTCGATCCTCAGCGTCTCGGCTTCGCCGAACAGGTTGCGGTGGCCCCAATAGCCCTGGACGCCGAAGCCGTCGGTGGTGGAATATTGCGCGCCGACGCCGAAATAGCGCCGCTTGCCTTCGGAAACTTCGATCGTCATCGGCAAGGTGCCGTCCGGTGCCAGCGCATCGCCTTCGTGGATGGTGACGCTCGAAAAGACGCCGAGCGCGCGAAGCCGCTCGCCGGCCTTCTTCAGCCTTTCCGGGGAATAGGCGTCCCCTTTGTTCAACCGGGAATAGCGCTGGATGAAACCTGGCCGAACGGTTTTTTCGCCGGTGACACCGACATCGCCGATAGGGGCGACAGGCCCGCCCTCGGCAGCAAGCACGATGTCGACCGTGTCGCTCCTGTGATCGGCGACGACCTTGCGTTCGGTCAATTTGGCGAAAGGCCGGCCTTCGCTTTTCAACTGCTCAACTATTCTGTCGCCGGCTTTGATGATGGCGAGCGAGCCGGCCTCGGCACCTGGGGCGAGGTCGTAATCGGCGGGATTGCGATCCGCGGCGTCGCCGCCGAATTGCACCTCTCTGACCCTGAAAACGGGGCCGGGTGTTATATCGACGGTAACGGGGATCGGCCCGGAGCGGTCGAATGTCGGGTTGGGCGGCAGGTCGTCGATGTTCCTGCCATCGATGGTGATCGTCACCACGCCGCCGTAACGCGCCTTTTCGTACAAGGCGGCGATCAGCCGCTCGCGATCATCACGCGCCTTAACGACGATGCCGAGATCGCCGGAGACGGGCTGTTTCTGATCGCTGACGAGACGAGAGCTATTTTCCAGCGCTTCCCTAAGATCAGGATCGGCGGTGTCGGCCTTGAGCTCCACTTGGTAGCGCACAGGATCGGGCACCTGTTCGCTCTCGTCCTCTTCCTTGCCGAAGATGGTGATGCCGAAAAGCTTGAAGGCGTAAGCATCGCCGATCAGGACCGGTGAGAAAGCAGCTGCCGCTGCGACCACCATCATGGTGCCTGTTCGCCGATACGCAGTACCTGTTTTCGGGCCTATCCCTCTAATCCGCATCCGCTGCTTTTGGTTACGCCTACATGAAGCTTCGTTGCCCAGCCGTGAACAGCTTAGCGGCAAAATCGCGCAGGGTGTACCATTTTAAATTGCCCACGCGCTAATTCAGCACAAAAAATCCCGGATGTGTGTCCGGGATTTCCTGTTTTTGCCGTTTGTGAGCGCTCTCAGCGCGGGCAAGCGTCGATGTAACGGCGGCCATAGCGGTCGCGATAGTAGCACTGGCCGGGCTGTTCGGCGACGCTGCCGATGAGGGCGCCCGACACGCCGCCGATAGCGGCACCGACCGCCGCGCCACGGACATTGCCGGTGACTGCACCGCCAATGACGGCGCCGGATGCAGCGCCGATACCGGCGCCTTGCTGGGTGGGCGTGCAGCTTGCGACCGACAGGCCGATCAGTGCGAGTATGACAGCTTTTTTCATCTCTTTTCTCCTGGGTTGTCGCCCAATGGGCATAGGCCGTCCCTATTGTTTTTTTTAGGCTAGCTCAAAAACTATGTCGGAAGAAAGGGTTGTCCACTGTTGGATTGATTTTTTTGCAATGAGGACCTGGTTGCGCGCCCGAGCGGTCTACGCGATTTTCCACCGCTTTCGGCTGCATCGATCCACTCGCTCGCGCCTCGCAGATTTTTTATCTGGAATCATTCGAAAAACTGCGCCTTTTGCCGCAGTTGATGTTAAAGCAGAAGGTAAGCATTGACGCGCGGACGGTCGGTCGGCAAGAACGGCCGCGCGATACTGGAGCAAATGATGGATTTCGAAGCGTATTTCAAAAACGAGCTGGACGGGCTTCATGCCGAGGGCCGCTACCGCGTTTTTGCCGATCTCGAACGTCACCGCGGCAACTTTCCGCGCGCGACGCGCCATACCGCGAATGGCGAGCAGGAAGTCACGGTCTGGTGCTCCAACGACTATCTCGGCATGGGCCAGAACCCGAAGGTGATCGAGGCGATGAAGAGCGCCATCGACCACTGTGGCGCGGGTGCGGGAGGCACCCGGAATATCTCTGGCACCAACCATTACCACGTCCTGCTCGAGCGGGAGCTTGCCGATCTGCACGGCAAGGAAGCAGCACTGATCTTCACCTCCGGCTATGTCTCCAACTGGGCCGCACTCGGCACGCTCGGCGCGAAAATTCCCGGCCTGATCATCTTCTCCGATGCGCTCAACCATGCCTCGATGATCGAGGGCATCCGTCATGCCAAATGCGACAAGGTGATCTGGAAGCACAATGACGTCGCCGATCTCGAAGCCAAGCTTGCGGCCGCCGATCCGAAGGCGCCGAAGCTGATCGCCTTCGAGAGCGTCTATTCGATGGACGGCGACATCGCCCCGATCCGGGAGATCTGCGATCTGGCCGACAAATACGGCGCGATGACCTATCTCGACGAGGTGCATGCGGTCGGCATGTACGGCGCGCGCGGCGGCGGCATTGCCGAGCGCGAGGGGCTGATGGACCGGCTGACTGTCATCGAGGGCACGCTCGGCAAGGCCTTCGGCGTGATGGGCGGCTATATCGCTGCTTCCGCGGCGCTGTGCGATTTCATCCGCTCCTTCGCCTCCGGCTTCATCTTCACCACGGCGCTGCCGCCGGCATTGGCCGCCGGTGCGGTCGCCTCGATCCAGCATCTGAAGGTCAGCCAGTTCGAGCGCGCCCGCCATCAGGACCGGGTGCGCAGGCTGCGCTCGCTGCTCGACCAGCGTGGCATTCCGCATATGCACAATCCCAGCCATATCGTGCCGGTGCTGGTCGGCGATGCGGCCAAGTGCAAGTGGATCTCCGACCTGCTGCTCGACAATTGCGGCGTCTACGTCCAGCCGATCAACTACCCCACCGTGCCGAAGAAGACCGAGCGGCTGCGCATCACCCCGACGCCGTTGCACTCCGACGCCGACATCGCCCATCTCGTCGACGCCCTGCATTCGCTCTGGTCGCGCTGCGCGCTGGCTAGGCACGTGGCCTGAAACTTTTAACATCGCGTGGTTCGAATCGCGGCCAGAATCTCCGTCGGAGGTTCTGGCCGGATTGTTTTGCGCCCTAAACCTCTCACTGCCTGAACAGTGTCATCCGGTGCTGGTGCATTGGAACATGCCCTCTGTCTCGAAGACCCATTGGTTCCGGTTGCACTTACTTTCACCCGAGCATCGTCTTTCCATCATGGCTTTTCGATTTGGATGAGAAAACCTTTTCTCACTTGACAGTTGGATTGGTAAAAGCTTTTCTCAGGCCACTTCGGAAGGAGGAAGGTCTGAACATATCGGGAGGAAAAAGGGGCAGGATCACCATCCACGAGGTGGCGTCTGCTGCCGGGGTGAGCATTTCGACGGCGTCGAAGGCGCTCAACGACACCGGCCGTATGGGAGCGGAAACGCGCGAGCGGGTGAAGCGGATTGCCGGTGAAATCGGATATCGGCCGAATGCGCTGGCGAGGGGTCTTCTCAGCAAACGCAGCTTCACCATCGGACTGCTGACGAATGATACTTACGGCCGTTTTACGCTGCCTGTAATGGCCGGCATTTCGGACGCTCTGGTCGATCACGGCGTTTCGGTTTTCCTCTGCGCCATTGAGGACGATCCGGCGCTCGCCCAGATCCATGTGGACGCGATGCTGGACAAGCAGGTGGACGGCATTATCGCGACCGGCAAGCGGCTGGACAGGCGTCTGCCTGTCGACCTGTCGAATTTGCACGTGCCTGTCGTCTACGCCTTCACGGAGGGGACGCAGAACAGCGTTACGTTTCGTTCGGATGACGAACAAGGTGCGAGGCTTGCAGTCCAGTGGCTCGCAAAGATCGGGCGGCGGCGGATTGCGCATATCACCGGGCCGAAGGACTTCTTTTCGGTGCGGGAGCGGGCCGGCGCCTATCATCAGGTGGCCGGCCACCGCGAGCCGGTGCTCTATGGCGTCTGGTCTGAAAGCTGGGGCCATGAGGCGGTGGAGCAGCTTTGGGAGAGACCCGGAGAAAAACCGGATGCGCTCTTCTGCGGCAACGACCAGATCGCCCGGGGTGCCACGGATGCGTTGCGCGAGCGCGGCGTCAAGGTGCCGCAGGACGTCTCGGTGATCGGCTTCGACAATTGGGAGATTGTCGCGGCCCAGACACGGCCGCCGCTGACGACGGTTGATATGGAGTTGAAGGAGCTCGGGCGGCAGGCCGGATTGACGGTGCTCGCGCTTGCGGAAGGACGGCCTGTCGAGCCGGGAGTGAGGAAATTGCCCTGCCGGCTGATCATCCGGCAGTCATGCGGGGGCAAGGCTCCCGAGGAATGAAATCAGGGAAATGAGCAAAGGCGCGAGGAGATGCGCCATATTGGGAGGAATGTCATGATCAAGCGTCTACTGGCGGCTACCGGCATCGCTACCTTGTGCCTGGTGTCGGCTGCATCGGCCGCCGAGAACGTCGAAATGTGGGTTCGCTCGGGGATCGGCGACGCCTTCAAGAAGGTTGTCGAGGCCTATAATTCGAGCCATGAGAACAAGGTCGTGATGACCGAAGTGCCGTTCTCCGAGCTGGTGCAGAAATATGCGACGGCGATTGCCGGCGGACAGGCGCCCGACGCGCTTTCGATGGATCTCATCTATAACCCTGCCTTTGCCGCCGCCGGGCAGTTGGAAGACCTGACGGACTGGGCGAAGTCGCTGCCCTATTTCAACTCGCTTTCGCCATCGCATGTCCGCCTCGGCACATACGAGGACAAGATTTACGGCCTGCCGCTTTCGGTCGAGACCTCGGTCTTCGCCTGGAACAAGGATCTCTACAAGAAGGCCGGTCTCGACCCGGAAAAGGCGCCGGTGAGCTGGGACGAAATCACCGCCAATGCGGAGAGGATAAGGGCATTGGGTGAAGACACATACGGTTTCTATTTCTCCGGCGGCGGCTGCGGCGGCTGCATGATCTTCACCTTCACGCCGCTCGTCTGGGGTGCGGGCGCCGATATTCTCTCGGCCGACAGCAAGACGGCGACGCTCGATACGCCTCAGATGCGCAAGGCCGTCGACATCTACCGCAACATGGTCAAGAAGGACCTTGTACCCGCGGGTGCGGCCAGCGACAACGGCACGAACTTCCTGACTTTCACAAATGGCAAGATCGGCCAGCAAAGCCTCGGCGCCTTCGCCATCGGCACACTGGTGACCCAGCATCCCGAGATCAATTTCGGCGTGACCCTCATCCCCGGGGTCGACGGCAAGCCGTCCTCCTTTGCCGGCGGCGACAACTTCGTCATCACCAAGGGCACGAAGAAGATTGATGCGGTAAAGGACTTCCTCGGCTATATCTATTCGGAAGACGGGCAGAAGGTCATGGCTAAATATGGTAGCCTGCCGACGCGCGGCGATATCGCCGATAAGGTGCTCGAGGGCCTCGATCCACGCATGCAGGTTGGCCTCAACGCGATCAGTGTGGCCAAGACGCCCTATACGCTTCAGTTCAACGACCTGATCAACAGCGCCAACGGCCCATGGGCGACGTTCACCAACGCCGCGATCTTCGGCGACGACGTCGACGGTGCGTTCTCGAGCGCCCAGTCGGAAATGCAGTCGATCATCGACAGCGGCCAATAACTCTCCCAAGGCCGCGGCCGGGGAGCGGTGGCAGCTTCCCGGCCAACTTCATTGACAGATGCGGAGCGTTTCGATGACCGGTCCCGGTTCGAATACCCTATTGCCTCGGCGAAAGCGGCGGCGCAGATCGAACTGGCGCGGCCCTCTCTACATCGCGCCGGCCATGGCGCTGGTCATCGTCTTCTTCGTCATGCCGGTTCTCTTTACGGGATGGATGAGCCTTCACAACTGGCCGCTGATGGGGGCATCGCGCTGGATCGGCTTCAACAACTATTTCCGCATGGTCAACGACACCCGCTTCATGGCGGCGCTGAATTTCACGGCCTATTATACCGTGATCGTCACCATCGCGATCTTCGCCGTTGCCTTTCCGCTGGCAATCTTCGTCGAGAAGGAACGTCAGTTCGTCGGCACCTATCGTACGATCATCTTCCTGCCCGTCGTCGTCGGCCTTGCCACAGCCTCGCTGCTGTGGGTCTGGCTCGCCAATGTCGATAGCGGCTTCATCGGCCCGGCCTTGAAAGCGCTCGGTCTTCTGGAAAAGAGCCCCAACCTGCTTGCGACTTTCGACACCGCCTTCCTGACTGTCGTGGTGATGGTCGTCTGGAAGATCGCCGGCTTCACCATGATCATTCTACTGACCGGGCTACAGGCCATTCCGTCCGAGCTGACGGAGGCCGCCCGCATCGACGGCGCCGGCCGCTGGCAGCGTTTCAGGCATCTGACGCTGCCGCTGATGCGCAAGACGATCGCGCTGGCGCTGATCGTCTCCGTCACCGGCTCGATCCTGGCTTTCGACCAGTTCTACATCATGACGGCGGGTGGCCCGCAGAACAAGATGATCTCGGTGGTCTATTACATCTTCAACCAGTCCTTCGTGTCGTTCAACCTCGGTTATGGTGCAGCGCTCTCGATCGCGCTTCTCGCCATCCTGGTCGCCATCAGCATCGTGCAGCTCTGGCTGCTTCGCGTCGGGGAGGAGCGCCCATGAGCACGTCAAGGGAGCGCCACGCGCGCAAGGCCATCCGTACGAAGTCGGCCTATCATCTCACAGGCATCGCGATCTCGGTCTTCTTTCTCGCCCCCTTCGTGATCACGCTTCTCGCCTCCTTCCGGCCGGGCACCGAATCCAGCCTGCCGCCCTTGCCGCCATGGCCGACATCCGGCGTCAGCTTCGATGCCTATGCGCTGCTCGATACGTTCGGCGCCGGCATCTGGCGGCACATGATCAATTCGCTATTCGTTTCGGTCGCCACGGTGGTGCTCACCGTTCTCGTCAGCCTGCTCGCCGGCTACGGGTTTTCGCGTTACCGCTTCCCGATGAAGAATGTGCTCTTCGTGCTGATCATCGCCACGCTGATGATCCCATTCCAGTCGATACTGACGCCGCTCTTCATCATCCTGGCAAAACTCGGTCTCAACAATTCGCTGCTCGGGCTGACGCTCGTCTATGTGACGCTGCAGCTGCCTTTCTCCGTCTTCATGATGCGCAACGCCTTCGACGCCGTGCCGAAGGAAATCGAAGAGGCCGCCCGGATCGACGGCGCGCGCGATCTGAGGCTCTTGGCGCGTGTTCTGCTGCCGCTGGTGCTTCCCGGTGTCGCGACGGTGGCGATCTTTGCCTTCCTCAATGCCTGGAACGAGTTTCTCGCCGCGCTCGTGCTGCTTTCCAGCAATGAGAAATACACCTTGCCGGTGCTGATGACGGCGGTTCGTGCCGGGCGGCTCGGCGCCATTAACTGGGGAGCGGTCCAGGCTGGCGTCGTCGTCATGACGATCCCCTGCCTGATCGTCTTCCTGCTGCTGCAACGCTACTACATGCGCGGTCTGATGGCCGGCGCGGTGAAATGATCCCAAGAAGGTAGAGCCCATGACCAAATCAAGCAACGACCGCCAGTTTCGTCCCGTCGCCGTTCCCGATGTCGAGCTCGGCGGCTTCTGGGGCAAATGGCAGGATGCAGTCTGCAATTCCACCGCCGAGACCCTGCTCGACCGCTGCGTCGAGGCCGGCATGCTCAAGGCGATCGACGTCAGCCAGCCGAGCCCGGGCATCGTCATTCCCATTCAGCCATGGGGAGGGACGACGCAGATGTTCTGGGATTCCGACCTCGGCAAGTCGATCGAGACGATCGCCTATTCGCTCTATCGCCGGCCCAACCCGCAGCTCGAGGCGCGCGCCGACGAGATCATCGACATGTATGAGAAGATGCAGGACAAGGACGGCTATCTGAATGCCTGGTTCCAGCGCGTCGAGCCATCCCGCCGCTGGACCAACCTGCGCGACCATCACGAGCTCTATTGCGCCGGCCATCTGATGGAAGCCGCGGTCGCCTATTATCAGGCGACTGGCAAGCGCAAGCTGCTCGACATCATGTGCCGTTACGCCGATTACATGATCAAGGTTTTCGGCCACGGTGAGGGACAGATCCCCGGCTATTGCGGCCATGAGGAAATCGAACTGGCATTGGTCAAGCTTGCCCGCGTGACCGGCGAGAATAGATATCTCGACCTCTCGAAATTCTTCATCGACGAACGCGGCACCGAGCCGCACTTCTTCACGGCCGAGGCTGCTCGCGACGGCCGCAGCGCTGCCGACTTCCATCAGAAGACCTATGAATATGGTCAGGCGCACCTGCCGGTGCGCGAACAGACGAAGGTCGTCGGCCATGCGGTGCGCGCGATGTATCTCTATTCCGGCATGGCCGACATCGCCACCGAATATAAGGACGACAGCCTAACGGCGGCGCTAGAAACGCTCTGGGACGATCTGACAACCAAGCAGATGTACATCACCGGCGGTATCGGCCCGGCCGCATCCAATGAAGGTTTTACCGACTATTACGACCTGCCCAATGATACGGCCTATGCGGAGACCTGCGCCTCAGTCGGGCTGGTCTTCTGGGCGAGCCGCATGCTCGGGCGCGGGCCGGACCGGCGTTATGCCGACGTCATGGAACAGGCGCTCTATAACGGCGCGCTGCCCGGCCTTTCCACAGACGGCAAGACCTTCTTCTACGACAATCCGCTCGAAAGCGCGGGCAAGCACCATCGCTGGAAATGGCACCATTGCCCATGCTGCCCGCCGAATATCGCCCGCCTGGTGACGTCGATCGGCTCATACATGTATGCCGTTGCCGATGACGAGATCGCCGTGCATCTCTATGGCGAAAGCACCGCCCGGCTAAGGCTTGCCAACGGCGCCGAGGTGGAGCTGGAGCAGGCCACCAATTATCCGTGGGACGGCGCCGTCGCCTTCACTGCCAGGTTGGCAAAGCCTGCCCGATTCGCGCTGTCGCTACGCATTCCGGATTGGGCGGAGGGCGCAACACTCAGCGTCAACGGGGCGATGCTCGACCTCGGCGCCGATGTTCGCGATGGATATGCGAGGATCGACCGCGAGTGGGCGGACGGCGACCGCGTCGCCCTTTACCTGCCGCTGGCGCTTCGGCCGCAATATGCCAATCCGAAAGTGCGCCAGGATGCCGGCCGCGTCGCCTTGATGCGCGGCCCGCTCGTCTACTGCGTCGAAACAACGGATAATGGCGACGATCTCAACACCATCGTCCTGCCCCGCGAACTCCCGGCCGCCGAAACCGTCGTGCTGAGGGAGCTCAACGATGCTGTCGCCCTCGATCTCAAGGTTGAGCGCGAGGAAACCTCAGGCTGGGGCACGCCGCTTTATCGCAAGGCGCCGGCCGAAAGGCAGGTCGCCACGGCGCGTTTCGTGCCCTATCATCTCTGGGACAATCGTGCGCCCGGAGAGATGCTCGTCTGGGTCCAGTCGGGCAAATAGGTCGCTTGGGGATGACGAACGGTATGGGTAACAAGAGCGTCGTGCTCCAGGACGTGCGGAAAAGCTATGGCAGTCTGCCCGTGGTCCACGGAATCGACCTGACAATCGCGGAAGGCGAATTCGTCGTCTTCGTCGGTCCTTCCGGCTGCGGAAAATCGACGCTGCTTCGCATGATCGCCGGCCTCGAGGACGTCACCGACGGCGAGATCGAGATCAAGGGGCGCCTCGTCACCGATCTCGATCCGTCCGAGCGCGGCATCGCCATGGTCTTCCAGTCCTACGCGCTCTATCCGCATATGAGCGTGCGCGACAACCTGGCCTTCGGCTTGAAGATGGCGCGTACGAATGCCGCCGAGATCGAGACGCGCGTCAAGGCTGCCTCCGCGATCCTGAAGATCGACCACCTGCTCGACCGGCGGCCAGGGCAGCTTTCCGGCGGCCAGCGCCAGCGTGTGGCGATCGGCCGGGCGATCGTGCGCAAGCCCGACGTCTTCCTGTTCGACGAGCCGCTCTCCAATCTCGATGCTGAATTGCGCGTGTCCATGCGCATCGAGATCGCCCGACTTCACCGCGAGCTCGGCAACACGATGATCTATGTCACACACGATCAGACTGAGGCGATGACGCTCGCCGACAAGATCGTCGTGCTGCGCGACGGCCGCGTCGAGCAGGCCGGAACGCCGCGGGAAATCTACGAAGATCCCGCCAATACATTCGTCGCGGGCTTTATTGGCTCGCCGAGGATGAATCTCCTGAACGCCCGATGGGGCGAAGGCGGCCTGGTCGACGTCGCCGGCGGGCGCATCGAAAGCGGCCTGCCACCGGCAGACAGGCCGGCCGGTGCGGCCGTGACGCTCGGCCTGCGGCCGGAGCACCTGCAGGTGGCATCCGAGCTCACAGGTAGCCTGACGGCAAGGGTCGATTTTTCGGAATATCTCGGCGGAACACAGTTTCTCTATTGCCAGCTCGGTGATGGCCAGTCGCTCACCGTCGAGCACCGGTCGCCGACCAGCATTGCGGCCGGTGAGCAGATCAGCCTGCAGTTCGAGCCGTCGACTTGCCGATTGTTCGGCGAGGGCGGCAAGCGGCTACGATGATTGCAGCCGGCCGAGCCCTTATCCAACGAGATCAAGCTTCATCAGCTCCGCCGCCCGCTGCCGGGCTTGCCTGTCGGCGCTAAAGACCTCATCCATGCCGGCAGCCGGCGGCAGACCGGCCAGATCGTCCATAACCCTCTCCGTCACCTCGGCCATTGCGAGGAAGGACAGGCGCCCTTCGATGAAGGCCTCTAGCGCCACTTCCTTGGCGCCGTTCAGAACCGCGCCCTGAACGCCGCCTCGCGTCATTGCGAGGCGCGCCAGCCGCAGCGCCGGAAACCGGACCTCATCGGGCGCCTCGAAATCCAATCTCGCGAGCCTGGCGAAATCCAGCCGCTCGACCGGCAGATTAGGCCGGCGCGGAAAAGACAGCGCATAACCGATGGCCGTGCGCATATCGGGCGCGCCGAGCTGCGCCAGCACCGAACCGTCGGTATAACCGACCATGGAATGAATGATCGACTGCGGATGGAAGATCACCTCGATCTGCTCGGGCTTCAGCCGAAAAAGGTGACGGGCTTCGATCATCTCCAGCGCCTTATTGAACATTGAGGCACTGTCGATCGAGATCTTCAAGCCCATCGACCAGTTGGGATGGGCGCGCGCGGTTTCCACCGTCACGTCGGCCATCTCCTTCAACGAGGCGGTACGGAAGGGGCCGCCCGAGGCGGTCAGGATGACACGCTCGACGGCATGGCGCTGGTTCTCTTCCAGCACCTGGAAAATCGCATTATGTTCGCTGTCGACGGGAAGCAGCCTGCCGCCGCCTTCCTGGATCGCCTTGATGAAGAGATCGCCGGCCGAGACCAGGCATTCCTTGTTGGCAAGGGCGATATCGGCGCCACGGCGTGCGGCAGCCAGTGTCGGTGCGAGACCGGCGGTGCCGACGATTGCCGCCATCACCCAGTCGGCTTCGCGGTCGGCCGCCTCCATAAGGCCGGATTTGCCCGACGCAACCGTGATGCCGCTGCCGGAAAGTTCGTTTTTCAGCGCATCATAATGCCGATCATTCGCCGTCACCGCCAGCCGTGCGCCGAAGGCTCTGGCCTGTCGGGCGAGCAGCTTCACATTGCCGTTGCCCGTCAGGACGGAAATTTCGAAGTTCTCGCGCCCGCCCAGATGTTCGACGACATTGAGGGTATTGCGGCCGATCGACCCAGTCGAGCCGAAAATGCTGAGGCGCCGCGGCGCGGTTTTGCCGGTCATCATATGGAATTTCGCGAAAAATTTCTCTCGTAGGCTCAGGCTCTACTAGGGTTTGGAGGGGGCGGCAAGTGTGCGGTGCAGCAGATTTCAACCCCTAAGGGGTTTACAGAGCGGCGACGGGATGTGATGCTAATAACATTCCGGAAGGGATCGTGATTCCCATGCGGCGCTCATGGCCGGATGGATATTCGAGGCGCTGCGGCGTCTATTCGAAAAACAGGCACTTAGCTGCCACCGGCCTTTCCGGCCAGACATTAAATCGAGGATGACATCGGATGGATGGCTCGGCCGGCAGCCTATCCGCGTCCGTTGTGAGCGCTTTCGTGCGGTATCGTCCGGCGAGCAGCGGGTGTCAAATCTAGACGATCTGAGAGCATGACGACATTCAAGATAGCCATCATCCTTTTCGCCATCCTGTCTTCGCTCGCCGTGGCCGCAAAGGCGGACGACCTGCTGATCTGGTCGCCTGCCAAGGTTTCGGATCGATCGTACAGGGCGACGATGGGTTTTCGTCTGCCGGCGGAATGGGAGACGAGCGCCGGTGCCGACGTCGCATTGGCCGCGACAAACGGCGGCGCGCCGCTGCCCGATTCCGAACAGGCTATGCTCTGGGGCAAGATTAGCAAAACAGCTGTTACGCCGGCAGGCCAGTCGCAGCAGGGCGCTCGGGTCAGCGTCGACACGCTGCGCGGCAGCGGCGCTCTGACGCTCAGCCGCTCGCGCAGTTGGATACTGTCGGATTCGCTCGACATGCAAACAAGCCGGTCCATCAGCGTCCAGTATGACGCAGTCGACGCTCAGCAGGCTTCGGTGACAGCGTCGCAGGCGCTGAAATTGATCCATCCCTGGACGGGAACCTCGCTTTCGGCGGGCGCAGGTATCAGCAATGCGAGCGGCGACTTCTCGAGTACGGTAGGGGTCAATCAGGCGATCCTGCCGAACCTCAACCTCGACGCCTCGGTAAGCAATCCGTTTTCGTCCGATGAGGCAGGCAGCGTCAATCTTCGCTATCGCGTGGAGTGGTAGCGGCACGAAACCAAACGGGGCCGATGGCGTTTCTTCCTCAGGTTTGACGGAGGAACGGTAGATGGTTTTCAAAGAGCCGACATTTCATGGGCTTGCGCCTGAAGTGGAAGCGGAGATCGCTAACCGCGCATCCCTCGAGGCAGCTGTCGCCAACGCATTGGCGGTCGCCGGCGGCATCGATGCGTCGGATGTGGAGGTGACGATGGAGGAAGATCAGGTCGTGTTGACCGGCACCGTCGGTACTGTCGGGGAGATCGAACGGGCAACCGCCGTCGCCAGGGCAGTCGAAGGCGTGACTGCGGTGCAGAACCGAATCCTGCTCAGCGGGTCTGCTGTGGGCGAGCCGCATTGATATAATCGAAACTTGCCTTGCTTGCGATCGCCGTCTTGCCGGCGGTCGCACGCTGTTACACCGGCGCTTGGCCGATCAGCCGGCGAAGCGCTCGACGAGGAACGATGAGCCGGCCAGCCGATCGGTTTTCTCGGTGGTCATCGGCCCCTGCGGCTGATAGGCGATAGCGAGCAGCAGAGCGCTGACGGCCACATAGGTGATCGCAAGAAAAGCCATCTTGATATACATGATCAATACTCCCGTTTCGCCATAAACGCGGCTGACATTGCGAAGTTCCTGATGACGAGATCAGATGAAAAGCTCGGACTGGGAGGAACGGCCGGGGCTTAACGCGTTGGATGCCCTAGCGGCAGATCCGAGTCCTTGACGATAATATGCCGTGAGGGCGATTTTTGCGTCCGGGTAAAGCAATCGCGCGAGAAGCGCTGCGACATCATATGACAGCGATAATAGGGGCGATGCGATAACAGGGTCGTTCGCAATTGCGGTAATATGGATGGGCGCTGCCGTCGTGATGGTGATGCTGGCTGCCGCGGACGGCATGGCTGACAAAGCAGACGCTGCCGCGAGTTTTGGTCGCGCAATCAACTCGTCGGAAGCAAGCAGGTTGGATCACATTGCGCCGCTGATTGTGAAGGCAGAAACCTTTACGGCTGCGGATCGTTAGCGCAGGAAGCAGCCGGAGGCATGGATCATGGGACCGATTGCAAGGATCTTCGCCATCGTCGCTGGACTTGCCGGCGGCGCGGTTTTTTCGCAAGCGCCGGAATTCACTCAACAATATCGCCAGCGGATCGGCGGGGCGATCGATGAGTTGCGCGTCATCGTCGAGGACTTCAACCGCCAAGCCGCCCAGCACCAACTTGACCGCCAGCAGGCGCTGAACGCCTATGCCCAATCCTCCGACGATTTCCTGCGCGACCGCGGCGTCTCCATGCAAAGCACGATCACGCGTTATGAAAAACTGCAGTCGCAGCAGCTGAAGCTCGGCGTCGCCGCGCCCGTCGCCAAACCTTTTGTGTTGCTGAGGAATGCGGATGATGTGGTTTTCGCCAATACCTGGCGCGACTTCGTGCCCGGGTTGCCGATGAGCTTTGCCGGCCTCGTTTGGGGCGCAATCGGTTTTGTCTGCGGGCTGGTTGTGGCGGCGCTGCTCGGATTAGGGGCACGGCGGATCATAAGAAAACGAGGAGTCTATCGCCAAGTGCCTCGAGCTTGATAGGGGCAACGCGGCTAGGGTCGATCTGCAAGGGGAGGTCAGCCATTCCACTCCGGCAGGGCCATCTGGGCTAGCCTATGAAAATGGTGATCCCGGCGCGATTCGAACGCGCGACCCCCAGATTAGGAATCTGGTGCTCTATCCTGCTGAGCTACGGGACCACTTGCATGCCATGCATACAAAAGGCTTGGCGCGAAGCCAAGCCTTAATTCTTGTCAGAGGCCAAGGCGCTGTTCGGCAAGCCGGACCCAGTAGGAGATGCCGTGGGCGATGGCTTCGTCGTTGAAGTCGTAGGCCGGGTTATGCAGGCCGGCGCTGTCGCCGTTGCCGATGAAGATGAAGGCGCCGGGGCGGGCGTTCAGCATGTAGGAAAAATCCTCCCCGCCCATCATCGGATCGATTTCAGCGTTGACGTTCGCGTCGCCGGCAATGGCGCTGGCGGTGGCGACCGCGTGCTCGGTCTCATCGGGGTGGTTGACG
Source organism: Rhizobium bangladeshense (assembly GCF_017357245.1). Classification (NCBI taxonomy): domain Bacteria; kingdom Pseudomonadati; phylum Pseudomonadota; class Alphaproteobacteria; order Hyphomicrobiales; family Rhizobiaceae; genus Rhizobium; species Rhizobium bangladeshense. Next base: position 4,043,787 of record NZ_CP071612.1, on the reverse strand, counting down.
GTGACGGGATAATTTCGGTTGAAGCTGATCTCTGCCTCGGCGCCATGGGCTGCGACCACGCCTTCGACGATCTGCCGGAAGCGTGTTTCGGCGAGGGTGCGCATCTCGTCGTCCAGGGTGCGGACCGTGCCCGCGAAGATCGCGTCATTGGGAATGACGTTATGGGCGAAACCGGCATTGAACTTGGTCACCGAGACGACGACGGAACTGATCGGATCGGCGGTGCGCGAGGCGATCATCTGCAGGTTGCCGACGATCTGGGCGCCGATCGCGATCGGGTCGATCGTCCGGTGCGGCTGGGCAGCGTGGCCGCCGCGACCCTTGATGGTGACGGTGAATTCGTCGGTCGCCGCCATGATCGCGCCTTTGCGGGTGGCAAACTGGCCGACGGGCAGTCCCGGCAGGTTATGCATGCCGTAGACCTCTTCGATTCCGAAGCGCTCCATCATGCCGTCCTTCACCATCAGGTTGCCGCCGCCGCCGCCCTCTTCGGCGGGCTGGAAGATCACGGCGACATTGCCGTTGAAGTTCCGGTTCTCGGCGAGGTATTTCGCCGCGCCGAGCAGCATGGCGGTATGGCCGTCATGGCCGCAGGCATGCATCTTTCCCGGCGTCTTCGAAGCCCAGGGCTTACCGGATATCTCGGTCAGCGGCAGGGCATCCATGTCGGCGCGCAGGCCGATCGTACGGCGGCCTTCGCCCTTGCCCTTGATCAGGCCGACGACGCCGGTGCGGCCGATGCCGGTGACGATCTCGTCGACGCCGAATTCCTTGAGCTTTTCGGCCACGAAGGCGGCCGTGTTTTCCACCGCGAAGAGAAGCTCGGGCCGGGCATGGATATGCCGGCGCCATTCGGCGACTTCGTCCTGCAATTCGGCGGCTCTGTTCAAAATCGGCATACTGGCCTTCCTGTTATCAAACCTGACAATCGTTGATCGCTTCACAAGGGCGTGAGGCTCATGCAAATTACTTCGTCAATGACCTTTGCCATGTCATAGCCATATAGGCTAGATAGATGAAGCTTTCGAGATTTCCTGATATCTGAAGGATGAGCCGTGTCGACGAGCCACTTTGGTTTATTTGCCGCAGTGCGGCCGCTTAGCTTCCTGGTCGCCGCGACTGCCGGTTTTCTTGCTTCCGTTCCGCTTGCCCAGGCAAATCCGCATATTCTCGTCGACGTGCAGACCGGCCGCGTGCTGGAGCATGAAGAAGCCTTCCGCAAATGGTATCCGGCCTCGCTCACCAAGCTGATGACCGTCTATACGGTCTTCGACGCGATCCGCGCCGGCCAGATCAGCCTCGATACGCCCATCGTCATCAGCAAGCGCGCTGCCGCGCAGCCGGCCGCCAAGATGTATTTCAAGCCGGGCCAGAAGCTGACGCTCGACAGCGCACTGAAGATCCTGCTGGTGAAATCGGCCAACGACGTCGCGGTCGCGGTTGCCGAAGCCATCGGCGGCACGCAGGAGGGCTTCGTGAACCGGATGAACGGCGACGCGCTGAAGCTCGGCATGACGGATTCGCATTTCGTCAATCCAAATGGTCTGCCGGGCAAGGGGCAGTATACGACGGCGCGTGACCTTGCTGTGCTGACGGTGGCGCTGCGCCGCGATTTTCCGCAATATGCCAGTTATTTCGCGCTCGAGGGCTTCACCACCGGCCAGCAGAACGTGCCGAGCCTCAACATGCTGATCGGCCGCTTCGCCGGCGCCGATGGTATGAAGACCGGCTTCATCTGCGCCTCGGGCTTCAACCAGATCGGTTCGGCGACGCGCAACGGCCGCACCCTCGTCTCCGTCGTGCTCGGCACCGACAGCCTGGCGGCGCGCGCCGATGCGACGGCGAACCTTTTGCAGAAGGGCTTCACCACGCAGTTCTCTGGCAACGACACGCTCGGTTCGCTGAAGCCGTATGGGCCGGGGCAAGACCAGGTGACCGACATGACCGCCGATATCTGCAGCGCCAAGGGCGCCAAGGTGCGCAGTGAAACCCGCGATGAGGTCGGCCGCATGAAGGTGCACTCGCCCTATATCCTGGAGATGGACCACGACCCGCGATTCGTGTTTGCCGGCCTGATCCCGGGTCAGGATCCGCAGCCGGCCGAGCAGCCGGAAAAGATGGCGAGGGGCGATACGGCCGGAGCAATCGCCAACGTGCCGGTGCCGATGCCGCGCCCGACAGCTTTTTAAGGTCTGATCGATGAGCGCGTTCAACAACAGGATTCCGGTCACCATCCTGACCGGCTTTCTCGGCGCCGGCAAATCGACGCTGCTGAACCGCATCCTGAAAGATCCGATGATGAAGGATGCAGCCGTCATCATCAATGAATTCGGCGATGTCGGCATCGATCATCTGCTGGTCGAAAGTTCCGGCGATTCGATCATCGAATTGTCCGACGGCTGCCTCTGCTGCACCGTGCGCGGCGAGCTGGTGGATACGCTGGCGAACCTGATGGACGCCGTGCAGACAGGCCGCGTCAAGCCGGTGAAGCGCGTCGTCATCGAAACGACCGGTCTTGCCGATCCGGCGCCGGTCATGCAGGCGATCATGGGCAATCCGATCATCGCCACCAATTTCGAGCTCGATGGCGTCGTCACGGTCGTCGATGCGGTCAACGGGCTGCAGACGCTCGACAATCACGAGGAAGCGCGCAAGCAGGCGGCCGTCGCCGACCGGCTGATCGTCTCGAAGACATCGATGGCCGGGGCAACGACGGAGCTGGAGCAGCGCCTGCGGACGCTCAATCCGCGCGCGGCGATCATGGATGCCGACGGCGCCGAGGCCGGCAGCGCTGCCGTGTTGGTGAACGGGCTCTATGATCCGGCGACGAAGATCGCCGATGTCGGCCGCTGGCTGCGGGATGAGGATGCGCACGATGCGCATCACCACCGTCACGATCATCACCATCATCATGACGGCGACGATGAGCAGGTCGGCGATGATCAACATCACCACGGCCATCACGGTCACCAGGATGCGCACGACATCAACCGTCACGACGCCTCGATCCGATCCTTCTCGATTATCGAGGAAAAGGCGATCGATCCAGTGGCGCTCGAAATGTTCATCGATCTCTTGCGATCGGCCCATGGCGACAAGCTGCTGAGGATGAAGGCGATCGTTTCCGTTTCGGACCGTCCGGACCGGCCGCTGGTGCTGCACGGCGTGCAAAGCATCTTCCATCCGCCGGTGCGGCTTCCCGCCTGGCCTGACCCGAAGGACAGGCGCACGCGCATGGTGCTGATCACCAAGGATCTGCCCGAAGCCTTCGTGAAGGATCTCTTCGACGCCTTCCTCGGCAAGCCGCGCATCGATACGCCCGACCGTGCGGCGCTCTCCGACAATCCGCTCGCCATTCCCGGCATGCGGATCTAAAGCGCCCTGAACTTTACGTGATCTTCTTCAGGCCTTGCGTTTAGGGGCGCTTGAAAGCCATCTGGCCTGCTGGCCGCTCAGCAGGGTGCGGTAGCGCTCCTGGCTTGCGGTCAGGTGAGCGCGCATGGCGGCGCGGGCGGCTTCCGGGTCGCCGGCAGAAATCGCCTTCAGAATGGCCAGATGTTCGCGCTGCAGCCCTTCCTGATAGTCGCGCGACAGCGTGCTGTCCGTGCCCCAGGGCGAGGCGATGTCGCAGGGGATCGCCCGCATGCCGAGCGCATCGAGAACTTCGACATAATATGAATTGTTGGTGGCAGCAGCAATTTCCCGGTGGAAAGCGAAGTCGCTCTTGCCCGTTGCTTCGCCGCGCTCGAGCAAACGGTCGAACTCGAAGAAGGCTTCCTGGATCTGCGCCTCCTGGGCGGCATTGCGCCGCAGCGCGGCGAGGCCCGCGCTTTCGATCTCTAGACCCATGCGCACTTCGATGACGTTGAGTGCATGGGAAATCTTGTTGCCGACATCGAGGCTGATCGCGCCGAAGGCGATCGTTGGATGATTTTTGACGAATACGCCGGCGCCCTGGCGGGCCTCGACGAGGCCGTCGGCGGCAAGGGTTGCAATCGCCTCGCGGACAACAGTGCGGCTGACGCCGAAAAGCTCACCCATCCGCGTTTCCGTCGGCAGCTTCTCGCCGGGCGCGTAACCCCCGGACAAGACCTGTGTGCGGATGGCCGAAACCACGCTTTCGGAAAGTTTCGGCTTCCGCTCGATCCTGAGATCAACGGCTGTATCGGCCGCCATGTCGGTCTCCTATTTGAACATGGCCGGCAGCCACAGCGAGATTGCCGGGATATACGTAACTAAGCCGAGGACGACGAGGCCTGCACCATAGAACGGCCAGATCGAACGCATAGCTTCCCAGACTGAAATCTTGCCGACTGCGCAAGCCACGAATTGCACTGCGCCGACCGGAGGCGTGTTCAACCCGATACCGAAATTCAGGATCATGATCACGCCAAAATGCACCGGATCGACACCATAGGCCTGCGCCACAGGCAGGAAGATCGGCGTGCAGATAATGATGGTCGGCCCCATGTCCATGAAGGTGCCAAGCACGAGCATGAGGACATTGAGCAGGAGCAGCACTGTCAGCGGGTCGTCGGCGACGGACTTCATCCAGATGACCAGCGAAGCCGGCACCTTGAGGAAGGCCATCAGCCAGGAGAAGGCGGCAGCCGTGCCGATGATCAGAAGCACCATCGCCGTCGTACGCACGGCGCCTTGAGTGGCGTGGACAAAATCCTTCCAGCCCATCTGTCGATAGACGAAGAGGGTTACCAGCAGCGCATAGATAACCGCGATGCACGAGCTTTCAGTTGCGGTGAAGATGCCGGACCTCACGCCGCCAAAGATGATGGCGATCAGCAGCAGCCCGGGCACAGCGACAGCGAGCAGATGAGCGGCCACCGCAAAGCCGGGGAAGGACTCGGTCGGGTAACCGCGCGAGCGTGCCACGACGTAGGCGGTCGCCATCAGCGCAACGGCGAGGAGCAGACCGGGCAGCACGCCGGCGGTGAACAGGTCCGCGACGGATATCTTGCCGCCGGCGGAGATCGAATAGATGATCATGTTGTGGGAGGGCGGCAGCAGCAGCGCGATCAGCGCCGCCATTGAAGTGACGTTGACCGCGTAGTCAGCGCCGTAGCCGCGTTGCTTCATCTGCGGGATCATCAGGCCGCCGACGGCTGCGGCTTCCGCCACCGCCGAACCGGAAATGCCGCCGAACAGCGTCGCGGTGACGATGTTGACCTGGCCGAGGCCGCCGCGCACGTGGCCGACCAGCGACGCCGCGAAGGCGACGATGCGGCTTGCGATGCCGCCGCGGACCATCAGATCGCCGGCATAGATAAAGAAGGGGATGGCAAGCAGCGAAAACACGCTCATGCCGGAATTCAGCCGCTGAAAGACGACCAGCGGCGGCAGGCCCATGTAGAGCACCGTGGCGAAGCTGGCGACACCGAGACAGAAGGCGATGGGCGTACCGATCAGCATCAGGGTGGTGAAAACACCGAACAGGATCCAGAGTTCCATCGCGCTACACTTTCAATTTGATGTTCGGGTCAGCATTGATGTGCTCCATCTCGACAGCGATTTCCGTCGGCAGGGCTTCATCCAGCGCATCGTCAATCGGTTCGCCGGCGAGGCGCAGCACAATGCGCTCCAGGGAGAAGATCACGGCAAGTACGCCACCGGCGCAGAGCGGTAGATAGTCGAACGCACCTGAGATGCCGAGCGACGGCAAGGTGGTGTTCCAAGTCAGGCTCACGAGCGCGCCGCCGTACCAGATCATGCCGGCGCCGAAGGCGAGAATGACCACGTCCGAGATCATGCGCAGAACGCGCTTACCGGATTTCGGCAGCACATAGAGCAGCACGTCGAACCCAAGATGATTGTTCTCGCGGATGCCGACGGCGGCGCCGAGAAAGATGAACCAGCTCATCAGCATGACCGAGCCAGGCTCCGTCCAGCTCGGCGAGTCGTTCAGCACGTAACGGCAAAATACCTGCCAGGCGACGAAGACGGTCATCAGTACCAGGCCGATGCCGGCGAGCCACAGGGCGGCGTTGCTCAGGCGCGTCAGGAAATTGGCGACGGGGGTCAGGTTATTCGACATAAGGGCCTCGTCGAAATTGGTCGCTCACTCGCCCTTAACGGGCGGATCGAGAGATGGGCACGAACGGCGGAGAACCGGAGTGGAGATGGCTCCACCCCGATAGCTTACTCGCAGTCCGCAAGGCAGGCTGCTGTTACTGCACAGCCTTTACATCCTCGACCATCTTCTTCAGCACGTCGTCCTTGACGTGCTTCTCGTAAACTGGGGCCATGGCGTCGATGAAGCCCTGCTTCTCCGGCGTTGTGATCTGCGCGCCGAGCTTTTCGACATTGGCGCGCGATTCAGCCACCTTGGCTGCCCAGAGCTCGCGCTGCTTGGCAACACTGTCCTTCGCCGCCTGCCTGAAGATCTCCTGATCCTCCGGCGTCAGCTTTTCGAAGGCAGCCTTGTTCATGACGAACACCTCCGGCAGGATCGTGTGCTCGTCGAGCGAGTAATTCTTTGCCACTTCGGCGTGCTTGGCCGTGTCGTAGCTCGGGAAATTGTTTTCCGCGCCGTCGATGACGCCGGTCTCGATCGCCGAATAAACTTCGCCGTAGGGCATGGGCGTGGCATTGGCGCCGAGGGCCGCCACCATGTCGACGAAGATATCGGACTGGATAACGCGGAACTTCAGACCCTTCATGTCGGCAACCGAATTGATCGGCTTGGTCTTATTATAGAACGACCGAGCGCCGGCATCGTAGAAGGCCAGCACGACGAGGCCGGCAGGTTCGAACGCCTTCTTGATCTGATCGCCGATGGCTCCGTCCATGACCTTGTGCATGTGGTCTTCCGAACGGAAGATATAGGGCAGTGCGGGAACGATCGATTCCTTCACCGTGCCGTTGAAAGGCGCCATCGACACACGATTCAATTCGATCACGCCCGAGCGCACCTGCTCGATCGTGTCCTTCTCCTCGCCGAGCTGGGCGGAATGGTACACTTCGACCGAATAGCGGCCCTTGGTGCGCTCCTTGACCAGCTCGCCAAAATATTTGACGCCCTCGACTGTGGGATAACCGTCAGGATGGGTATCGGATGATTTCAGCACGGTTTGAGCGCTGGCGGCGCTGCTCATGAACGCGGCAGCGACCATCAGACCTGCTGCCAGCTTAACGAAGTTTTTCATGCTATCCTCCCGTATTGCATGACAATTCACTTTTCATAATCGGCACACCAGCTTTGCGAATACAAGGACAGAACCCTGCACACGCCGCCTTTTCCGGCCATTCCACAATCAGGCACTGGCGTCGGTACGATTGAAAAGGCGTGTGGGAAGAGGCCAACCGGGCATGCCGATGCGGATCGATCGTGCCCATCGAACCGATGGCACGGCTGTTTTCATCTACATGCAGGTGCTTTCGCTCTTCCCGTGGAAACAGAAGACTTGGATCGACCAGCCTCCCCTATCCTGCCGCTCCTCCAACCGGCTCATTATGGCTAAAACCACCATGACATAATGTCAACATACAAAAGCTGGAAAGTTGTATGATGAATTTTCAGCGTCGATCGAGCGATGGTCGGCGGCGGGAGCACGACCGGGAAAAATTGTAGGCGCGCCACGGCGGCAGCCGCTTTGGAATGGATATCTAGCGCTTGCGGATCAGAAAGCGGTGGCCGCTTTCAGTTTTTTCGGTCTCGACCAGCTCGTGGCCATCCTCATTGCAGAAATGCGGCATGTCGATCACTGCTAAGGGATCGCTGGTATCGACGAGGATGAGCGCGCCGCTTGCCATGGCGGCAAGCTTCCTGCGTGTCTTCATCACGGGCAGCGGGCATTTCAGGCCGCGAAGATCGTAGAGAACGGGGTTCAAGCCGTTCAGTTCCGCGCCCAGAACTTCCAGAATGGCTTCTTTGCCGCGGCGTCGGCCGTTTCCTGCGGTTCTGGCGCGGTATAGGCGAGCGGATTCTGCATCGGCACCGGCACGACTGCAGGTGTTGCGGCGGCGACGGCCGTTGCCTGGGACTGGGTCGTTGCTTGGGGCTGGGCCGGCGCTGCAGGTGTCGCGCCTGCAGCGGAGTTGGCGGTGAGGCTCTGGGCGGTGCGCTTGGCCATCAGGTCTTCGAGTTCGGCGATCTTGACCATGCGGCCGGCTTCGAGCGACGTGCCGGTCGGCGCGAACGCAAGTTCGCGGCCCTTGCGCAGCTTGGCGACCACGGCCTTGCGCTCGGCCTCGGACGGGTCGTACCAGGCAAGGCCTTCATATTTGCTCATCGCCTTGGCATAGTCGGCTTCATAGGTCTTGCCATAGGAGGCAAGCGCTGCCGTCAGTGCCGGCGGCGTCGACATGGCAGGGCATTTGCCCGCGGCATTGAAGGCGCCGCCATCGGTCGCCTGCTGATTGAAGACGTATTTCTTTTCGCAGACGTTCACCTCTGGCGGACGCTTCGTCACTTCGAAATTGTCGTAGCCGACCTTCAGCATCTTCCAGAAGTCGTAGTTCGGGTCGAGGCGATGCTTGACCATGTTTTCCGCGGTCATGCGGAAGGGGAACGCCTGCAGCTGCACCGTCGACTGGCCGCCCTTGAAGGCATCGCGGGCAAATGCATAGATCTCCAGCACCTGCTGGTCGGTCATCGAATAGCAGCCGGAGGACGAGCAGGCGCCGTGGATCATCAGATCGGAGCCGGTGCGGCCGTTCACCGCGTCGTAGCGGTTCGGAAAGCCGGTGTTGATCGCCAGATAATATTTCGAGTTGGGATTGAGGTTGGCGCGTGTCAGCTCGTAGAAGCCTTCCGGCGCCTGCCGGTCGCCAGTCTTGATCTTCGGACCGAGACGCCCGGACCAGGCGCAGATCTTGTAATCGGCGATCTTGTCGAAACGGTTGTCGGTCTTCGCCTTCCAGATCTCGAGCGCCCCTTCTTCCTTGAAGATGCGGATCATGATCGGCGAATTGCGATCCATGCTCTTGGCGGACATCTGGGCGAGGATATGGGGGGGAAGCGGCTGCTCGACCTTGTTCTTGACCTTGGAGAGATCGACCTGCGCGGTTTCCAACGCGTCATTGCAGCCGGACAGAGCCAGCGCCATGAGGGAAACATAGGCAAAATGACGTATGCGCATTCAAACTAGCCCATAAAGATGATGCGACCCGGTCCGCCTATCGAGTCCGGGCACGACGCGGAATCATAAGTGGCTTATACTTCACAAATTCTTAACAGCCTATGACTTGCCCGGAATACCCCCGCAAGCGCAAATGTCACAGATAACATTAATGTGGCCAAGGTTTGGCCGCAATCGACGCGGTGCCAAGTCTTGCTTTAGAGATTGCGGCCCATATTCAAGAATTTTTGACGCCGCTCGTTGCGCAGCTGCTCGCCCGAACGCGATGCCATTTCGCCCAGTGCATTGGCGATGACATCCCCGGTTGCCGCTATCACGCTGTCGGGATCGCGATGCGCGCCGCCGAGCGGCTCGGAAATGATGCCGTCGATGACGCCGAGCGATTTCAGGTCTTCGGCGGTGATCTTCATGTTGGTTGCCGCCTCGCGGGCGCGGGTGGAATCGCGCCAGAGGATGGAGGCCGCCCCTTCCGGCGAGATGACGCTGTAGATCGAATGCTCGAGCATATAGACCCGATTGCCGGTGGCGATCGCGATCGCGCCGCCCGAACCCCCCTCGCCGATAACGACGGAAACGAGGGGAACCTTTACGCCGAGACACATCTCCGTCGAGCGAGCGATCGCCTCGGCCTGGCCGCGTTCTTCAGCGCCGACGCCAGGATAGGCGCCGGCCGTATCCACCAGCGAAATGACAGGCAGGCCGAAACGGTCGGCCATTTCAAGGATGCGGATCGCCTTGCGGTAGCCTTCGGGGCGGGGGCTGCCGAAATTGTGCTTCAGGCGCGTCTTGGTGTCGTTGCCCTTTTCCTGGCCAATGACGGCGACCGGCTGGCCGCGAAAGCGGGCAAGGCCCGCCTGGATCGCGGCATCCTCGGAAAATTTGCGGTCGCCGGCGAGCGGCGTGAATTCCTGGAACAGCGTCTTGGCGTAATCGACGAAATGCGGCCGCTGCGGATGGCGGGCCACCTGCGTTTTCTGCCAGGGATTGAGCTTGGAATAGATTTCGACGATCGCTTCGCGGACGCGAACCTCCAGCCTGTCGATCTCATCGGTGGTGTCGATGCTCTCGTCTTCCGTTGCGAGCTTCTTCAGCTCGATGATCTTGCCTTCGAGGTCGGAGATCGGCTTTTCGAAGTCGAGATAATTGTGCATGAGGTGCGTTTCCGTTCCTTGTGCCCGGGGCGTTTTCCTGGTTCCGCCCCTTGTCGCCGGTCCTATTCGTGCTTTTTCGCCTGTTTGGCAAGGGGGTGATGAGTCTGGACGAGCTGCTGCAGCCGCTCTTCGAGGACATGCGTGTAGATCTGTGTGGTCGAAATGTCCGAATGGCCGAGGAGTTCCTGCACGACGCGCAGATCGGCGCCGTTGGCAAGCAGGTGGCTGGCAAAGGCGTGGCGCATGACGTGCGGCGAGATCAGCGACGGCGTCAGGCCGGCGCGGATCGCCAGGTTCTTGAGGTCGCGCGCGAAAACCTGGCGCGGCAGATATCCCTCCTTGGAGGCGGCGGGAAAGAGCCACGGGCTTTCCTGCGGCTCCTTCGCCGCCGCGTTTTCGGCCGACAGCAGGCGTCCATAAGACTTCAGGGCTGCAATCGCCGAGTGCGACAGCGGCACCAGGCGCTCCTTGTTGCCCTTGCCGCGGATCATCAGGAAGCGGCCCTCCTGGTCGAGCACGCGGGCGGGAAGCGAGACGAGTTCGGTGACGCGCATACCGGTGGCATATAGCAGTTCCAGCAGCGCCAGCATGCGCAGGCGCTGCAGTTGGCCCGGGGCCGGGTCGTCGGCTTCGGCCTGCGCTTGCGACAGCAGCCTGCCGACCTCCTCGACCCCCATCGTCTTCGGCAGCGGACGCCCCTTCTTCGGCGCGTCAAGCACGCCTGTGGGGTCGTCGGTCCGCAGACCCTCGGCATAGAGGAACTTGTAGAATTGCCGCATGGCGGCGAGCCGGCGCGCCTGCGAGGAGGGCTTGAAACCTTGGCGCGCGAGCGAGGCGAGATAGGCGGCCAGATCGGTGGAGGCGGCCTCAGTCAACCTTATGCTGCGGCCCTTCAGGAAAGCGCTGATATCGTCGAGGTCGCGCTGGTAGGATTGCAGAGTGTTGGCGGCAGCACCGCGTTCGGCGCTCATCATTTCCAGGAAGGATTCCACGTGCGCCCGGCTTAGATCCATCATCTCACTCACTTCCCCGTTGTGTCGATCGTGCCCGTCGCCGGCGGGTTCACTCGCTCGGAGGGGATACGGATCGTCACGTCACGCGGCTCGGGCTCGACGAAGGTCACGAGCGCCCACATCGCTCCGTAAACCGTCCCGGCGAGGATCGCGCAGAAGAACAGGAAACGGAACAGGGTCGGCATCCGGCAACTCCTTCATGCTCTGCTTCTGTTATAAGAGCGTATTCGCAAGTGCAAGAAGCGCCATTCAAGCCATGATTCCCTTGTGCGCGACTTGACGCTCCACCTGCATTTGTCGATACGGTTTGCAAACAAAGTGTGAATGGACCGATGAGTGAACCACTGCTGACCGTTGCTGACAGCCTGAAAGACAGAGCTCGCGCCGCGCTCGGTTCACGCAATCTGATCCTCGTCGGCCTGATGGGCGCCGGAAAATCCTCCGTCGGGCGCATCGTCGCCAGTCAACTCGGCATTCCCTTCATCGACAGCGATCATGAAATCGAACGGGTGTCGCGCATGACGATCGCCGAACTTTTCGCAGCCTACGGCGAGGAAGAGTTCCGGGCACTGGAAACGCGGGTGATGAAACGGCTCTTGAAGAGCGGACCGCGCGTCGTCTCCACCGGCGGCGGCGCCTTCATCAACGAGCGCACGCGCAGGCATATCAAGAAGGGTGGCCTTTCGATCTGGTTGAAGGCGGATATCGACGTGCTGTGGGAGCGGGTCAACAAGCGTGACACGCGGCCGTTGCTCAAAACCGAAAACCCGAAACAGACGCTCGAAAACCTAATGAACGCGCGTTATCCGATCTATGCGCAGGCAGACCTCACCGTACTCTCGCGTGATGTGCGCAAGGAAATCATGGCAGACGAGGTGCTGAAGGCTGTGGTCGAACAGAAAGAAAGTGCAGCATCATGAATGCGATAAGCTCCACCACCGCCGTCCAGACGGTGCATGTGCCGCTCGGCGAGCGCGCCTACGATATCCTTATCGGACCGGGGCTGATTGCGCGGGCCGGCGCTGAGATCGCCTCGCGCCTCAAGGGCCGCAAGGCGGCTATTGTCACCGACGAAAATGTCGCTCCGCTCTATCTCGGCGCCCTCGTCGCGAGCCTCGATGCGGCGGGCATTGTCTCGGCAGAGATCGTGCTGCCCGCAGGTGAAAAGACGAAGAGCTTCGAACATCTCATCGATGTCTGCGACAGGGTGCTGGAAGCCCGCGTCGAACGCAACGACTATGTCATCGCGCTCGGCGGCGGCGTTATTGGGGACCTTTCGGGATTTGCGGCGGGAATCGTCCGCCGCGGCGTGCGCTTCGTCCAGGTGCCGACTTCGCTGCTGTCGCAGGTCGATTCCTCGGTCGGCGGTAAGACCGGCATCAATTCCCCCCGGCATGGCAAGAACCTGATCGGCGTCTTTCATCAGCCGGACCTGGTTCTGGCCGATACGGATGTGCTGAATACACTGAGCGAGCGAGAATTCCGCGCAGGTTACGCCGAGGTCGCAAAGTATGGGCTCATCGACAAACCGGGTTTCTTCGCCTGGCTGGAAGCGAACTGGAAGTCGGTGTTTACCGGCGGCTCCGCCCGCATCGAGGCGATTGCCGCCAGCTGCCGGGCCAAAGCCGACGTCGTCGTTGCCGACGAGCGTGAGACCGGTCAGCGGGCGCTGCTCAACCTCGGCCACACGTTCGGCCACGCGCTGGAGGCGGCGACCAGCTATGACAGCCGCCGCCTGGTACATGGCGAGGGTGTCGCGATCGGCATGGTGCTGGCGTACGAGTTTTCCGCACGAATGAATCTTGCTAGCCCAGACGATGCGCAACGCGTCGAAAGGCACCTGAAGGAGGTCGGCCTCCCGACTCGCATGGCGGATATTCCGGGCGAGCTGCCGCCGGCGGAATCGCTGATGGATGCGATTGCACAGGACAAGAAGGTCAAAAGCGGCAAGCTCACCTTCATTTTGACACGCGGTATCGGTCAGTCCTTCGTCGCCGATGACGTTCCGGCGTCCGAAGTAATCAGCTTTCTGCGGGAAAAACATCCTTGACGACGATCGACGGCGTTCTGACATTTCTCGCGGCCTATTGGCCGGAGATTCTTTCGATCACCGCGCTCGTGCTCCTGTCTGCCTTCTTCTCCGGCTCGGAGACCGCGCTCACCGCCGTTTCGCGCAGCCGCATTCATACGCTCGAGGTCAACGGCGACGAACGCGCCGGCCTGGTCCGGCAGATGATCGAACGGCGCGACCGGCTGATCGGCGCGTTGCTGATCGGCAACAATCTCGCCAACATCCTCTCCTCCTCTATCGCCACCAGCCTGTTGCTCGGGCTGTTCGGCAGTTCGGGCGTGGCGCTGGCGACGCTCGCCATGACCATCATCCTCGTCATCTTCGCGGAAGTGCTGCCGAAGAGCTGGGCGATCTCGACGCCGGAACGCTTCGCGCTTGCTGTCGCACTTCCCGCCAGACTCTTCGTCGCCGTCGTCGGCCCGGCGTCCTCCTTCGTCAATGCTGTTGTGCGGCAGATCCTGGCGCTCTTCGGCATCAATCTGTCGCGGGAAGTATCGATGCTGACGGCGCATGAGGAGCTGCGTGGCGCCGTTGATCTCCTGCACCGCGAAGGATCGGTTGTTAAGGCCGACCGCGACCGCCTCGGCGGCGTGCTCGACCTTAGCCAGCTGGAACTATCCGACATCATGGTTCATCGCACCAAGATGCGGGCGATCAATGCCGACGATCCGCCGGAAGCGGTGGTGCGGGGCATCCTCGAAAGCCCCTACACGCGCATGCCGCTGTGGCGCGGCACGATCGACAACATCATCGGCGTCGTCCATGCCAAGGATCTCCTGCGGGCGCTTGCCGAGCCGAACATGGAGCCGCAGAACCTCGATATCGTGAAGATCGCCCAGAAGCCGTGGTTCGTGCCCGACAGCACCAATCTCGAGGACCAGCTCAATGCCTTCCTGCGGCGCAAGCAGCATTTCGCCGTTGTCGTCGACGAATATGGCGAGGTCCAGGGCATCGTTACGCTGGAGGATATTCTGGAGGAAATCGTCGGCGACATTTCCGACGAGCACGATATCGACGTGCAGGGCGTGCGTCAGGAAGCGGACGGCTCGGTCGTTGTCGATGGCAGCGTGCCGATCCGCGACCTCAACCGGGCGCTCGACTGGAACCTGCCCGACGAGGAGGCGACGACGATCGCCGGCCTCGTCATCCATGAATCGATGACCATCCCGGAAGAGCGCCAGGCCTTCACCTTCCACGGCAAGCGTTTCGTCGTCATGAAGCGGGAAAAAAACCGTATCACCAAGCTGCGCATCCGGCCCGCGCAGGAGGACGATACGAAACCAGCCTGATCCGGCTTGGATTGTCTGCTTCCTATATCCATATAGGCTGTTGTGCCGCTACCAGCGGGTGGGTTCACCGGGCGCCGCCGGTTCGACGGCCAGCGCGTGCAGGCCGGCATCGAGCTCCGGTTTCAAGAGGTCGGTGATCGCCCGGTGGCGCGCCAGGCGGGAGAGGCCGGTAAATCTTGCTGAAACGATCCGCACCCGCATGTGGGTTTCGCCGGTGCCCGTGATGCCAGGCTGGTGGCCAGCATGCAGATGGCTCTCGTCGATGACGCTCAAGCGTTCGGGCGCGAAGGCTTCGACAAGTTTTTCTTCGATGCGGGTCCGCAGGGTCATCATCCGGTCTTGCTGCTTCGCGAAAAGGGTTCCCACCAAGCCAGCAACATTCGCGTTTGTCAATTCTTGTTGTCACCTCGCGACAGCCCCATAATTAGCGCCGTCATGAGACTTGATTCCAAATATTTCGATCGCATCCGGACACGCCGCAAACGCGAGCAGGAGGCAGAGCAGGCACCGCCTACCTGCCAGTGGGACGGCTGCGACAAAAAAGGTTCGCACCGCGCGCCTGTGGGACGCAATGCGGAAGGTCAGTTCTTTTTGTTCTGCTTCGAGCACGTCAAGGAATACAACAAGGGCTACAATTATTTCTCCGGCCTTTCGGACGGCGAGATCGCGCGCTACCAGAAAGAGGCGATCACGGGCCATCGTCCGACATGGACCGTCGGCGTCAACAAGTCGGCCAAGGACAGTCCGCTGCATTCGGAAGTCCGCTCCGGTGCCTATACACGTGTTCGCGATCCCTTCGGCTTCGTCAAGGAAGGCGGCAAGAGCAGCGGCCCGCGCTTTCCCCAGGCGCGCAAGCTGAAATCGCTCGAAAGCAAAGCCTTCGATACGATGGGCCTCAACGCCAATGCGACCTCGGCGGAGATCAAAAGTCGCTACAAGGAACTGGTCAAGAAGCACCATCCGGATGCCAATGGCGGCGATCGCGGCTCGGAAGAGCGTTTCCGCGCGGTCATCCAGGCCTATCAATTGTTGAAGCAGAACGGTTTTTGTTAGTTCCCGTCCTTGCTCTTGGGCTTCAATCGGGTATGGTCCAAATCGGCTGAGGCCGCAGGCAAACGCGGCTCCTATCTGCGTGTTTTTCCGACATCGCCTCGGCCGACCTTCCGGACGCGGCGTTTCTTGTCCGGGACTCTTTCAAGAATGCTCGCAAGCGGTCATCATCCCGCCGAGGTTTCGTTTCAGTCCCGGAGAAGTATCGCCGACGTTCCGACCTGGACGGGCGCGGAATAAAATCGCGGCGTCACGGTTGCGACATGGCCTGAGACAGTTTGGCCGGGTGGCTTCACCCGCCTTGGAGACATGATGAGCAAGATCGACCTCGATATTTCAGAACTGCCCGACACCACCGTTTCGGTCCGCGAGACCTTCGGCATTGATTCCGACATCCGCGTTCCCGCCTACAGCAAGGGTGACGCCTATGTGCCGGATCTCGATCCTGATTACCTGTTCGACCGCGAGACGACGCTCGCCATTCTCGCGGGCTTCGCGCATAACCGCCGCGTGATGATCTCCGGCTACCACGGCACGGGCAAATCCTCGCATATCGAGCAGGTGGCGGCGCGTCTCAACTGGCCTTGTGTGCGCATCAACCTCGACAGCCATGTCAGCCGTATCGATCTCGTCGGCAAGGACGCGATCGTCGTCAAGGACGGGCTGCAGGTCACGGAGTTCAAGGATGGCATCCTGCCCTGGGCCTATCAGCACAATGTCGCGCTGGTCTTCGACGAATATGACGCCGGCCGTCCCGACGTGATGTTCGTCATCCAGCGCGTGCTGGAATCCTCAGGCCGCCTGACGCTGCTCGACCAGAGCCGCGTCATCCGGCCGCACCCGGCCTTCCGCCTGTTTGCCACCGCCAACACGATCGGCCTCGGCGATACGACAGGCCTCTATCACGGCACGCAGCAGATCAACCAGGCGCAGATGGACCGCTGGTCGATCGTGACGACGCTGAACTACCTGCCGCATGACCACGAAGTGAACATCGTCGCCGCCAAGGTGAAGAGCTTTGGCAAGGACAAGGACGGGCGCGAGATCGTGTCGAAGATGGTCCGTGTTGCCGACCTCACGCGCGCCGCCTTCATGAACGGCGATCTTTCGACCGTCATGAGCCCGCGCACGGTCATCACCTGGGCCGAGAATGCCGAGATCTTTGGCGATCTCGCCTTCGCCTTCCGCGTCACCTTCCTCAACAAGTGCGACGAGCTGGAGCGCCCGCTGGTCGCCGAGCACTATCAGCGCGCCTTCGGCGTCGAGCTGAAGGAAAGTGCCGCGAACATCGTTCTCGGAGCCTGAGACCGACCGATCATGGCAGCTCGCGGTGACAATTCGAAAGCAAAGCCAGGCGCGCCGGTCGACGTGGAGCCATTGCGCCGGGCGATAACCGGCTGCGTGCGCTCGATCGCCGGCGACGGCGACGTCGAAGTGACCTTCGCCAATGAACGGCCGGGCATGACGGGCGAGCGCATCCGGCTGCCGGAGCTTTCCAAACGGCCGACGGCGCATGAGCTGGCGGTCACCCGCGGGCTCGGCGACTCCATGGCTTTGCGTCTTGCCTGCCATGACGAGAAGGTGCATGCGACGATGGCGCCGCAGGGCTCGGATGCGCGGGCGATTTTCGATGCGGTCGAGCAGGCGCGCGTCGAATCGATCGGCGCACTGCGCATGGAGGGCATGGCGTCGAACCTGCGCTCCATGACAGAGGAGAAATATTCCAAGGCAAACTTCACGGGTATCGAACGCCAGGAAGATGCACCGATCGGCGAAGCCGTTGCGATGATGGTGCGTGAGAAACTGACCGGCCAGCGGCCACCGGCATCCGCCGGCAAGGTGCTCGATCTATGGCGCGGCTTCATCGAGGACAAGGCGGGCTCCGAGCTCGACAACCTGTCGGAGGCGATTAATGACCAGCAGGCTTTCGCCAGGGTTATCCGCAATATGCTGTCGGCCATGGAAATGGCGGAGGAGTACGGCGACGACGACAGCGAAGCCGACAATGACGATCAGTCGGAGCAGGAAGACCAGCCGAGCGGCGATGAGCAGGACCAGGACGAGGTCGACGAGGATGCCGGCACCGATGCCGCCCCTGTGGAAGACAGCGAGGTCGCCGACGAGCAGATGGAGGACGGCGAGACCGAAGGCGCCGAGATCTCCGACGACGACATGATGGAAGAAGGTGAGGACGATTCGGAAACGCCGGGCGAGACCCGCCGTCCGAACACGCCTTTCGCCGATTTCAACGAGAAGGTCGATTATCACGTCTATACGGAAGAGTTCGACGAGATCATCACCGCCGAGGAACTCTGCGACGCCGCCGAACTGGAGCGCCTGCGCGCCTTCCTCGACAAGCAACTGGCGCATCTGCAGGGCGCGGTCGGGCGTCTGGCCAACCGGCTGCAGCGCCGCCTGATGGCGCAGCAGAATCGCTCCTGGGATTTCGACCTGGAGGAGGGCTATCTCGACACGGCCCGACTGCAACGCATCATCATCGATCCGATGCAGCCGCTCTCCTTCAAGATGGAGCGCGACACGCAGTTCCGAGACACTGTCGTCACCCTGCTCATCGACAATTCTGGCTCGATGCGCGGCCGGCCGATCACGGTTGCCGCGACCTGCGCCGACATTCTCGCCCGCACGCTGGAGCGTTGCGGCGTCAAGGTCGAAATTCTCGGCTTCACCACGAAAGCCTGGAAAGGCGGCCAAGCACGCGAAACCTGGCTTGCCGGCGGCAAACCGCAGACGCCGGGCCGTCTGAACGACCTGCGACATATCATCTACAAGGCGGCCGACGCACCGTGGCGGCGGGCGCGCGCCAATCTCGGTCTGATGATGCGTGAGGGCCTGCTCAAGGAAAATATCGACGGCGAGGCGCTGATCTGGGCGCATAATCGTCTGCTTGCCCGTCGCGAGCAGCGCCGCATTCTAATGATGATCTCGGACGGCGCGCCGGTCGACGATTCAACGCTGTCGGTCAATCCGGGCAACTATCTCGAGCGGCATCTGCGTGCCGTCATCGAGCAGATAGAGACGCGCTCGCCTGTGGAATTGCTCGCGATCGGCATCGGTCACGACGTGACGCGCTACTATCGCCGCGCTGTGACGATCGTGGATGCGGACGAGCTTGCCGGCGCGATGACCGAACAGCTTGCCTCACTCTTCGAAGATCAATCCGCCCGGCCGCGCGGCGGCCGGTTACGCCGTGCCGGCTGACGCTCCTGGAAGGAAAAACGCGGAATGATGGTGAAGCGCCTCTGCCGCGCGGCATCGGTTTTGCTCTGCCTCGCGGGGAGTGTTTCCGCGTCCCTCGCTGGCGACGAGATCCCCGTCATTAGCCGGCAAATTACCGATTTCAGGATCGGGTCATCGGAGACGAAGTTCGGATCGCTGGAATTTCTCGGCGGGCTGGAGATGGTTTCCAGCCGCGCGCTGTTCGGATCGCTTTCCTCCATTCGTTTCCGGCAGGACCAGAAACACTTCATTGTCGTGCTCGATACCGGCCAGTGGCTGACCGGCAGAATCGAGCGTGACGACAGGGGCAGACTTTCGGGCCTTTCGGCCGTCGAGATCACCCCGTTGAAGGACCGCGCCGGTCGTAGCCTTGAGGGCAAAGGACATATGGATGCCGAGGGGGTGGCGCTCGACGGCGACAG
This sequence comes from Rhizobium bangladeshense, assembly GCF_017357245.1. Lineage (NCBI taxonomy): Bacteria > Pseudomonadati > Pseudomonadota > Alphaproteobacteria > Hyphomicrobiales > Rhizobiaceae > Rhizobium > Rhizobium bangladeshense. Next base: position 4,024,459 of record NZ_CP071612.1, on the reverse strand, counting down.
GATATTGGTCTCTTTCGAGCAGGCCCATCGGGTCGACGTCTATCCCGATCCCGGCTTTGCCGACTCGCGTGCGATTACTACCCTGCCCATCCTCGTCCCGCGCAAGATGCTGAGAGACAATCGCGGTATCGAAACCATTGCGGTTTCGCCCGCCTCCAGTCCGTTGAAGAGTGGCGTGGTCATCGTCTCCGAGCGCGGCCTCGACAGCGAGGGCAACCGGGCGGCGGCAATTCTCAACGGGCCGCTGGAAGGGCTATTCTCGATCAAACGCGACGGCAGCTTCGACGTCACCGACGGCGCCTTCCTGCCGAATGGCGATCTGCTGCTCCTGGAGCGGCGGTTCAATATGGCCGAAGGCATAGGCATGCGGCTTCGGCGCATCAAAGGCGCCGATATCCGGCCGGGTGCCGTCGTTGATGGCCAATTGCTGCTTGAAGGTAATTTCAACTCGCAGATCGACAACATGGAAGGGCTGGACGTGTTTCAGACCGCCGACGGCACGACCCACATCATTATGGTGTCGGACGACAACCACTCGATCCTGCAGCGCAATCTGATGCTGGAATTCCGTCTCTCCGATAGCCGTATGGTCAGCGCGGCGTCAGATTGACGTCACATGCCTCGACTATCCCATTGTCGCATCGAGAGGAGCCTTCGGAGGGACAATCATGGTGCATATTCATATCACAGGCGCGTCCGGTTCCGGCACAACGTCACTCGGCCATACACTTGCCGAACGGCTCGATCTTGCCCACCTCGATACAGACGATTTCTTTTGGCTGCCGACCGACCCGCCATTCACGACGCCGCGGGATGCCGACGAACGCATTCGGCTGCTGCTTGCGGAAGCGGCACGGCATGACGGCTGGGTCCTCTCCGGATCGGCGCTCAAATGGGCGAGGCAGATCGAGCCGTTCTACAATCTGATCGTGTTCCTCAGGATCGAGCCGGAGCTGCGGATGGCGCGGATCCGCGCGCGGGAGATCGCCCGCTACGGAGACAGGATCGGCCCAGGCGGCGATATGGAAATCAAAAGCGGGGAATTCATGGAATGGGCGGCAAGTTACGATACGGCCGGTCCGGAACGCCGCAGTCTTGCGGCGCATGAGCAATGGCTGGAAACGCAGAAGGCCCCGGTTTTGCGGCTCGATTCGTCAAGGGATACCGATGATCTGGTTGCAGAGGTTCTGCTGCATCCTGCAATCGCCACCGGCGCGGTCCGGCAGCGTCGTTGAAGGCTTTAGCTGACGCGTGCGGGCTGCATCGGCCGCAGCACGTTCATCAGCGCGCCATAGGGCAGCAGCATGACGAGGCCGACGATCATCTTGACGGCGAAATCGCCGATCGCCCAGGAAATCCAGCGTGGCGCCTCAGCGGCGAAGATGCCGAGGACAGGAGCTGCTTCCAGCGCAAAGGGTTCGTTCGGACCGAGGAAGACGAAAAACGCGGCAAAGGACAGCGAGAAGAACATCACCGTGTCGAGCGCCGAGCCGACCAGCGAGCCCAAGAGCGGCGCGCGCCACCAGGCCTGGCGGCGCAGGCGGTTGAAGACGGCGATATCGAGCAATTGTCCTGCAAGGTAGGCGGAGCCGGAGGCGATGGCGATGCGTGGCACCGAAGTGAAGAAGGACAGCGTCACGCCGACGACAAAGCCGGCAAAGACGACCTTACGCGCAGCCTGCGGACCAAACTGGCGGTTGGTCAGATCGGTGATCAGGAAGGCGACTGGATAGGAAAAGGCGCCCCAAGTCAGGATGTCTGCGAGATTGATGCCGGCGACTTCAACGTTCAGCGGGAACTGGACGAGGAAGTTTGACGCGACGACGACAAGCGTCATCAGAGCGACATAGGCAACGGTATAACGCGTCGTCAGCATTTTTTTATCCTGGGTGATGCCACCAGTTGGAGAGACGGACCGACAAAGCAAAAGGCTTGACCGGTATTATCCGTGCAAGCCTTTTGAAGCCGTATGAAGAAGTGCAGAAGCTTACGCAGCAGCGGCTTCGGCGGTCTTCTTGACGATCTGACGACGCAGCAGGCGCGCGCGCATCGACAGTTCGTTTTCGCTTGCCTTGATCAGGAAGGCATCGAGGCCGCCACGATGCTCGACAGAGCGAAGAGCAGCAGCCGAAACGCGAAGACGATAACGCTGGTTGAGAGCGTCCGAAATCAGCGTTACCTGGCACAGGTTCGGCAGGAACCGGCGCTTGGTCTTGTTGTTGGCATGGCTGACATTGTTACCAGTCAGGACGGCCTTGCCGGTCAATTCGCACACGCGGGACATGGAACACCTATTCTTGTTTTTCTCGGGCCACCGAATTGCTATCCCCGGCAAAACCGGGCTCGCAATCCAACAGGCATGATTGGAAAGTTGCGGTTCTATAGTCAGAGAGCCTGCGCGCGTCAAGCCAATCCTTGGCCTTTCCCGCAATTCTGTCAAAAAGCTGCTGTTTTCTTCCCTTTGCGGCAGGAGTATAGAGCACTCGGCAAGGCTGCCGACCGCGGCAAGACAAGGCTTCACTCATGGCTCATTCGGGCAGACGCATTTTCATTTCGGCTATCGCCGCACTCCTTGCCATACCGGCATCGGCGGCCGAGGTCCAGCATCAGACGGTATACCGGGTAACGCTGGCCGGCCTGCCGATCGCGCGTGCCGCGTTCCTGACTCAGATCGAGGACGATCACTCTTACAAGATTGCGGGTGATATCAAGTCCGCCGGCCTTGCCGATCTCATCAAGACCATCTCGGCAAAGACCAGCGTCACCGGCGTCGTCCGTAACGATCGGCTGCAGGCGCTGAAATATTCGCTCTATTATAAGAGCGGCAAGAAGGCCCGCGTTTACGAGGTCAGCTATCGCAACGGCAACATCATATCGGCGACGACGACGCCGCCGCCGAAACGGCCGAAGAACTGGATCGACGTCACGCCTGGCGACATGCGTTCGGTGCTCGATCCGATCTCCGGCCTGGTCTTCACCGGGGATACCAAGGTCTGCTCGCAGACGCTGCCAATCTTCGACGGCGAGACGCGCATGGATCTGGTACTCTCGCCGAAGGGTGACGAGGATTTCAAGACCGATGGCTTCAAGGGCAAGGCGATCGTCTGCGGCGTGCGCTTCGTGCCGCGTTCCGGCTACAAGAAAGGCCGAAAGGATATCGACTATCTCAGCAAGAGCGACCGAATGGAAATCTGGTTTGCCAAGTCGGACGCGGCAAATGTATACGCTCCAGTTTACGTGCGCATTCCAACCGAATATGGAATGGTGACGATCACTGCCGTCAAATACGGCAGTGTCAGCTGACGGAGCTTTGGCCTCCGAAGGGGGACAAGTGAAGCTTCGTGCAACTGCGATCGGCTTTACGGCCATACTGATGTGGTCTTTCCTGGCGCTGTTTACGGCTGCCTCGGGCAAGATGCCGCCATTCCAGCTTTCGGCCCTGTGCTTTGCGATCGGCAGTATTCCCGGCCTCCTGGTGCTCATCAACAACCCGTCGCGGCTGGCGCTGCTGAAGCAGCCGGCCAGGGTCTGGCTGACGGGCATTGCCGGACTGTTCGGCTACCATTTCCTCTATTTCACCGCGCTCAGGAACGCGCCGGCGGTGGAGGCTGGACTGATCGCCTATCTCTGGCCGCTGCTGATCGTCGTCGGCTCGGCGCTGCTGCCGGGTGAACGGTTGCGCTGGTATCACGTGGCTGGCGCGCTTGCCGGGCTTTGCGGCACTTTCCTGATCGTCAGCCGCAACGGCATCGATTTCGACGGCGCATATGCGGTCGGCTATGGGGCGGCCTTCCTCTGCGCCTTCACATGGTCGGGCTATTCGCTGCTGACCAGGCGTTTCGAAGCCGTTTCCACTGATGTCGTTACCGGCTTTTGCCTTGTCACTTCCGTCCTGTCGCTCTTCTGCCATCTCGCCCTGGAGGCGACCGTCTGGCCGGCAACGATGTTCGAATGGATCGCCATCGTCGGGCTCGGGCTCCTGCCTGTGGGGGCCGCCTTCTACGCATGGGACTATGGCGTCAAGAACGGGGATATCCAGATCCTCGGTGCTGCAAGTTATGCGGCGCCGTTGCTTTCAACGCTTATCCTGACGCTGTTCGGCTTTGCCGAGCCGAGCTGGCGCATCGCTCTCGCCTGCCTGCTCGTCACCGGCGGGGCAGTGCTGGCTGCCCAGGAAATGTTCCGCCGCAAAAGCCCGGCACAGCCCGCGGCAGCGGAATGAGCCTCAGCCGCCAGGCTTCCAATCTTTCGGCGCCATCTCGAAGCTTGAAAATTCGAAACCGGGCGAAACCGTGCAGCCGACCAGGGTAAAATCGCCAAGCGGCTCGGCCGATTGCCACCAATTGGCGGGAATGATCGCCTGCGGTCGCTCGCCGGCAGGAAGGTTGGTTCCGAGCGTCAGGGTCTCGCTTGTCACCCCGTCCTGCGACCGGTGCAGCGCCAGCGGCGCACCGGTGTAATAATGCCAGACCTCGACCGCGTCATGGACGCGATGCCAGTGCGAACGCTGTCCCTTTGTCAGCAGATAATAGATGGCCGTGGAATGGCCGCGCTCGCCACCCGCGGTGTCGCGGAATGTCTGCACGTACCAACCACCTTCGGGATGCGGCTGCATGCCGAGTTCGCGGATAATCTCCTCAGGCGACATTAAAAATGGTCCTTGCGCCTGCGGATCTCGGCAAAGACTTCTTCGTTCGTCTTGCCTTCCATGATCAGATTGCGGCGGATCGCCGGATCGGCAGCGCGCAGAAACGGATTTGTTTCCTTTTCCAGCCCCAGCGTCGTCGGGATGGTGAATTTGCCTTCTGCGCGCAAGCCCTCGATCTCGGCGGCGCGGCTCTTCAAGCGCTCATTGTCGGGGTCAACAGTCAGTGCGAAGCGGGCGTTGGATAATGTATATTCGTGTCCGAAATAGACAGCGGTCTCGTCCGGCAGCACGGCAAGCTTCTGCAGCGAATGCCACATGTCGGCGGCCGGGCGTTCGAACAGGCGGCCGCAACCGAGCGCAAACAGGGTGTCGGCCGCAAAGAGCAGCTTATCGTCGACGAAGTGATAGCAGATGTGACCGGCGGTGTGACCGGGGGTCTCAATCACCTTGACCGCGTGATCGCCGAAAAGGAAGCTGTCACCATCGGCCATTGTACGGTCGAGACCGGGAATGGCGATGGCCTCGTTGATCGGACCGATGATCTCGCAGCCGAACTGCTCCTTCAGCGCCAGGTTTGCGGCGACGTGATCGGTATGGTGATGCGTATTGAAGATGTGGCTGATCTTCCAACCACGCCGTGTCGCCGCTTCCAGGATCGGCGCCTCCTCCGGCGCATCAATCGCTGCGGTGAATCCCGTCTCCGGATCGTGCACGAGCACGCCGAAATTGTCGGTGCGGCAGAGAAAGACGTCTAATTCCAAAGGTTTCATCTTCAAACAATCCCTTGTCCCACGACTCTTGCGGAATGTAGTGGGTCCGGCCTTGAAGTCCAACCGCCCGCTGATAACATTTGTCGCAATGCACGCCGATATCGTCGACCTACGTCAATTCTATCACTCCGACCTCGGGCGTCTTGCCGAGCAGTCGATCGCCATGGCGCTCTCATCGCTCTGGGTGAGGCTACCGCAGGAGCGTCTTGTCGGTCTTGGTTATGCCGTGCCCTTCCTTGACCGCTTCCAGGCCGATACCGAACGCACTTTCGCCTTCATGCCGGCCGGACAGGGGGCGGTGAACTGGCCGATGGGTTCACTGTCGTCGACGACGCTTGTTTTCGACGAGGAACTGCCGCTGCCGGATTCCTCGATCGACCGGGTGCTGATGGTGCATTCGCTGGAATTCGCCGAAAGCCCGCGCGAGACGCTGAAGGAGCTCTGGCGGGTGCTGGCGCCGGGCGGACGGCTTGTTATCGTGGTGCCGAACCGGCGGGGGGTCTGGGCCCGCATGGAACACACCCCTTTCGGTTCGGGCCGGCCCTATTCCCGCGGTCAGCTGACGCATCTCCTGCGCGAAACGAATTTCACCCCAGGCGCGACCGCCGAAGCGCTGTTCTTTCCGCCCTCCAAACTCAGGACCATCCTTCGACTTCGCCGTGCCTTCGAGCGGGTCGGCCGCACCTTATGGCCGGCTTTTTCTGGTGTCATCATCGTCGAGGCGCAGAAACGGCTCTATCAGGGACTGCCGGTCGCCGCACGCGCCTCCCGCCGCGTCTTCGTGCCGGTTCTCGCACCCCACGGCGTGCCGACCACGCGCAGCAGATGAAGAGCAGGCCGGCGTTCTCCGGCCGCTTGGGTGCCGCCCATGCCTCTCGACAACAATCACATTCCGCTTTAATGCCACTTTGGTGTTTTCAGCCGGATTTCACGGCAATTCCAAGGTCGAACCCATGAGCGTTGAGATGAGCAAGCCCGTTCCGCGTCCCGGTATCCTCGATATCGCGGCCTATGTGCCGGGCAAGGAACATGCGCCGGGCGTCGCCCGCGTCTACAAGCTCTCATCCAACGAAACGCCGCTCGGCGCCAGCCCAAAGGCAATCGAAGCCTTCAGGGCGGCTGCCGACAATCTGGGCCGTTATCCTGACGGGCAGGCCATAGAACTGCGCGAGGCAATCGCCGCCGTGCACGGTCTCAATCCGGCAAACATTCTCTGCGGCAACGGTTCCGACGAACTGCTCGGCCTTCTCTGCCATGTCTATCTCGGCGCCGGTGACGAGGGCATCATCACCGAGCATGGCTTTCTCGTCTACAAGATCCAGATCCTTGGCGCAGGCGCCACGCCTGTCGTCGTCAGAGAAAAGGATTATACGGTCGATGTCGATGCGATCCTTGCCGCGGTCACGGAAAGAACCAAGATCGTCTTCGTCGCCAACCCCGGCAACCCTACAGGCACTTATGTTCCCGTCAGTGAAATCCGCCGTCTGCAGGCCGGACTGCCGAAACACGTCGTGCTCGTGCTCGATGCCGCCTACGCCGAATATGTGCGCCGCAACGATTATGAAGCCGGCATCGAGGTCGTGTCCTCCAACTCAAACGTCGTGATGACCCGCACCTTTTCGAAGGCTTACGGTCTCGCGGCGCTGCGTGTCGGCTGGATGTATGCGCCGAGCGAGATCGTCGATGCTGTGAACCGCGTGCGCGCGCCGTTCAACCTCAACGCGCCGGCCATCGCCGCCGGTGCCGCGGCCATTCGCGACCAGGCCTTTGTTCAGCAGGCCGTCGCCTTCAATCAGACATGGATCGAGACGCTGACCCAGGCGCTGGAAGCCATCGGGCTGAAAGTGACGCCTTCGGTCGCCAACTTCGTCCTCATCCATTTCCCGGAGGTCGATGGAAAGCGGGCGTCCGATGCAGACGAATTCCTTACGAGCCGCGGCTACATATTGCGCGCCGTGCGCGGCTATGGTTTCCCCAATGCGCTTCGCATGAGCGTCGGTCCCGAAGAAGCCAATCGTGGCGTCATCGCCGCGCTCGGGGAATTCATGGGACGTCAGGCATGAGCGTGCATTTCGATCGCATCGCGCTGATTGGCATAGGCCTGATCGGCTCTTCGCTTGCTCACGATATCCGGCGGCTCGGGCTTACCAAAGAGATCGTCGTCGCGACACGCAGCGTCGAGACATTGCAACGTGCCGAAGAGCTCGGCCTCGGCGACCGCTATACGACCTCTTCTGCCGATGCCGTGAGAGATGCCGACCTCATCATCGTTTCGGTTCCGGTCGGCGCTTCGGAAAGCGTGGCGAAGGAAATCGCCGGCAATCTCAAGGGTGGCGCGATCGTTACCGATGTCGGCTCTACCAAAGCGTCGGTGATCGCGCAGATGCAGCCGCATATGCCTGACAACGTGCACTTCATCCCCGGCCATCCGCTGGCCGGCACGGAAAAATCCGGCCCGGACGCCGGTTTTCCAGGCCTCTTCGAAGGCCGCTGGTGCATCTTCACGCCGGTTTCGGGAACCGACGAGACGGCGCTGAAGCGGCTGCGCAGTTTCTGGGAAGCGCTTGGCTCGAAGGTCGACGAGATGGATGCGGAGCATCACGACAAGGTGCTCGCGATCGTTTCGCACCTGCCGCATATCATCGCCTACAACATCGTCGGCACCGCCGACGATTTGGAGACGGTGACGGAGTCCGAGGTCATCAAATATTCGGCTTCCGGCTTTCGCGACTTCACTCGTCTGGCCGCTTCCGACCCGACGATGTGGCGCGACGTCTGCCTGCACAATCGAGATGCGATCCTTGAGATGCTGGCGCGTTTTTCGGAAGATCTCGCCTATCTGCAGCGCGCGATCCGCTGGGGCGAGGGGGACAAGATTTTCGAACTCTTCACCCGCACGCGCGCTATCCGTCGCTCGATCGTCCAGGCGGGGCAGGATGTCGACGCGCCTGATTTCGGCCGCCCCCACGCGCTTGATAAGAAGTAGCTGCCGCGATGGTGGCGGTGGCGAGCGCGAGCGAGGCGGATATCGCTTGGCTGGTGCGCGAGGATGCCAGAACAGGCAAGGCATGGGTGTCACGATGCGTGGCTCTCGGCGAATATCTCGTCGCCAGGGAAGCCGGCGAGATCGTCGGCTTCCTGCGTTTCTCCCGCTTCTGGGGCAGGGTTCCCTATATGGAAATGATCCGCATTCTGCCCGGCCACCGCCGATCGGGCGTCGGCACCGCCTTGTTTCTTGCCTGGGAGGAGGCGATGCGCGGCGAGGGCGCAAGCCTGCTGATGACGTCGAGTGAATGCGACGAGAGCCGGCCTCAGGACTGGCATCGCCGCAACGGGTTTATCGAAACCGGCTCGATCGAGCTGCCCGGCCTGCAATCGGTGCCGGCAGTGTTTTTCATCAAGCAGATCGGTTAGATCGGCGGAATCCGACCGAGCGGAATGAAGCCGCTGACGGTGGCGTTGCCGCGGTCGACGACAAGATCGACCGAGACCTTGTCCTTGCCGCCGGCAAGCGACTGCAGGAGCTTCGTCGCCGTGTTGACGGTCGATGCAATATCTGGAAAGGCCTGTTTCAGGCTGTCGCCCCAGGGGCCGAGGCGTTCGATCTCAAGCTTGAATTTCCCCGAGAGAAAGCCCTGCTCATCGAATGAAAAGGGACCGGTGAGCGTCATCACCTTGCCGTCGCCGATGTCGGCAACGATACGCCGCAGTTCGCCGGCAGAACCGTTGAGGCCGTGCGGGTCGCTGCCGTCGATCAGACCGGCCTTGCCGGCGATCGTGAGATCCACGCTGGCTGACAGTTTCGGGAAAAGCTGCGGCCAGTCCTTGATCGCAGTTTTCGCATCCTGCACCGAGATCGCGCCGTCGAGATCGGCGCCGTTCTGGCGCAGGTGAATTTCCGTGCGGGCCGCATCAAGGTTGATGGTCTGGCCGGTGAACGAGGAGACCGCCGTCGCCTTAAGGCCCTCGATGACGGTTGAGCTGCGGTCGATACCCTGCAGCCTGGTCGCAAGACTTGACTGAAGGTTCGCCCACTGAGCCGAGATCGCAAGGCCGTTGGTGGTGCGGATTTCGGCCGGCGAATCGAGCTCCCATACGATATTGCCGGGCGCATAGACCTGGGCGGCCGAGCGCAACGCGCCGAAGGTGGCGGAGACGCCGTTCACGTTGTCGTCGACATCGACCTTGGAGCAGAACAGACCGATGCGGAAAGGATAGCCGCGGAACTGGATATCGGCGCATTCGCCGGTGACGCCAGCTTGGTCCCGTGGCGCGATTGCTTTCAGCACCGTCGTCTTCAACGCCGACGCGGCATAGAACCAGCCACCGGTATAAAGCGCGATCACCAGGAGGATGCCTCCACCGAGCAACCAGAATTTCTTGCCGCTGCCGGTTTGGCTGCTGCCGGATCGGCTTGACGCTGCCATGATGTTCTCCAATGGTGAATCGCAAATTGATTCCGGTCTGGCGTGCGATATGGACGAATTTTGGGTGTTTGGCTACGGCTCGCTGATGTGGAATCCGGGCTTTGAGTTCCTGGAGCGGGCAGAGGCTCTGGTGCATGGTTACAGGCGTTCGTTGTGCGTGCGCTCCTTCGTCCATCGCGGCACGCGCGACAATCCGGGCCTCGTTCTCGGTCTCGACAGGGGCGGAGCTTGCCGCGGCATGGCATTCCGTATTTCGCCCGACAAATGGGACGAAGTGATTGATTATCTCCGCGCCCGCGAGCTCGTCACCAACGTTTATCTGGAGCGCCGTGTGCGATTGCAGTTTGCCGGCGGTCGTAGGATGGAGGCGGTCGCCTACATCGTTGATCGCGACCATGAGCAATATGCGGGCAGCCTCGATGCGCTTGCGGCAGCGCGGGTGGTGAACGAGGCGAAGGGCCAGTCCGGTCCGAACGATGCCTATGTCTTCAACACACTCGCGCATCTGAAGCAGATGGGTATTCGCGATCATTGGCTGGAGCAGGTCGTCAGCGAAGTGGAGCGGCTGCGCGAAGCCTGAGATCAGGCGGTGGCTGCCTTCACTTTGCGCAGCTCCCTCAATCTTTCAACTGCGGTTGGCGGCAAGGGCAGATGCGGATTGCGTTCGACGGTCTCGATGAGGAGTTCGTCGCTCGCCCGCTCCGTCACCTCCATCAGGTGCGCGAAGAAGGCGTCGGGATCCATTCCCGGCATAATCGGCGGCAGGACCTTCACCTTGAAGTGGCCGGGATAACGACGGAAGCTCCGCCGCGGCCAGAAGAGCCCGGGATGCATGGCGACAGGCACCACGGGAATGCCAAGGTCGCGATACATCCGGGCGATGCCGTATTTATAGAGCGGCTCTGCACCCGGCGGACGGCGCGTTCCCTCGGGATAGATGATGAGCTGGCGGCCGGTCGCGAGCTCTTCTTTCGTGCGTCTCAGCACGTCTACCATCACCTTGCCGCGGGCGCCGCGATCGACCGGGATCATGCGCTGCTTCTTCGCATACCAGCCAAAGAGCGGGATCCACATCAGCTCGCGCTTCAGGATGTAGACCGGGTCCTTGAGCTTGGGCAGCAGCGCATAGGTGTCCCAGAATGACTGATGCTTCGGCGCCAGGATATAGCTGCCATCAGGCAAGTTCTCCAGACCCTCGATCTCGAAGGTCGTGCCGACGATCACGCGCATCAGCCAATGGTTGGAGCGCGCCCAGTTCTTCGGGATCTCATAGGCGGTCAGGCGCGGCACCACGAAATAATAGGGCGAGAGCACGATCATCCGGATGATGAGGTTGGCGTAGAAGATCGTGTTGAAGAGGACGGAACGCAGGGCGGTCATGAAATTTTCCCGAGGCAAGCTCACGCGACCGGCCTACACGATATTGCCCGTCATAAAAAGCGTTTGATGCCGCTCCGATGCAAAAGCTCAGTCCGACGCGGATACGCCTGCCGAGCGCAGTCCCGTATGACGGCCGAAGCCGGTGATGTTGCGGACGCCGGCCAACAGCACCTTTGCATATTCGGCCAGCATAACCCGCATCGCGTTCGGGTCGGTAAACCAGTTGCGGGTCTTCAGATCCGAATTGACCACCGGATAGGGAATGAATTCGATGTCTGGGTCGACATAGGAGAGTTCCGCGAGACTGCGCGGCATATGATAATTGTTGGTAACGACGAGAACGCTTCTGTATCCCTTGGCGTGGATCCAGTTGGAGGTCTCCTCGGCGTTGCCGATCGTGTCTATCGCATCATGGCCGATATCGACGCAGCAGGAGAAAAGATCGGCCGAGCCTTGCGTCATCTTGCGAATCTGCGCCGGCGTCGTCGTCGGGTGGACGCCCGAGATCAGCAGTCGCTTGCCTGCCCCCTTCTGCAGCAGTTCCACAGCCTGGTCGATGCGCTGGTAGCCGCCAGTCAGCACGACGATCGCATCCGCCTTCGGCTCGACCGGGGGCTTCAGCGTTGTCACAGAATCGGCAAACCGCAGGAAGCCGCCGAACACCAGAGCGATCACCAAGACGCAGCCAAAGCCGCCCCAGCGCAGCAGGCGGCGGATCGGGCCGCGCCGCGGCGGCAGGCCCGCCGGATGATCAAGCTCCGGGTCCTGGCGAATCGGGTTGCGTGTCGTATGGCCCATGGTCATGAATCGTGATTATACGCTGATTGCGGCGCGGAACAGACGTTTTCACGATAAAACGGCATGGCATGGTCAACTTGCGATGCCGTCGGTGCGTGTCGGATCCGAACGCAATGTATCGATTTCGTAGATCGTCCGCATGACGGTCAGCCGCGCCGTGACGGTCGTCAGAAGCGCGATGACGATCATCGTCGCGAAGATGCCGGCATAGCCAAGCACGCCGACGGAGAAGGTGCCGAACAGCGCGGTCGCCTGATCCGTCTCCGGCGTCGCAAGCGTGCGGCTTTGCCAGAAGCCGGCGGTGGCGAAGAAAAGAGCGGCAAGCGCGCTGCCGACCGCCGAGCCTTTAAGGCTGATTTTCAGGAAATGCTTCTGAAATTCGGTGGCGACGAAGGAGCTCTCTGCACCGACGAAATGCAGCACTTCGACGATGTGACGGTTGCCCGACAGCGCACCGCGCGTGGCGAAGACAACGGTGAGCACCATGGCTGAGAAGACCAGAAGCAGGACGCCGGCGCCGATCAGCACCATCGTACGCGCCATCGAGACCAGCCGGTCGACCCAGGTGCGATGATCGTCGAGGGTCGCCTGCGGGATGCTGTCCTTCAGGAGGCCCCGCATCGCTTCGAAATCGGGCGGATTGTTTTCGTCGATGGTGATGACGACGAGACGGGGAACGGGCAGGTCCTTGAGATCGAGGCCAGGCCCGAGCCATGGTTCCAGCAGACGGGCGGTGGCTGCCTCGTCAACGATCTGGCCGCTTTTGGTGCCGACGAATGTCAGCGCCAGGTCGCGCGCCTGCGTCAGCGCCTTTTCCATGTCGAGATTGTCATCCGGCTTGATCTGAATGGTGATCTCGCGGGAGATCTGGCTCTCCCAACTTGCCGCCGTCGAGCGCACCATGCTGACGCCGCCGAGCGTCAGGCAGGCGAGAAATGCCATGATCGATATGACCACCATCAGAGCGTTGCCCTGAATATTGGAGGGCGGCAAGATCGGCGCGGTCGGACGCACGCGCATTTCCGGCCGCTTCTGCTGGGCCGCAGCCTTGGCCGGCGCCTTCTCTCGCTTCCTGGACGGGGGCTCAGTCATAGATATCGAGATGCCCCTCCGAGAGGATCATACGGCGGGCTTCCACCTGTTCCATCAGCGCCAGGTCGTGGGTGGCGATCACAACCGCCGTACCAAGCCGATTGAGTTCGAGGAAAAGATTGAGCAGGCGCCTGGCCATCGGCGGGTCGACATTGCCGGTGGGCTCGTCAGCCAGCAGGACCTCCGGCCGATCCATCAGCGCCCTGGCGATGGCTGCGCGCTGCTTCTCTCCGCCGGAGAGGACCGGCGGCAGCACGTTGATGCGTTCGCCTAGCCCGACCCATTTCAAAAGTTCCAAAACGTCGGTTTTATAGGAGCTTTCCTCTTTACCGCGCACCCGTAAGGGCAAAGCGACATTCTCATAGGTGGTGAGATGGTCGAGCAGGCGAAAATCCTGGAAGACGATGCCGACGCGCCGGCGCAGCAGCGGCAGTTCCGGCCGGGGAATTTCTGAAATGTCGCGCCCGAACATGCGGATCAGTCCACGCGTCGGCTGAAGCGACATGAACAGCAGCCGCAGCAGCGAGGTCTTGCCGGCGCCGGATGGGCCCGTCAAAAATTGAAAGGATTTCTTCGGAATGTCGAAGGTCAGGTCCCGGAGGATTTCCGGGCCCATGCCATAGCGCAAACCGACATTCTCGAAGTGAATCAACGGGCAGCTCAGTCTGTTCTTGGTTTCACAGTGTGACTTGTTAACCAACACCGTTAACAGCCGGTAAACTTTGCCGGAAAGACGCCCGTTTGATGGCAATCTTTGCGAAGCATTAACCATTAAAATTTACGACTGAGGAGGATTCGTTTCAATGCCAAGATTATCGCTGGCAGCGAAACCATGTGGACATCTGCGAGGCAGCCACCATGGAAGCATCCTCCTTCAGCCGCCGGACGGCGGGCCAGGCCTATGATTTCCTGCCACCCGAACCCGCACGCCGCCAATATCGTTCGACACACCCTGCCGATGTTTCCGACGCCGAATTCGTGACGGTCGGCAAAGCCCGGACGAGGGATTTCGGTTCCCGGATCCATAACGACAACGGCAGGCGCATGGCGGCAGCCAGCGCCGGGCGGCCGCCGCTTCTGCTGACGATCGCTGCTTCCGCTATGCGAAGCGCGGAATCCTGGCTGCAGCACGCGTCGCTACGCAGCTTCGCGGTACTGGTGCTGGCGCTCGCCGTGCTCGCCTTCGGGCTTGCAGGCGGCTTTTCCGGACTTTCCGCCGAGGGCGCCTCTTCGAGAGCGCCGCTGCATTTCACCCATGTGACCGTGACGCCGCGTGATGCGAACGGCATGCGAGTGCTCGTCATCAACGGCATCATCGAAAACGAAAGCGGCACCACGCAGACGGTGCATCCGATCCGCGCCGATCTGGTGACCGACGAACGGCTGACGGCAAGCGTCGTTATTGATCCGCCTGCTGACGTCATCTACGACGGCCAAAGCCGGGGCTTTTCGGCCCGCGTCCAGCACTCTGGCAGAAAATTGCCGGAGGTCCGGCTTTCCTTCCTGCCGTAGAAGTAACGGGATTCGTGATGGCTTTCCGCCACAGGGCGCGCCAATCCCGTTGATTTCATAACCGGCGAGGCTGTTTCAGGCGCACATATGTGCTAACGGCTTACCCTTCTTTTCATGGAGCAAGCCCCTATGCCTGTCGTGCGCGGAAAAAACATCGAGCCGCTCTTCACCGCCGAGCAGATCGCCGAGCGCAATCATGAGATGGCGCGGGAGATCGCCAACGGCCCGACCAAGGATCTGCTCGTCATCGCCGTGCTCAAGGGCTCCTTCATCTTCGCCGCCGACCTGATCCGCGCCCTGCACGACACCGGGCTTGCCCCCGAGGTCGAGTTCATCACGCTGTCGAGCTACGGCAGCGGTACGGTTTCGCAGGGCGTGCGCATCGTCAAGGATATCGACAGCGACGTGCACGGCCGAGACGTCCTTCTGATCGACGATATTCTCGAGTCCGGCCGGACGCTGCTTTTTGCCAAGGAACTGCTCTTCGAACGTGGCGCGCGCAACGTCACGATCGCCGTGCTGCTCGACAAGCGGGTCAAGCGCAAGGAAAAGCTGGAGGCCGATTATGTCGGCTTCGAATGCCCCGATTACTTCGTTGTCGGCTACGGCATGGACGTCGCCTATGCGTTTCGCGAATTACCCTTCGTCGGCGTGGTGACCGGCGACGCGTGAGCGGAAGAAGGCCTCGCCTGATTGTCGGCGAAGACGGCTTGTTAACCATCTCGTCCATCGCTTTGCCATCTTTACCTATCGAAAAGGAAAGTCTGGTGATTTCCGTCGCGGGGCTGAAGACGGAGCAATGCACATATGGCAAGAATTCTGATTACGGAAGACGAGGATTCCCTACGGTCTTTCGTAGCCCGGGCCCTGCGGCTCGACGGTCACGAGACCGATGAAGCGGCCGATGGAGCCGAGGGACTGGAAAAGCTGAAGGACGGGGCTTATGACCTGCTGCTTTCGGACATCCGCATGCCCGTGATGGACGGCATCGAGCTTGCCCATCAGGCAAAGCACGCTTTTCCCGGCTTGAAGATCCTGCTGATGACCGGCTATGCCGAACAGCGCGAACGAGCCGACGATCTTGCCGAAAAGATCATCGACGTCGTCGCCAAGCCATTCGCGCTTCCTGACATACGCAAGGCGGTCGCCCGCGCTCTCGTCGCGTAAAACTGCGCAGCGGTCTTGCGGTCGCGAACATGCAAAACCAAAGACTAAAGCGCGGCAAGCGATACTGAAAGATCGCAACGCGCTTTAGAAGTCAATTCCCGTGCGGGGTGGTGGCATAGGTCTACTGGATGTCCAGCAGCCGTTCGAGATATCGCCGTTCCATCTCCTGTGGCGGATTGTTGCCCAGCTTCTCGCGGATCGCGTCGAGGATTTCTCGTGCCCGCTGAACGTCGATTTCGTCGGGGACCTTCACGTCGTTGTCGCCGAAGTCCGGTCCTTGGGTCTGGCGCAGCCGGCCGAGCGGGTCGCGGCCGTTCTGGTCGCCCTGTCCCACCTGCCCGTTCGGGCCTTGTCCCTGTTGGCCTTGCTGCGCCTGCATCATCTGGTTCATCATGTCGCGGGCGCCCTGGCGAAGTGCCTCCAGCGCCCGGCCCTGGCCCTCGATTGCCGGCTGGCCGCGGCCTTGGCCGAGTTCACGGCCGGCGCCTTCCATCTCGCGCTGCGCCTGGCCGAAGCCCGGGCCCGGCTTCATGCCCATCTCGCCAAGGCTCTTCTGCAATTCGCCAAGCTGCTTGCCCAGCGCGTCCTGGCGGGAGCGCAACTGTTTCAGTGCCTCGCGCAGTTGCTCGGCCGTCATCTGGTCGGAGGGCTGCTGGCTTTCCTGGCCTTGCTGGCCCTGTTGCTGATCCTGCGGCTGGCCGTTCTCCCCGGGCGGCATCTCGTCGAGCAACGGATCATTCTCGCCCATATCGAGCTCGCCGCGCTGCATGCGATCCTTGAGCTGCTGATCAAGGCGGAACGTCTCTTCCATCAGTTTCTGCTGGTCGCGCAGGATCTCCCCGAGTTTATCGATCTGCTTGCGGGCTTCGCTGTTTTCCTGGCCCTGCTGGCCGCGCTGCGGCCGGCCGGCCTGGAGGTTGTTCATCATGCGCTGCAGTTCCGAGAGCATCTGCTGGGCCGCGTCGCGATTGCCGGAGCGAGCGAGATTCTCGATCTGGTCCATCATCCGCTCCAGATCCTGCTGGCGCAGGATGTTCTGCGCGTTCTGGTTCTGCTGCATCATCGGGGCATTCTGCATGCGCTGGGCAAGCTCGGTCAGATAGTCCTGCATCGCCTTGCGCAGCTCGTCCATCAGCTTCTTGATCTCTTCGTCGGGCGCGTTGCGGTTCAACGCGTCGGCGAGATTCTGCTGGGCCTGGCGCAGCTTCCGCTCGGCAAGCGAAAGGTCACCGTCCTCCATTCCGAGGGCAATCTCCCAGAGATACTGGGCGGTATCCTTCAGCGCCTCCTCGCTCTTTGCTAGTTTCATGCGGGTCAAGGCGGATTCCAGCAACAGGAAATTGGTGAGCTTGGGGATCGTTTCCTCGGGGCGAATGGTCAGCGCCTCGTTCAGGGCGATCGCCTGCGGCATCTTGCGGGTATCGAGCGCGAAAACCTGACGTTCCTCGGCGACGGCTGCGGCGAGCGGCTCGTTGAAGGGTCGCGAGGGCAGAGTCATCTCATAGGGCGGGCTGCGGCCGGTCTGGCCGGCGGCATCCTTGGCGACGAGGGTGATGCGCACGAGCTTACCGGCAAGCGGATGTTCGGTCAGATTCCGGCTTGTCACGCCCTTGGCGTCACGAGCGTTGCGGCGGGGGACATCCAGCCGGTATTCCGGCAGCGGGTAGAGCGGCGTCGCGGTCGGATCGGCTCCGACCGGAACGATCTCCGCATGGGCCTCCTGAACGCCATAATCGTCCTTGACGGTGAACCCGATCTCGAGCGCGCCGTTGACGCTTGGCTTCGGTAAGCCGTCGAAAGCGATTTCCGGCGCCTTGTCCGGAAGGACGTCGAAGCTCCAGCGGCGGCCGTTGACTTCAAGCGCGCCATTCTCCTCGAGCTTCATCACATGTGTCTGTGCGACGGCGATCTGGCCGGCCGGCATAGCATTCGGCTGGTCACCCGTGGTTGCTGTCGCCTGCTGGGGCCTTGTGTCCGCCTGCACGGCGATATCCCGCGCCTCGCCGTTTGCCTTGCGGAACACGACCTTTTCGGCCGTCTTTCCGCCGCTGACGCGCACAGTGAGACCGGAAAACTGCGGAATGCCGATCGGCGCCTGTTCGCTGCCGTCGGCGGTCAGGTAAATCGGTGCGCGGCCAGTATAGGAGGGTGGCGTCACCCAGGCGTCGATGCGAACGGCCGGATTGACCGCCACCTGCTCGGGCGCCGCCTGCAACGCGTCGCCGATCGAGCCGCCGTTGATCGACAGCGAATAGCCAAAAGCGGTAACGAGCAGCAGAGCAGGGATGGCGCGCAGGGCGAAGCGGTCATGTGCTGCGATATCGGGTCGCGGCATGCCGGCATCGAGCGCGGCGATTTTCTCGGCCATGCGCACCTGGTGTTCGCGCCAGAGCGCCCGCGCGAAGGGCGTATCGAAAACCGGCTCGTCTTCCTGGACGGCGACCGGCTGGTGCGGCAGACCATTGCGCTCTTCCAGCATGCGATCGGCTTCAGCGGTTTTCGGCCAGCGCAGATGGCGGAAGGGGACTAGCGAGACGAGGAACGCCGCGGAAAAGGAAATCAGCAGCAGGATGCGCAGCCAGTCCGGCACGCTGCGGAAGATGCCGAACCAGGAGGCTGCGAGATAAATGGCGATGACGGAGAGGACCGGCATCAGCGGTGGCAGCAGCTGCTCGCAGAAGAGCACGATGCGCGCCAGCAGGCGTTTCGTCGTTACCAACCGGGCAAGCGAAGGACGGAGCGCAAATGCACCTTTTTTCTGCCTTGAGGGGCTTGTCATCGGTCCGGTCTCCGCGATCTGGCGTTCTGGTACAGAGGGCGCTTCCGGCGATTGCGGGGCAATACGCTCATGAACGAAAGGATAACACTCTTTGTGGCGAAGGCGAGGGCGAGCGGCCGGTAATAGCGCCTTTTCACGTTTATTCGCCAAAAAGTGATGGTTGCTTCAAGCGCGGCGCGATCTTTCAGACAGCGCTTCGCGCTTCAGTTCTCTGTTTTACGCAGGCCGCGATCCACACTTTCGCGTGACGTGTTTAGTCGAGCCAAGCCGGAACCGAGTCGAGGCTGATCAATTCGGCATAGGTTCTGCGGGGGCGAATCGCGTGGAAATCGCTGCCCTTGACCAGAACCTCCGGCACCAGCAGGCGGCTGTTATAGGTCCCGGCCTGGACGGCGCCATAGGCGCCGGCAGTGCTGACGGCCATCAGGTCGCCGGGTTTCGGCATCGCCATTTCGCGATCGAGCGCCAGATAATCGCCGGTCTCGCAGACGGGGCCAACCACGTCGGCGCGGATACGTGGCGCGTTCGCCGCCGAAATCGTCACCGGACGGATCTCGTGATAGGCCTCGTAGAGTGTCGGACGGATGAGGTCGTTCATTGCACCGTCGACGATGACGAAGGTCTTCTCGCCGCCATCCTTCACATAGAGGACTTCGGTCACCAGGATGCCGGCATTGCCAACAATCAGCCGGCCGGGCTCGGTGACGATCTTGCAGTCCAGACCGCGCAGCTGGTTCTTGACGATCGCCGCATAGGCGTCCGGCAGCGGCGGCGGATTGTTGTCATCCTTATAGGGCACGCCGAGGCCGCCGCCGATATCGACGTGATGGATGGTGTGGCCGTCGGCGCGCAGCGTCGCAACGAGGTCCCGAAGCAGCTTGAAGGCGTCATCGAACGGCTGCAGCTCGGTGATCTGGCTGCCGATATGCATGTCGATGCCGGTGACCTCGATGCCCGGCAGCTTGGCGGCATGGGCGTAGATGGCGCGGGCCCGCTCCCAGGAAATGCCGAACTTGTTTTCCTTCCTGCCGGTCGAGATTTTCGAATGCGTCCTGGCATCGACGTCGGGATTGATGCGGAACGAGACCGGCGCCTTTTTGCCGGCGCTGACGGCGCGCTGGTTGAGGATCTCGAGCTCGGGTTCGGATTCGACGTTGAAGCAGTAGATGCCCGCCTCGAGAGCGAAATCCATTTCGGACGGGGTCTTGCCGACACCGGAAAACATGATGCGGCTTGCCGGAATGCCGGCGGCGAGCGCGCGGCGCAGTTCCCCTTCCGAGACGACGTCGATGCCGGCGCCGAGGCGGCCCAGCGTTTTCAGCACCGCCTGGTTCGAATTCGCCTTCATCGCATAGCAGACCATCGAGTCCATATCGGCGAAAGCCTCCGAGAAAACCCGGTAATGGCGTTCCAGCGTCGCGGTGGAATAGACGTAGAAAGGCGTTCCGACCGCCTTGGCGATCTCGGGAACGGGAACATTTTCGGCGTGCAGGACGCCGTCGCGGTACTCGAAGTGGTTCACGGGCTTATGCCTTAAAGAAGAGGATCGAGAAGGAAGGGCTTATCGACGGTTCCCGGCTGTTTCGTGGGTTTGGAAACGTCACCTTCCTTGGTTGCCGCAGCACTCGGCGGATCGAGATCGCCCTTGCGTCCGCATCCGGCAACGGCAAGGCCGACGACGGCGAGAACCACCGTCAGGCGGACGAGATGCGGCAAGCTCTTCTGCATGGATATCCTCTTGTGCGAGACATGGTGGCATCTTCATAGCGAAGTTTATCCACCTTGTGCACCCCGATTGTTGGGCGCCCATTCCGCGCCTGCGGCAAGGCTTGGCTGCTTTGCGCCCATGCTGCTAGCTCTCAGTTGCGGGCGCGCCAGAAAGCGATCTGCCTGCGCACCTCGGACGGCGCCGTGCCGCCGAAGCTCTTGCGGCTGGCGACCGAGGCCTCGACCGTCAGCACGTCGTAGACCTTATCGGTGATAGCAGAATGGATCGCCTGCAGGTCGGAGAGCGGTAGGTCCGCCAGCTCGCAGCCCTTGCTCTCGGCGAGCGCCACGGCGCGGCCGGTCACATGGTGGGCATCGCGGAAAGGCAGGCCCGCTTCGCGCACCAGCCAGTCGGCGAGGTCGGTTGCCGTCGAATAGCCGGAGCCGGCCGCTGCCTTCATGCGCGCTGTGTTGACGGTCATGTCGCGCACCATGCCGGTCATGGCGGCGATCGCCAGTTCCAGGCTCTCGGCTGCGTCGAAGACCTGTTCCTTGTCTTCCTGCATGTCCTTTGAATAAGCGAGCGGCAGGCCCTTCATGATCGTCAGCAGTGCGATCAGCGAGCCGTTGATACGGCCGGTCTTGGCACGCACCAGTTCGGCCGCATCCGGGTTCTTCTTCTGCGGCATGATCGAGGAGCCGGTCGAGAAGGCGTCGGACAGCCGCACGAAACCGAATTGCGGGGTCGACCAGATGACGATCTCTTCCGCCAGGCGCGACAGATGCATGCCCGTAATCGCGGCAATCGCCAGGAACTCGATGGCGAAGTCGCGGTCGGAGACCGTATCGATGGAATTGCGGGTCGGCTCGCGGAAGCCCAGGGCCTTCGCCGTCATGTGACGGTCGATCGGATAGCCGGTGCCCGCAAGGGCGGCAGCGCCGATCGGGCTCTCGTCCATATGCTCGATGGCATGGCGCACACGCGAGCGGTCACGGCCGAACATTTCGACATAGGCCATGCAGTGATGGCCGAAAGTGACGGGCTGAGCGGTCTGCAGATGGGTGAAGCCCGGCATAACGCTTTCGGCATGTTCCTCGGCTCGATCGAGGAAGGCGGCGATCAGGCCGGTCAGCATCCGTTCGGTCTTCTCAAGCTCTTCCTTCACCCAGAGGCGGAAGTCGAGCGCCACTTGGTCGTTGCGCGAGCGGGCGGTGTGCAGCCGGCCGGCAGCCGGTCCGATCAGCGTCGCCAGGCGCGCTTCGATGTTCATGTGGATGTCTTCGAGCCGGCGCGAGAATTCGAAATTGCCGCTTTCGATCTCTGCCAGGATCGTGTTCAGCCCGTGAACGATCTTGTCGTTATCGTCCGATGAAATGATCCCCTGATGGGCGAGCATCGTCGCGTGGGCGATGGAACCGCGGATATCCTGCGCGAATAGCTTCTTGTCGAAACCGATCGAGGCATTTATCTCCTCCATGATCGCGTCCGGGCCGGAGGCGAAGCGCCCACCCCACATCTGGTTGGAGGATTTGGTGTCCGTGTTGCTCTCGGCCATGGAAGATGCCCGTCCTGGAGAATGAAATGACGACAAGAAAACCTTTCGGCCTGCCGTCCGTAAAACTGATCGCAATCGCCGCCGTTGCAGGCGTTGTTGCCGGTGCGGCAGCGGTATACGTGAAGGAGACGGGGATTGGCAATGGCGTCAGTGATAGCACTTCTGCCGAGTGCTCGCTGGCAAAGGAGCGC
This sequence comes from Rhizobium bangladeshense, assembly GCF_017357245.1. Lineage (NCBI taxonomy): Bacteria > Pseudomonadati > Pseudomonadota > Alphaproteobacteria > Hyphomicrobiales > Rhizobiaceae > Rhizobium > Rhizobium bangladeshense. The sequence continues at coordinate 4,002,432 of NZ_CP071612.1, read as the reverse complement.
GCTGCCAATCTGACGCCGCTCATGAAGGGTCAGGTTGCCGCCATGGTCGCCGCCGGCGAGCCGCGCAAGCTGACAGCGGTTTCGTTCAACGGCCCCGACGGCAAGGCGATCACGCTCGACCATTTTGCCGGCAAGACCGTGCTTCTCAATCTCTGGGCCACGTGGTGCGTGCCCTGTCGCGAGGAGATGCCGGCCCTCAACGCGCTGGAAAAGAGCATGGGAAGCGACAAGTTCCAGGTCGTGCCGGTCAATATCGATACCGGTGACGACGAGAAGCCGAAGGCGTTCCTGAATGAGATCGGCGTTGATGCGCTGCAGCTTTACCGCGACAATACGATCAGCGTCTTCAACAGCCTGAAGAAGGAAGGGCTCGCCTTCGGTCTGCCGGTGACGCTGCTGCTCGACGATAAGGGCTGCCTGATCTCCGCCATGAACGGGCCTGCCGCCTGGGACAGCGAAGATGCAAAGGCGCTGATCAGGGGTGCGATCGGGTCGTGAGTGCGCTCAGGAGTCCCCGTCTCCTCTTATGAGGAAGACGCCAGCGAGTCCGATCAGGACGCAGCATTGCAGCAGGAACATGGGTGTTTCGGTAGACATGGCGTTTCCTCCCGTTCCCGACAAGGAAAGCATTTGGCGGGCGTGCGGTCCACTCGCCCTTTCTGATGATGTCTGTTTATCGTGTCGGGACAGGCACTTCGCCACGATAATCGTAGAAGCCGCGGCCGGATTTGCGGCCGAGCCAGCCGGCTTCGACATATTTCACCAGCAGCGGGCAGGGGCGATATTTTGAGTCCGCCAGGCCGTCATGCAGTACCTGCATGATCGACAGGCATGTGTCGAGGCCGATGAAATCGGCAAGCTGCAGCGGCCCCATCGGATGGTTGGCGCCGAGCTTCATCGCCGTATCGATGGCGTCCACGGTGCCGACACCTTCGTAGAGCGTATAGATCGCCTCATTGATCATCGGCAGCAGAATGCGGTTGACGATGAAGGCCGGGAAGTCTTCGGCGACGGTGACGGTCTTCTCCAGCGAGCCGACGAACTCCTTGGCGGCGGTGAAGGTCTTCTCGTCGGTCGCAATGCCGCGCACCAGCTCGACCAGTTTCATCACCGGCACCGGGTTCATGAAATGTATGCCCATGAAGCGTTCGGCACGGTCGGTGGCGGCAGCAAGCCGGGTGATGGAGAGCGATGAGGTGTTGGTGGCAAGCAGCGCTTCCGGCTTCATCACCGGACAAACCTGGCTATAAATTTTGCGTTTGACGCTTTCGTCCTCGGTGGCCGCCTCGATGACGAGATCGGCCGGGGCGAGATCGTTGATATCGGCGGAGCCTGATATACGCGACAAGGTCGCCTTACGTTCCTCATCGGTCATCTTGCCGTTCGTCACCAAGCGCGCGAGATTGCCGTTGATGGTGGCGAGGCCGGATTCGATACGGTCCTGCGAGAGATCGTAGATGTGAACCCGGTAACCTGCGGCGGCCGAAACATGCGCGATGCCGCAGCCCATCTGGCCGGCACCGATAACACCAATATTCTTCAACACCGCGTTCATCTCCAAACCCCCGCTCGGCATTCGCCCCCGCGCTGCCGCATTATTAGCAAAACTGCCGGACGAAGGATCGCCCGGCAGTAAGTAGTAGACCGATAAAAGATAATTTTCCAGTCATTCGCAAGTGCGAAAGAAAGGCATTTGCCTCGCTCAGAGCGCCTTTTGCAATTCCGGCAGTGCCTCGAAGAGATCGGCGACGAGGCCGTAGTCGGCGACCTGGAAGATCGGCGCCTCCTCGTCCTTGTTGATGGCGACGATCACCTTACTATCCTTCATGCCGGCAAGGTGCTGGATGGCGCCTGATATGCCGCAGGCGATATAGAGATCGGGCGCCACCACCTTGCCGGTCTGGCCGACCTGCCAGTCGTTCGGGGCATAACCGGCATCGACCGCGGCACGGCTGGCGCCGACGGCGGCACCGAGCTTGTCGGCAACCGGCAGGATGACTTCCTTGAACTTCTCGGCCGAGCCGAGCGCCCGGCCGCCGGAGATGATGACCTTTGCCGAGGTCAGTTCCGGACGTTCCGAGGCCGACAGCGCATCGGAGACGAAACGCGACAGACCCGGATCGGAGACAGCCGGGATCGCCTCGACGGAAGCGGATCCGCCTTCCGCTGCAGAGGCGAAGGAGGCGGTGCGTACGGTGATCACCTTCTTGGCATCGCTTGCCTGCACCGTCTGAATGGCGTTGCCGGCATAGATCGGCCGCTTGAAGGTGTCGGGGCTGACGACCTCGACGATCTCCGAGATCTGGGCGATGTCGAGCAGGGCTGCCACCCGCGGCAGCACCGTCTTGCCGACCGAGGTGGCGGCCGAGACGATCGTGTCATAGGAACCGGCGAGCGAGACGATCAGGTCGGCAAGCGGTTCGGCGAGATTGTTGGCGAGCGCATCGCTTTCGGCCAGCAGCACCTTGGAGACGCCGGAAAGTTTTGCCGCCTCATCGGCGGCAGCCTTGGCAGCCTTGCCGGCAACGAGAACATGCACATCCGAGCCGATCTGGGAGGCTGCCGTCAGAGCCTTGGCGGTCTGGTCGGAGAGGTGATTGCCGTCATGGTCGGCCAGAAGAAGAATGGTCATGATAGTTGCTCCTGTTCCTGCCCGATTACAGCACGCCGGCTTCGTTCTTCAGCTTGTCGACGAGTTCGGCGACCGACTTGACCTTGACGCCGGCCTTGCGGCCGGACGGCTCCTCGGTCTTCAGCACCTTCAGCCGCGGCGTCGTGTCAACGCCGAAATCGGCCGGAACCTTCTTCTCCAGCGGCTTCTTCTTCGCCTTCATGATGTTCGGCAGCGAGGCATAACGCGGCTCGTTCAGTCTGAGGTCGGTGGTGACGACCGCCGGCAGCTTGATCTCGATCGTCTGCAGGCCGCCATCGACCTCGCGGGTCACCGTCGCTTTGTCGTCACCGATCTCGATCTTCGAGGCGAAGGTCGCCTGGGCGGTGCCCAGCAATGCCGCCAGCATCTGGCCGGTCTGGTTCGAATCGTCGTCGATCGCCTGCTTGCCTGTTATAACAAGCCCCGGCTGTTCGGCTTCGGCCACCCCTTTGAGGATCTTGGCCACAGTGAGCGGCTCGACGGCGTCGTCGGTCTCGATGAGGATCGCCCGGTCGGCGCCCATGGCGAGCGCCGTCCGCAGCGTCTCCTCGGCCTTGGCCGGGCCGATCGACACCACCACCACTTCCTCCGCCTTGCCGGCTTCCTTCAGCCGCAGCGCCTCTTCCACCGAGATCTCGTCGAACGGGTTCATCGACATCTTCACATTGGCAAGCTCGACACCCGTGCCGTCCGGCTTCACGCGGATCTTCACGTTGTAGTCGACAACCCGCTTGACGGGCACGAGAATCTTCATGGGGCCTTCCTTCAATAGAGATTGGTTTCGCGAGGTTTTTGGAAAATGCGCGCTCAGGCGCCGCTTCGATTGTCGAATGGCGACATGGATACGCGTTTTTCCTCCAAATACAACGCTTGCATGACGCCAGCCGGGCTTCGCTCCGGCAATATATGGACGTTTACGTTCACGTCAATATGTCGGTCAGCCTCGGTCTCGGCCCCAAGGAAGACGCTGCCCGCTTCGCCCGCCTGTGCCCGCTGCCACGGCGTCAGCCTCATCCCTGACGGCGCGGGGCGTTACAATTTGCCGGTCGAAGAGCGGCACACCGGGGCGGCGCAGCACGAGGATCAGAAGGGCACCGGTAAGAATGCCGCCGACATGGGCGCCCCAGGAAACGTCGCCGTCCGGCGCAATCGCCAGCATGAAGAATTGTTGTCCGATCCACAAAAGCAGCGGCACGAAGGCCGGCAGGGGCAAGGGCACGCGCAGAAACACCAGCACCCAGACCCTGACGCGCGGATGCAGCATGACATAGGCGGCAACGACGCCTGAGATCGCTCCGGAAGCGCCAACCAGCGGCGCTTCCGACGTCATTGTCAGCAGACCGTGGCAAAGGGCGCCGCCAGCCGCGCAGAGCACATAGAAAAGCAGGAAACGCAAATGCCCCATCGCATCCTCGACATTGTCGCCGAAGACCCAGAGGAAGACCATGTTGGAGGCCAGATGCCAGAAGCCCGTATGGATGAAAGCATAGGTGATGTAGGTGAATGGCTCCGGCACAATTTCCAATCCCTGTGCCAACTGCGCGTGTCCGAAGGCGACGGCCGGGATGTAGCCGAGGCCGACCGTCGTCGCCTGAGCCGCCAGTTCGCTCTCCAGGCTGGTGAAGAGCCAGACGGCGAGATTCAGCGCAATCAAAGCCAGCGTCACCCACTGGACCCTGATGTGCTTCAGCGTATTGGCATCGTGAAGTGGTATGAACATAAGGCCCCCCGGCGATCGTGATCGCGGCAAACCTATCGGTTTTTTCCCGGAACCCAAAGCACATCCGCACGACCTCGGTCATTTGCGTGACGGGCCGCGACGAAGAGAAAATCCGAGAGCCGATTGATATATTTCATCGCTTGCTCGCCGACGATTTCACCGTCTCTGCGTGCAAGCGTCACCATGAGGCGCTCGGCCCGGCGTGCGGTCGTGCGGGCCAGATGCAGATGTGCGGCGGCCGGGCTGCCACCCGGCAGGATGAAGGATTTCAACGGATCCAGATCGGAGTTTAGCCGATCGATATCGCGCTCGATCCTCGCGACCTGAGTCTCGACGATCCGTAAAGGCTCATAGGCCGGGGGGGCGCCCGTGTCGGGAGTGGCAAGATCGGCGCCGAGGTCGAAGAGATCGTTCTGGATCGACATCAGCATCGCGTCAAGCTCGGGCAATCCTGTCGTGTAAAGCCGCGCCACGCCTATCGCGGAATTGGCCTCGTCGATCGTGCCGTAGGCCTCGACGCGCAGGTCGTCCTTCCTTCGGCGTCCACCGGAAGCCAGCCCGGTCGTACCGTCGTCGCCCGTCTTGGTGTAGATCTTGTTGAGTTTTACCATGCAGCACCGCCTGCTGGCGGGAGGATTGTAGCACCACCCCAACCTCCCTCATGCTCGGGCTTGACCGGAGCACCCACACCGAATCCATCAGCAGCCGTGGAATGGATACTCGGCTCAAGGCCGAGGATGACGGAGAGTGGATTTGGCCTTTTCGCCAAGCTTGATGCTGACTGAAGAGACACCTCATCTGGCATCCACGTCTCCTCTGTCATTCCACTTCGTCATCAACCCACCACTCCATGGTTTTCCGTCAGGTCGGACGGCCGCCGCCGGTGAACCATAGTGTCAGCATGATCAGGACGACGGCGATTGCCTGCAACAGGACGCGAAGCTGCATCAGCTTGTTGGAGAGGTTGGCATCGCCGCCCTTCATCATGTTGAAGAGGCCGCGGATCAGGACCAGGGCGACGAGGCCCATGACGATGATCGCAAGGATATAGGTGGCCGTGGACATGGCATTCAACTTTCTCGGTCAATCGGTCCAGCGCATCAGATTGTAGAAGAGGTCCGCCGGAAGCAGCCGCTTCAGGAGCATGCCCTGTTTAGCCGGAGTCGTTACAGGATAATGTGGCCTTGGTTTTTTCGAGTTCAATGCGTGTTTCAATACCGAATAGACCGCGTCCGGGCCAAGTTTATGGCGGTTGACCGGCCCCGAGCCGTCAAGCCTCGCCAACTGTCTGGTATAATCGGCTGCGTGCGGCGAATTCCCGATGTCGATGTTTTCCTTGAACTTTGCGAGCGCATTGGCGGTAAAGCGCGTGGCGATCGGCCCGGGTTCGATCAGGCTCACATGGACGCCGCTGCCATGGAGTTCCATGCGCATGGTGATGCTGAGGCCCTCCAGCGCAAATTTCGAGGCGGTGTAGGCACCGCGATAGCGGTAGGGAACCAGGCCGAGAATGGAGGAGCATTGCACGATCCGTCCGTGACCATGCTTGCGCATGGAGGGAAGGACCTGCCGCGTCAATTCGTGCCAGCCGAAGAAATTCGCCTCGAACTGCGCACGCAGCGCCGCCGTTGAGAGATCCTCGACGGCACCAGGCTGGCCATAGGCGCCGTTGTTGAACAGCGCGTCGATGCGGCCGCCGCTGCGGTGGAGGACCGTGGCCACCAGACCGGAGATGGTTTCGACCCTGGCATAATCCATCACGAAGGCTTCGATGCCGTCGGCTTCCAGTGCGGGCAGATCATCCGCATTGCGCACCGTTGCAAAGACGCGCCAGCCATCAGCTTTCAGCGCTCGGGCGCAGTAGGCGCCGATGCCGGAGGAACAGCCGGTGACGACGATTGTAGGCTGTTCCGCCATGGAATGATTCCTGTACAAAATGAGACTCGTTTCCCATATTCGGCCAAACGACACAATCTGGAAAACCGGAGACGGAATGCCGAAGGCGCTGCGCACGATATACGACGTGGTCTATGACGCGATCTGTCATATGGTGGAGGATGACGGCTTTGCGATGGCCAGCCACGTGGCGCTCTCGAGCCTGCTTGCGGTTTTCCCCTTCCTGATCTTCGGCACGGCGCTTGCCAGCTTCCTCGGCGCCGATCAGTTTTCCTCGACTGCCATCCATCTGATCTTCGACACCTGGCCCGAGGCGATCGCCAAGCCTCTCGCTGACCAGGTGCTGCAGGTTTTGACCATTCCTCGCGGCGGGCTGCTTACAATTTCGGTGCTGGCCGCCGCCTATTTCGCCTCGAACGGCGTCGAGGCGTTGCGCATCTCGCTCAACCGCGCGTACAGGGTGCAGGAGACGCGGCCTTGGTATTTCACCCGCCTCGCAAGCCTGGGCTACGTGCTGATCGCCGTCATCATCTTCGCCGCGATCAGCATCCTCCTCGTTGCCCTGCCGCTGGCCCTCGATTATGCGCGCGGCTGGTTTCCGCTGTTTGCCGATACGCTCGACATCGTCTTCAGCTGGCGCGTCTACGGCACGCTCGTCGTGCTCACCGTCGGGCTGCTCGTCGTGCATCTCTGGCTGCCATCAGGCAAGCGGCGGGTCTTCGACGTTATTCCGGGCGTCTTGCTGACGCTGCTTCTCTGGCTCGCCGGTGCGCTGATCTTTGCCTATTATCTCGCGACCTTTGCCAACTATACAGCCACGTATGCCGGTCTCGCCTCGGTTATGATCGTGCTGATCTTTCTCTACATGGTCGGTGTCATCTTCATCATTGGTGCGGAGATCAACGCGGCGCTGATCAAGTTCCGCGTCTTCCGGATGTTCTCCCATACACTTTCGATCGTCGGCAGAGAGCGTGTCGAGCGACGGTCAGAGCCCGACAAGGCGGCGAATATCGGCCCCTGACATGCCCCGGGCACGCAATTCGGCAAGGCCGCTGTCACCTTCGCTTTTCGACAGCTTGCGGCCATCGGCGTCGAGAATGAGACGATGGTGGTGGTAGAGGGGCTGGGGCAGGCCGAGCAGCACCTGCAGCAGCCGGTGCACCGATGTAGCGTGGAAGAGGTCAAGCCCGCGCACGACATGGGTGACGCCCTGCAGCGCATCGTCGACGACCACCGAAAGATGGTAGCTGGAGGGGGCATCCGAGCGCGACAGGATGACGTCTCCCCAGACCTCGGGTTCGGCGGCGATTTCGCCCGTCCTGCCGTCGCCGGTTTCCGTCCAGAACAGCAGTTCGCCGATCAGGTCGAGCGCCCTGCGCATATCGAGCCTCCAGGCGTGCTTTTTCCCGGAGGATACGATATCGCGCCATTCGGTCTCCGGCCGCTCGCGATCAACCGGCGGATAATGCGGCGTGCCGTCGGGATCGCGCGGCCAGGATTGCCCCGTTGCTTCGTAGGCGGAGACGCGCGCCTTCACCTCGCCGCGTGTCAGGAAGGCCGGATAGACCAAGCCGCGCTCGATCAGCGCGTGGAGCGCTGCCTGATATTCGGGGAAATGTTCCGACTGGCGCCGCACCGGGCTTTCCCAATCGATTTCAAGCCAATCGAGGTCCCTCAGGATGCCGGCCTCGAATTCAGGGGTGCAGCGCGTCTGGTCGATATCCTCGATGCGCAGCAGCAGGCGGCCCTTTGCGCTTTCAGCCATGTCGCGGTTCAAGATGGCTGAAAGCGCATGGCCGAGATGCAGCGATCCGTTGGGGCTCGGAGCAAAACGAAAGACAGGTTTTTGACGCTCGCTCGTGGTCATGCTTTCTTCTGCCACGGATTTCAGTTTCGAACCACTGGGAGGACGGGTGCAGATCATCCGCAACGACCATGACGTCAGGCTGGGGCTCGAAGCGCTGCTGCGCCTCGACCCGCGCCTTTCCCCGATCGCCGCGGATGCGGGGCCTCTTCCACTGCGGCTGCGCGAACCGGGTTTTGCCGGCCTTGCCCATATCATCGTCTCGCAAATGGTTTCGCGCGCCAGCGCCGAGGCGATCTGGCGCCGCATGCTGCCTGCGGACGGGCCGCTGACGGCTGAAGGTTACGTGCTGCTTGCCCCCGATGCATGGCGGCAATTCGGTCTGTCGCGCGCCAAGGCCGACACGCTGTCGCGGGTCGCTGAAGCCGTTGCCTCCGGTCGTCTCGATCTTTCCGCACTCTGCCTGAAGCCGCCGCATGAAGCGCTTGGCGAGTTGACGGCGCTGAAGGGCGTCGGCCCGTGGACGGCGGAGGTCTATCTGATGTTCTGCGGCGGCCATGCCGACGTCTTCCCGGCCGGCGACGTCGCGCTGCAGAACGCCGTCGGCGCCGCGCTTGGACTTGCGGCGCGGCCGCAGGCAAAGGCGCTTGCGAAGCTTTCCGAGATCTGGTCGCCGTGGCGCTCGGTGGCCGCCCGGCTTTTCTGGGCCTATTACGCCGTGAAAATGCGACGCGACCTATTGCCGATCGGCTGATCGGCCACGCTCTTCAAATTGCCTTTATCCTCTGAATTTATTGGACTTCACAATCCTGTAACAACCGGCCTAATATACAGGTGCAGATGCCGAATCGATCAGGAGAGTCCCTTGACGATTGCAGTCTCCCCGCAGGCCCTGCCGGCGCTCGTCCTGAACGCCGACTACCGGCCGCTGAGTTATTACCCCTTGTCGCTTTGGTCCTGGCAGGACGCGATCAAGGCGGTGTTTCTCGACCGTGTGAATATCATCGCGGAATATGAACATTCGGTTTCCTCACCGAGCTTTTCGATGCGGCTTCCGAGTGTCGTGTGCCTGAAGACTTACGTTCAGCCGTCCCGCAATCCCGCCTTTACCCGGTTCAACGTCTTCCTTCGCGACCGGTTCGAGTGCCAGTATTGCGGCTCTCACGACGATCTGACCTTCGATCACGTCATCCCGCGCGCCCATGGCGGCGAGACGACCTGGGAGAATGTCGTGGCAGCCTGCTCGCCCTGCAATCTGCGCAAGGGCAGCAAACTTCCGAAGCAGGCGGGCATGTTCCCGGCGCAAAAGCCCTACCAGCCAACGGTGCAGGATCTCCATAATAACGGCCGGCTGTTTCCGCCCAACTATCTGCATGAAAGCTGGCTCGACTATCTCTACTGGGATACCGAACTGCAGCCCTGATAGGGCTCGCCTCAGGCAGATTTGCGGACGCCGACGAAGGCGAAAGCTGAGAGCAGAATGCCTGCGATCACGTTCCAGCCTGCAAAAGACAGGCCAAGCACTCTCAGCGCTGCATCGGTGCAGGATGGGCCTTTGATCGCATTGAGTTCGGTCAGCAGATCGCCGGCATTGCTCGTCATGCCGTTTGCAGTCGTCGAGCAGGTCGCCGGCCCTGGCCAGAAATGCCATTCCACGCCGGCGTGATAGACGCCCATGCCAGCCGTCACCAGCATCAGGACACCGGCCGCGAGAATGAGCGCCCGGGTGATCCAGTTCGGCAGGCCGACGAGCGAGGAGACCGCGCCGATAATGGCGATCGGGATGGCATAATAATAGGGCTGGCGCTGCAAGAGGCAGAGCGCACAGGGAATATAGCCGCCGATATATTGGAAGCCGAGCGCCGCGCCGACTGCTGCCGCCATGCCGATGGCGAGCAGCAGGGAATAGGTAAAGCCGGGGCGGGCGAGCGGCGAGGGGGTGGCAGTCATGGCGGAACTCCGCAAGTGTCCTAGTGAGCGAAAGAGCGGTAGCCGACATATAGCACGATCAGGGCACCGGCACCGACGCCGACGATCTGGCCGAGGCGCTTCTCGATGAAATGGCGGATGGGCTCGCCGTAGCGGCGCAGCAGCCAGGCGAGGAACAGGAAACGCGCGCCGCGCGCCACGATCGCCGAAACGATGAAAAGACCGAGGTTGACGTGGATGACGCCGGACAGGATGGTCACGATCTTGATCGGCGGCAGATGTGCGAGGCCTGAGGTAATAAGCAGCAGGAGGATCGTCTCGTAGGTGACATACGCCTTCATCTGCTCAAAGGCGTCGAGCTTGCCGTAGAATTCGAGAACCGGCCGGGCCACCGTCTCATAGGCGTAATAACCGAGTGCCCAGCCGGCGATACCGCCGAGGACAGAAGCCAAGGTCGCCACGACAGCGTAGCGATAGGAGCGTTCCGGCTTGGCGAGCGCCATCGGCAGGAAAAGTACGTCGGCGGGAACGAGAAAGACGGAGCTTTCCACGAAGGCGATAACGGCGAGCCAAACTTCGGCCGATTTGCGCGAGGCCAGCGACATGGTCCAGTCGTAAAGTCTGCGAAGCATCCCATTCCTTTCCTGTTGCGGTGCAAAAAGCTTTAGGGTCCATGTGCGGCGCTGTAAATGGTTGCCCGTGTCCTTCGTGCCACCGCTGTCTAAAAATTTTGTGATACCGAGGCGTCGCTGCCCCTCCCCGGATTTCATAGGATTGCGAATCGGCCATTCTACGGCAAGGTTGGTATCGTCGACGTGCAGGGTGGCATGAGAATGTTCAAAGTGATCGAAGGCGGCCTTGGGCGAGCCGTCCAAATGAATGACCGGGCCGAAGCGGGTCCGGGACCGAGCAGGGAAGACGTGCGCCGGGAAGCGGCGCGGCGACTCAACGAGAGCGGTTATCACATGTCCCGCGTCCGCGAATTTGTCACCGGCGCGCCGATGGTTGCGTCCCTGAAATACCTGTCGCTGCAGATCGATTTCGCAGCCGAGACCTTGTCGCGGCTCGACCCGATCCCGGATGATTTCCGCTCCGATGGCTACTGGCCGGCGGGTTGAGACGATCACCGCCTCAGGAAAGATCCATTGATTTTTCCCATTGCTGGCGCAGCACGTTCATCTCCGTGCGTTTCTGCGCCATTTCGCTGACGATGGCGCGCAGATTGGGGTGGTGCGACATGAACATGTTGAAATCGCGCCGCTCCAGCACTTCGAACTGGCAGAAGTCGACGGCGATGACGTCCGCCGTGCGCCTTCCACCGCTCAGCAGCGCCATTTCGCCGAAGAAGGAACCCGGTTCCAGGCGGATCGCTCCGCTGGCGAGCCGCACTTCGACCGCGCCTGAGGAAATGAAATACATGCTGTCGCCGCGGTCGCCGCGACGGATGACACGTTCGCCGGGTGGAGCCGACCTCGCCTTGAAAAGCAGCAGCAGCTCTTCCTGCGCATCCTCGCCGACCTGGGAAAACAACGGGAAGGTTTCGATCAGCTGCTGCATCTTCAACTGATGCTGGCGTTCGCGTTCCTCGCCGAGCGCTCTGATCTTTTCCAACTCTTTGCCGAGCGTCTTCTGCCTTTTTCTGCCGAAGCTTTCGAAGAGCACGGGCCAGTTCGAATGGATATATTTCCTCATGCCTTCGGTCGCGAAGATCACAATCGGGTTGAGTGTGATCGACAGGATCGCTGCAGCAAGGATCAGATCCTGGCCTTCATGCGGCAGAAGCCCTAGCGAGACGCCGAGGCCAGCGAGGATGAAGGAAAATTCGCCGATCTGGGCAAGACCGCCGGCCAGGGCCAAACCCATGCCGATCGGATATCGCAGCAGCATGACGATCGCGAAGGTGATGACGGCCTTGCCGAGGATGACGAGCGCCAGGGCGCCGATCACGGCCAGCGGCTGGCGCACAAGAATCGAGGGATCGAAGAGCATGCCGACGGAGACGAAGAACAGCACGGAGAAGGCGTTCTGCAACGGCAGCGAATCGGCCGCCGCTCTGTGGCTGAGCTGGGATTCGCTCATGACGACCCCGGCGAAAAAGGCACCGAGCGCAAAGGAGACGCCGAAAATCGCCGCCGAGCCGAAGGCGATGCCGAGCGCGATCGCCAGCACCGTCAGCGTGAAGAGTTCGCGCGAGCCGGTGCGGGCGATCATGGTCAGCAGCCAAGGCACGATACGGGGGCCGAGGAAGATCGCCATGGCGGCGAAGGCCAGCACCTTGAACAAGGTCAGCCCGATCGTCAGGGCGAGCGGCAGCTCGCCGAGGCCGTGATTGGTCGCATCGACGGCGTGGCCGCCGAGAAGCTCTGCCAGCGCCGGCAACAGCACCAGCGCCAGTACCATCGCCAGATCCTCGACGATCAGCCAACCGACGGCGACGCGCCCGCTTGGCGCATTGACGAGATTGCGCTCCTCCAGCGCTTTCAGGAGCACGACCGTACTCGCCACCGAAAGGCTGAGTCCGAAGACGATGCCGGCGCCAAGGCTCCAGCCCCAGAGCTTGCAGAGGCCTATGCCCAGCAATGTGGCGAGGAAAATGCGGCCGATCGCACCTGGCACGGCGATACCGCGTACAGCGAGCAGATCGGAGGCCGAAAAATGCAGGCCGACGCCGAACATCAGCAGGATGACGCCCATTTCGGCGAGCTGCCCGGCAAGGGCGGTGTCGGCGACGAAGCCCGGCGTGAACGGGCCCATCAGGATGCCGGCCATCAGATAGCCGACGAGCGGCGGCAGTCGCAACCGGTCGGCGCCATAACCGAGGACTGCCGCGAAAACGAAACTGACGGCGACCGTCGCGATGAGTCCTACTTCCTGATGCACGTCTGCCCTCGTCTGATGGTAACGGCCGCCACCTTGGACGAAGCTCAAGCAAAATTAAATAGTTGATTTGCGTTTTGCGGCTGGTCTGGGAGGCGTCGGCCTAGTCGCGAACAATAAATTCCACTTCGATTCCAGAATGACAGGTTTGCCGCTGATGTCGGAACCACTTCCCTTTTGCTTCGTAGGCCCTTTAGACAAGGAGAAAGGACATGAGAAAGATCAATCTGAACTGTGCCGTGGCGGCCCTTGCCACCTGCTCGTTTGCAGCGCCTGCTCTCGCGATGATTATCGTTACGAGGGGGCCGGCATTCACCATGAGTGAACGCGGCGTCACTTTCGGTGCTGTGCGCAAACGTGAGCACCGCCGCTATCGACATGATGGCTGCGAAACCAGGTGCGCCCCCCGTCAGACCGATGAAGGCGAGGTGACCAGGACGGCAAGGCGCTGCTATTGACGAAAATTCGCTACAAGGACGAAACCCGGGCCCCTTGCTAGCCGGGTTTTCTCCTTTCATGGGCACGGACAGCTCATTGCGGTGGTGGAAGTGATCAGGCGGTGTTATGAGCACCCATTCGTTCGAAGCGCATTCCCAGCGCATAGAACCCCGCACAGGAAATTTCATTATGATTGAGCTTACCCCATCCCAGATCGCCGCACTCAAACTCGCGAGGGGTGGAGATCTTTATCCTCAGCCGGCGAACAAATGGACGCATCAGAACGCGACGGTGACCTACGCAAAGACCGACCGCTGGAAAGAGCGGCCGCAGAAGGTGAAATCGGTCACGGCAAAGACGCTGGGCGAGTTGAACGAGCCGGGCTTGCTCGAGCGGCGGCACCTCAACGATGACGCATCGAAAGATGTTTACGGCATCACCATGGCCGGCAAGATGTGGCTGCTGAAGAACAAGTAGTTTTCGGTCAGACGTGCATTCGTTCCGTGCTTCCGCGTCAGCTCGATGATGCGGAGGCGCGACACGATTGTAATGGGGATGATGGTGCCGCTAAGCGGAGCATATGAACCAGTCCGCCTTTGTTCCTGACGGACTGCGGCGAGACAGCCTCCGTTTGGCTGCTCTTTTCGGCTCGCCGAGCCGCAGCTCACAGAGCGTAGATGGTGCCCCATGCCGGGGTCGAACCAGCACTTCTTTCGAAACTCGATTTTGAGTCGAGCGCGTCTACCAATTCCGCCAATGGGGCAACGGATACGGACGGGCGGCTGTCTAACATGCGAGCACCCGCGCGCGCAAGACGGGCCGGCGAAGTTATCGCAATGGAGCGTTGGAGGATCCGGCCTGGTTTCGAAAGGCCGGATCTCTTTTCATATCAGTGGGCGGCGGCAGGTGCCGCGCTGGGAAGGCCGGACTTCTTCAGCGTGATCGCGAGAAGCGAGGCCAGGAGGCAGAAGGCGCCGGCTACGAAGAAGGCGGGCAGGTAGCTCGACAATTCCGTGCGCGATAAGCCGGCGCCATAGGCGGCGGTGGCGGCGCCCAGCTGATGTCCGGCAAAGACCCAGCCGAAGACGATGCCGGCCTTTTCTCGGCCGAAGCGGTCGGCGGCGATCTTGACGGTCGGCGGCACGGTAGCGATCCAGTCGAGACCGTAGAAGATGGCAAAGATGGAAAGGCCGTAGAAGCTGAAATCGCTGAAGGGCAGGTAGAGCAGCGAGAGGCCGCGCAGACCGTAGTACCAGAACAGCAGCCAACGATTGTCGAAGCGGTCGGAAAGCCAGCCGGAGCCGATGGTGCCGAAGAAATCGAATATGCCCATGACGGCGAGCACGCTGGCGGCAGCCACCGGCATGATGCCGAAATCGCCGCAGAGAGTGACGAAGTGGGTCTGTATGAGGCCATTGGTGCTGAGGCCGCAAATGAAGAAGGTGGAGAAGAGGATCCAGAACGTCGAGGTCGTCGAGATTTCGCGGAGCGTGGTGATCGGCGTCATCAGCGCAGCGCCGAGCGTGGTGCGCGGCGGCGCAGGCGCGACATGGGTTTCTCCGAGTGACGGCAAGTTCACGTCCGAGGGGCGGTCGCGCATGAAGAGTAGGACGAGAAGGGCGGCAGCCATGATCATGGCGCAGACGAAGAACACGGTGGCACGCCAGCCGTAACGTTCGGTGAGTTCCGCCATCAGCGGCAGGAAGACCAGCTGGCCGGTAGCCGAACTTGCCGAGAGCATGCCGACGACAAGGCCGCGATGCTTGACGAACCAACGCGCCGATACCGTTGCCGCCAGCACCATCGCCGTCAGACCGGTGCCGAAGCCGACGACGATGCCCCACAAGGCCAGCAGATGCCAAAGCTTGGTCATGAAAAGCGAGCCGATGAAGCCCGAGCCGATCAGCGCCATTGCAAAGACGATGACTTTTCGCACGCCGAAATAATTCATGAAGGCGGCGGCGAACGGACCCATGAGGCCGAAAAGGATCAAGCGTACCGCCAGTGCGGACGAAATCTGTGAGGTCTCCCAGCCGAACTCGTCCTGGAGCGGTTTGATCAGGACGCCGGGCGCACCCATGGCGCCTGCCGTCACCAGCATGGTCAGGAAGGTCGCGGCAACGACGATCCAACCATAGTGAATGTTGCGCCGGGCAAGAGAGGAGGCAAGGGCCGTGGAAACCATAAGGGAAATTCCGTTCGAACTTAGGTGGGAAGCAGTTTTACATGATGGTCATCATAATTCTTGCTTATTGATGATGGACATCATATATTTTGTCAAGCGACTATTTCTGGAGACGAAGATGCGGGTCAGCCGCGAGAAATTTGCCGAAAACCGGGAGAGGATCCTCAGTGTTGCCGGCGTGCTCTTTCGAGAGAATGGTTTCGACGGCGTCGGCGTCGCTGACATCATGAAGGCGGCGGGGCTGACGCATGGTGGCTTCTACGGCCATTTCAGCTCCAAGGACGAGCTGACGCTTGAGGTCAGCCGCAAGCTGATCGACAAGGTCGAGACGCGCTGGAAGGAACATATTGCCGAGTCTCCGGACAGGCCGCTGCAAGCACTTCTCGACCATTATATCCACTGGCGCACGGTTGACGATCCGGGCGGCAGCTGTGTCTTCGCGACCTTGATTCAGGAGGTGAGCCGCAGCCGCGGCGCGGTTCGCGCTGTCTTCAGCGACGGGCTGTCCGTGCTGGTCGACACGCTTGCCGATATCGTTCCCGGCGAGACCGAGGAGGAGCGCCGCGCCAATGCCGCGACGACCCTCTCATCAATGATGGGGGCCGTAATTCTTGCCCGCGCCGTCGAGGACAGGGCGCTTGCCGAGCAATTTCTGGTGACGATGCGCCGGCAGCTCGATCCCGCCAATCGGACATAAATCCCGATCGCGGAGCCGATGCTCCGACCCTATCCAGGCCAGGCAGAACAGGGAATTTCATGTCCTTCTGCCTGCCGACCGGCCACTATTTGAAGCCGGCGACGGCATGCGGGATGTAGGGCGCTTCGAGTGCAGCGATTTCATCGGCGGTGAGTTTGACGGACAGCGAGGCAACGGCATCCGTCAGGTGGTTCGGTTTGGATGCGCCGATGATCGGGGCGGTCACCATGCTCTTCTGCAGGATCCAGGCGGTGGCGACCTGAGCGCGCGAGATGCCGCGGGCTCTGGCGATTTCGGCGACGGCATCGACGATCTTGCGGTCGGCATCGATGGACTGGGTGTAAAGCGTCTTGCCGAATTCGTCGGTTTCGCTGCGGGCCGTCGTCTCGTCCCAGTCGCGGGTCAGGCGGCCGCGGGCCAGCGGGCTCCAGGGGATGACGGCAATTTTCTGGTCTTCGCAGAAGGGCAGCATTTCGCGCTCCTCCTCGCGGTAGAGCAGGTTCAGGTGGTTCTGCATGCTGACGAACTCGGTCCAGCCGTTCAGCCGGGAGACGTAGAGCGCCTTGGCGAACTGCCAGGCATACATGGATGAGGCGCCGATATAACGCGCCTTGCCCGATTTCACGATGTCATGCAGCGCTTCCAGCGTTTCCTCGATCGGCGTCGTATAGTCGAAACGATGAACCTGATAGAGGTCGACATAGTCCGTGCCGAGGCGGCGCAGGCTATTGTCGATCTCGTCGAAGATCGCTTTGCGCGACAGACCGGCACCATTCGGGCCAGGTCGCATGCGGTTGAACACCTTGGTTGCCAGCACGATGTCCTCGCGTTTGGCGAAGTCCTTGATGGCGCGGCCGACAATCTCCTCCGACGAGCCGTTGGAATAGGTGTTTGCTGTGTCGAGAAAATTGATGCCGAGGTCGATCGCCTGCTTGATCATCGTCCGACTCTCCTCTTCCCGCAGGCTCCAGGCATGATTGCCGCGCGCAGGGTCGCCGAAGGTCATGCAGCCGAGGCAGATTTTCGATACTTCGAGGCCGGTCTTTCCAAATTTGACGTATTCCATGAAACGACTCCAGAATTGAGATAACCCCCACGCGGCGTTTCAACATCTAGTGCTAAGCCGCCAAAGATGCAGGGGGACTGAACGAGGAATCTGCGGATGGTAAGTACAACGATGCGTGATGGGCAGCAGTTGGTCTGTGGCTTGCGCATCCGCGCCTCAAGGTGTTAGCTGCTGCAGCATTTCACCGGAATCCGACTATGAGACTGCCGTCCCTTGATCGTTATGACGATCTCTACCGCGATTTTTCCTGGCGGATTCCAGAGGATTTCAACATCGGCCGCGCCGTCAGCGACGAATGGGCGGCGCGAGATCCAGAGCGCGTCTGTCTGGAGCATTTCAGCGAGGGCGGCGACCATCTTTCACTGACCTATGGCGAACTTTCCGGTGCCTCTTCGGCGTTCGCGAATGCGCTGGCGTCGCTCGGCATCGAGCGCGGCGATCGCGTTGCTCTGCTGATGCCCCAGTCCTTCGAGACCGTGATTGCGCACGTCGCGATCTATAAGATGGGTGCGATCGCCCTGCCGCTGGCTTTGCTGTTCGGCGTCGAGGCGCTTGAATATCGGCTGAGGATCTCAGGTGCGGCGGCGATCATCACCAATGATTTCGGCCTCGATCGCGTCCGGCAGATCCGCGACCGTCTGCCGGAGCTGCGACATGTGATCAGTGTCAGCAACGCTGCCGACGCCCTCTCCTTTGCCGATCTGACCGCCTCGCATGCGCCGGTCTTCGAGGGAGAGAAGACAAAGCCCGACGATCCGGCGCTGATGATCTTTACCTCGGGCACGACCGGGCCGCCCAAGGGCGCTTTGCATGGCCACCGTGTTCTGCCCGGGCATATTCCCGGCATGCAGTTCGCCCATGAAGGGTTTCCAAAGGCGGGCGACAAGGTCTGGACCCCGTCCGACTGGGCCTGGGCGGGCGGTCTGCTCAATGCGTTGCTGCCGAGCCTTCTGCTCGGCGTTCCGGTCGTCTCATCGCCGGCGCAGAAATTCAATGCCGACATGGCCTTTCGGATCATGGCGGAGATGAAGGTGCGCAACGCCTTCATCCCGCCGACGGCGCTTCGGCTGATGCGGTCTGTTTCCGATCCCAGGTCGCAATATGATCTGGTGCTGCGCACCATCGGCTCGGCGGGAGAAGCGCTCGGCCGGGAGACCTATGATTGGGCGCGTCGCACGCTCGGCATCACCGTCAACGAATTCTACGGCCAGACAGAGTGCAATTTCGTGCTGTCGTCGAGTGCCGCCTTTGGCGTCACGAAGGCCGGGGCCATTGGACGGGCGGTGCCTGGACATCGCGTCGCGATCGTCAGCGAGGCCGCCGACGAATTGCCGACGGGCGAAGCCGGCCAGATCGCCATCGCCAGTGCCGATCCCGTCATGTTCCTCGGTTATTGGAACGACGCGGCGGCGACCGAGCGAAAATTTCTCAAGGGCTGGCTGCTTACCGGCGACATCGGCCGGCAGGACGAAGACGGCTACGTCACCTTCGAAGGCCGCGACGACGACGTCATCACCTCGTCCGGATACCGCATCGGCCCGGCCGAGATCGAGGATTGCCTGATCGGCCATCCCGCCGTGCAGCTTGCCGCAGCCGTCGGCAAACCTGATGCCGTGCGCACCGAGATCGTCAAGGCCTACATCGTGCTGTCGCCCGATCATTCGCCGAGCGAGGCGCTGGCCGCCGAAATCAGGGAATGGGTGAAGATGCGGCTTTCGATGCACGAATATCCGCGCGAGGTGGAATTCGTCGAGTCGTTGCCGCTGACGACAACAGGCAAGGTGATCCGCCGGCTGCTGCGGGAGAAAGCTGCGGCTGAGGGCTAAGCATTCCGGAGTTGCTTAGCCTCGGCCAGCGAGCGACATAATCTTCTCGCGCAGCATCTTCGCCATGTTGCGGGTGCTGCGATACATGTGGAGCTGGGCGGCGACCTGGCGCATGTCGCGGTCGCCGTTCTGCGTCAGGCCGATGACCAAGGTCCCCATCTCCTCGCGCTCCTGCCAAAAGCGGCTCATGATCGGGTGGTCGGAGACGGCGCAGGAATCCGAGCGCACGATGTTGGCATCGTCGAGGTGCCATTCCGTGAGTTCGCTCATCAGGAGCTTGCCCGGCGAATAGCGGGCATAGTTCTCGTCATAGGCCGTCTTCCAGGTATAGGCCTCGCCGCCCATCATCAGCACCACGATGGCGGCGATGGCCTTGCCGTTGAGATCAATCGTATGGATGCGCACGGCGTCGACGGCGGCAAGGTTCGAGACGGCCTCGCGCGCGAAGGCGGTATGATAGCGATCGGTGACGAGAGCGCTTCGCCGCTTGCCTTTCCAGCCGCCGGCTTCCATCGCCAGAAACTCCTCGAACCGGATGTGGACTTCGCGCGGCTGGCGCGCGACGGCGTAGACGGCCGTTCCCTGTTCCTCCAGCAGGCGCCACTGGCGGCGCATCTCGCGCATATGCGAGGAGGATATGGTTTTGCCGAGATAGGCAGGCGCCTCCTCCTCGCTCTGCAGCATCGGTCGCAAATAGGGATTGGCCACAGTGAGCGGAAGGTTGCGGCTGAGTGCCACGGCCTTGAGCATGCGCACGAAAATTCCGTTCAACCTCAGATCCGGCAGGACCAGGGTGCTCGGCAGGTTGAGATCAGGAACGGTCAGCCCCTCGAAGAAATTGTCGAGGGTTTCGGCCGCATCTTCGCTATCGACGAGCGGCGTGCCGAGCGGGCCGAAGCTGTTCGACCAGCCGCGGATGATCGAGGGGCCGACCGCAAAACCGGGTCTATCGATGGAAAACGGGAGGAGGAAGCGCATCCGGCTGCGGCCGGCATTGTGGTCGCGGATCAGGGCGAAGTTCACCTGCCGGTCTTCGATCCGTGGCATGGCGGGCGCGAGGAAGCGGCCGGAGAAAAAGACGTTCGGCTCCATCGCCCGGTTGGAGAGGAAGTCGAGCTCGTCCTGAAGTTCGTAGCCGAGCTTGCCGGGGTAGAGGCAGAGTTCGCGCCCCGGCCGGCCGATCTCGGCGCGGGCCTCGGCCTGCGGCGCTTCGAAATGCAGCGCCGCAAGATCATGAATCATGCGGTTGGAGATACTGTCGGTGCTTTCGGTGACTGGGGGCAGGCGCACCATCTATCGAACTCTCATTTCTGGCGTTGCGGCGGAGGGGCTGGCGAAGGCGAAGAGAATGATGCCGAGCGAGCGGCGCACGGCGACATGCAGGAGGATAGCCTCGACCGCCATGGCCGAGGCCGTGGCGACGGCGGTGCCTTCGATGCCGTAATGCGGGATCAAAGAAAGGTTGAGGCCGACATTGGCGGCCAATGCTCCGGCATAGAGCGTGACACAGAGGTTCTGCTTGCCGGCCATCATCAGCAGCGTTTCGGCCGGGCCGACCAGTGACTTGGCAAGGATGCCGGCAAGCAGGATCGCCATCAGAAGATAACCTGACGTGAAGGCGTCGCCAAACAGCGACAGCAGCAGATGGCCGGTTGCGAGCACGACGAGGCCGACCCCGAGCGCCGGCCAGAAAGTCCAGCGGGCGGCGTCGGCGGCGGCGGCCGCCAGCTGAGCATGGTCGCCTTCGGCGATAATCGAGGAAAAGCGCGGGCCGGAAGCCGCCTTGACCGAGAAATTGATGAAATGCACCAGCGCCATGGTCTTTGCGGCGGCGAAATAGATGGCGACGTCGTGCGGCTCAAGAAAAATGCCGACGACGATGACATCGGAATTGGTGAGCAGGAAACTCACACCCTCGATCAGGAAGATCGGGAAGGCGACGCTGAGCCAGGCGAGGAATTCGACCTTGCGCGGCCCCTCATCATAATGCCGGCGAAGGCGGTGGAGTGTCGCGCCATATTGGCCAAGCGCAGTGACGAAGGTGGCGGCAAGCGCCGCCTGCATGGCGGTGACGGCCGTGTGCTCTGCGCCAACCGCAATCGCAGTCAGCATGAAGGCGATGATGAGGATCGGCCGGATGATGTAGACCGGGCTCAGCGCCATCACCGGCCAATGGTTCGCCCGCGACGTGCCTTCCAGTATGTCGCCAAGTGCGATCATCGGCATGGCAAGCAGGCCTAGGAAGATCGGGACGAGATAATAGGTCTCGATCATATCCCCGAACAAATGCAGGCCGATCATGCCGGCGGCGAGCATTACCGTGCCGGAAAGCATTGCGAATATGCGTGCCGTGCCTGTCAGGCCGCGGATTTCATCGAAGGCGCCCGCCGCCTTGTATTGCGGGAGAAAGCGCACGATCGCGGTGTGGAAGCCAAGGCAGGAGAGATCGCCGAAGACGACGATCAGCACCCAGACGAAAACGAAGATACCATATTCATACTCGCCCATCAGCCGTGCGAGCACGATCTGCGAGATGAAGGCGAGTGCGGCACTGAGGATGCGGATCGAGAAGGCCGTCAGCGCCATGCGCCGGGCTGCAGCCTTTTCGCCACGTTCGGTGAACATGGCGGCAAACATTCGCAGCGTACGGCCGCCGATCGGGCGCAGGCCCGCGGGCAGCACTTTCTCCGCTGTTTCTATGACCGCCATGATAAACACGCAAAACTCTGAGGTCAGGCAAATCGTCCCTGAAGTCTTGACAGAACAGGGTTAAGAAACGGTTCCGGATTTGGGACTGCCATTCGACTGTAAAGGCAGAGTTTTCGGTGCTGCCGCAGAAAAGAAAATGCCGCCCGGAGGCGGCATTTTCCAGCTTTTGCATCTTGATTCAGACCTGCTCGAAGGCGCCGTGGCAATGCTTGTACTTCTTGCCTGAGCCGCAGGGGCAGGCCTCGTTGCGCCCAACCTTGCCCCAGGTGGCAGGGTCGTCGGGATTGCGGTTCTCGGGCGAGACCATGACTTCGGAGGCTTGGTAGATCGGGGCGAAATCGTCTTCGCCTGTCGTCGGATCCAGGTGATGAGCCTGCATCACCGGCGGTTCGGGCTCGGCGGGCGCCTGCTGCACCAACTCGACGCGCATCAGCTGGGCGGTGACGGCCTCGCGCAGATTGTTGAGGAGGCCGGTGAAGAGTTCGAAGGCTTCGGACTTGTATTCCTGCAACGGGTCGCGCTGGGCGTAGCCGCGGAAACCGATGACTGAGCGCAGATGGTCGAGGTTGACGATGTGCTCGCGCCAGAGATGATCGAGCGTCTGCATGACGATCGAGCGTTCGACATAATGCATGATGTCGTCGCCGAAGCGCTCCGCCTTTTCGGTGAAGGCGGCGTTGGCAGCTTGTGTCAGGCGCTCGCGAATATCGTCCTCGCCGATGCCTTCTTCCTTGACCCACTCCTCAATCGGCAGATCGAGGTTCAGGATGTTGGTAACGCCGGTCTTCAGGCCGACGGCATCCCATTGCTCGGCATAGGCGCGCTCGGGGATATGCTTTTCGACAAGATCCTCGATCACTTCGCGGCGCATGTCGGAGACGGTCTCGGAAATATTGGTCGATTCCATCAGCTCGAGACGCTGCTCGAAAATCACCTTGCGCTGATCGTTGAGGACGTCGTCATACTTCAGCAGATTCTTGCGGATATCGAAGTTGCGGGCTTCGACCTTCTTCTGCGCGCGCTCGAGGGCCTTGTTGATCCAGGGATGGACGATCGCCTCGCCCTCCTTGAGGCCGAGCTTGGTCAGCATGCTGTCCATGCGATCGGAGCCGAAGATGCGCATCAGGTCGTCCTGAAGTGAAAGGTAGAATTTCGAGCGGCCGGGGTCGCCCTGGCGGCCGGAGCGGCCGCGCAACTGGTTGTCGATGCGCCGGCTCTCATGGCGTTCGGTGGCGATGACGTAGAGACCGCCGGCGGCGAGCGCCTTCTGCTTGAGCTCCTTGATCTCCTCGACGATCGCCTGGACCCTGGCGTCGCGCTCCGTACCGGCTTCGACTTCGCCGAGTTCGCGTTCAATACGCATTTCCAGGTTGCCGCCGAGCTGAATGTCGGTGCCGCGGCCGGCCATGTTGGTGGCGATCGTGACGGCGCCCGGCACGCCTGCCTGGGCGACGATATAGGCTTCCTGCTCGTGGTAGCGGGCGTTCAGCACCTGGAAGTCGTTGAAGCCCTGCTTGCGCAGGCGCTCGGCGAGCAGCTCCGACTTCTCGATCGAGGTCGTGCCGACGAGCACCGGCTGGCCGCGTTTATGAGCATCGAGGATTTCGTCGATGATCGCCTTGAACTTTTCGTCGAAGGTCCGATAGACCTCATCGTCCTCGTCGATACGCTTGATCGGCAGGTTGGTCGGGACCTCGATGACATCGAGATTGTAGATATTGCCGAATTCCTCCGCTTCCGTCTGCGCCGTGCCGGTCATGCCGGCGAGCTTGTCGTACATGCGGAAGTAGTTCTGGAAAGTGATCGAAGCGAGCGTCTGGTTTTCCGGCTGGATCTGTACCTTTTCCTTGGCTTCGAGTGCCTGGTGCTGCCCCTCCGAATAGCGCCGGCCCGGCATCATGCGGCCGGTGAATTCATCGATGATGACGACTTCGCCGTTGCGGACGATGTAGTCCTTGTCGCGCTGGAAGAGTTTGTGGGCCTTCAGTGCATTGTTGATGTGGTGGACGATGGCCACATTCTCGATGTCGTAAAGGCCATTGCCCTTCAAGAGGCCGGCCTGGCGGAGCAGATTTTCCAGCTTCTCGGTGCCTTCTTCGGAGAAGTTGGCGGAGCGCTGCTTTTCGTCGATTTCGTAATCGCTAGGCTCCAGCAGCGGAATGAAGGCGTCGATCGTATTGTAGAGTTCGGAGCGGTCGTCGAGGGGGCCGGAGATGATCAGCGGCGTGCGCGCCTCGTCGACGAGGATCGAGTCCACTTCGTCGACGATCGCGAAATTGTGGCCGCGCTGGACCATCTGATTCTTCTCGTACTTCATGTTATCGCGCAGATAATCGAAGCCGAGCTCGTTGTTGGTGGCATAGGTGATGTCGCAGGCATAGGCGGCGCGGCGCTCCTCGTCGGAGAGACCGTGGACGATGACACCCGTGGTCATCCCGAGGAAGCCGTAGACGCGTCCCATGTTCGCGGCATCGCGCTGGGCGAGATAATCGTTGACGGTGACGACGTGCACGCCCTTGCCGGAAAGCGCGTTCAGATAGACCGGCAGCGTGGCCACGAGGGTCTTGCCTTCGCCGGTCTTCATCTCGGCGATCGCATTCGAGTGCAGGATCATGCCGCCAATCAGCTGTACGTCAAAAGGTCGCAGGCCGAGAACGCGGCGCGAAGCCTCGCGCACGACGGCGAAGGCGGGAATCAGAATGTCGTCGAGCGTTTTGCCTTCGGCAAGAAGAGCACGGAATTCGACGGTCTTTGCCGCGAGCTGCTCGTCCGTCAGGGCTTTCGTCTTCTCTTCGATGGAGTTGATCGCAGTGACGTTCGGCTGGAAGGACCGCACGCGGCGATCATTGGACGACCCAAATAACTTGCGGGCTATACCGCCAAAGCTGACCATGTGACTGGTCCTTTCTCAATATTCATCCGCCACGCTTCTTGTCCGCGGCCCAGCCGAAAATCAGGCGCACGCCTTTGAAACGCCCGGAAACTGTTCTGGACGCGAGGTTGCGTGACAGATAAGAGGGGGGTCGAATGATGTCAACGGATTTGGCGGATACAGAAAGGCCACAATCCGGTGTTGATGGCTATTTTGAGCTGGAATAGGCGACGCTGAAGCCGGCGATGTAACTGTGAAGGGTTATTTGATGTTGAGCACCAATAAATTCGCCACGCTGGCGTTTGCAACTTTCGTTGCATTCCAGGCTCCGGCCCATGCAGAGGACGCCGTCATCGCCAAGGTCGGCAATCTTGAGATCCACCAGTCTGAACTCGATCTCGCCGTCGCCAACCTCGATCCGCAGCTGGCACAGCTTCCCGACGACCAGAAGAAGGTCGCAGCCCTGTCCGCCGCCATCGATGTGAAGCTGCTTGCGGCCGGCGCTACGACGGAGAAGCTCGATCAGACCGACGAATTCAAGAGGCGCATGCAGTATCTCTCCGATCGCGAGCTGCACAATGCCTATTTCAAGAAGCACGTCGTCGACACCGTGACCCCTGAAGAAATCAAGGCTCGCTACGACAAGGAGGTCGCAGCCCTGCCGAAGCAGGAGGAAGTCCACGCCCGCCACATCCTGGTCAAGACCGAGGACGAAGCCAAGGACATCATCAAGCAGCTCGACGCCGGCAAGGATTTCGCCGAACTTGCCAAGGAGAAATCCACCGACCCGAACAAGTCGGAAGGCGGCGATCTCGGCTATTTCTCGCGCGGCCGCATGGTCAAGGAATTCGAGGACGCGGCCTTCGCGCTCGAGAAGGGCACCTATTCCAAGACGCCCGTCAAAACCGATTTCGGCTATCATGTCATCAAGGTCGAGGACAAGCGCGACGCTCCGCCGCCGCCTTTCGACCAGGTGCAGGACCAGGTTCGTCAGCTCGTCATGCGCGACAAGTATCTTGCCCTCCTCAACCAGGCCAAGTCGTCTGCCAAGATCGAGATCTCGGACGAGGCGCTACGCAAGGGTTACGACGAGGCCAACAAGCAGCCGGAGCCCGGCGCCGAACCCGCCCAGCCGGCGCCGAAGCAGTAATATCCGCATCAGGGCCCGGTTCTTCCGGGCCCTTCGTTATCGTTGTTGTCGCATTTCCGGACGGCGAGCCGGTTCTTCAGTCGCCGGGAAATGCTCATTGGCAGGTTTCATCATGTCCGGTTCCGTTTCGCCGCTCGCCCCGAAATCCTTCGTCCCGATGCCTTCGCTGCGCGGCGTGCGCATGGCGACCGCTTCGGCCGGCATCAAGTACAAGAACCGCACCGACGTGCTGATGATGGTCTTCGACAAGCCGGCATCGGTCGCGGGCGTCTTCACCCGTTCCAAATGCCCTTCGGCGCCGGTCGATTTCTGCCGTGCGAACCTGCCGCACGGGAGTGCACGCGCCGTCGTGGTCAATTCCGGCAACGCCAATGCCTTTACCGGCATGAAGGGCCGCCAGGCCACAGCGCTGACGGCGAAGTCGGCTGCTGCGGCAATTGGCTGCAGCGAGAATGAGATCTATCTCGCATCGACCGGCGTCATTGGCGAACCGCTCGATGCCACCAAATTCTCAGGCGTCCTTGACAGGATGCAGGCCGAGGCGACCGGCGATTTCTGGTTCGAAGCCGCCAAGGCGATCATGACCACCGACACTTATCCCAAGGTTTCGACCCGCAGCGCCGAGATCGGCGGCGTCGCCGTGACCATCAACGGCATTGCCAAGGGCGCCGGCATGATTGCGCCCGACATGGCGACGATGCTCTCCTTCATCGTCACCGATGCCGACATCGCGCCCGCAGCGCTACAGGCGCTTTTGTCCGACGGTGTCGGGCCGACCTTCAACTCGATGACCGTCGACAGCGACACGTCCACCTCCGACACGCTGATGCTGTTTGCGACGGGTGCGGCGGCCGAAGACGGCCAGCCGCACATCGACCGCGCCGATGATCCGCGTCTTGCCGCTTTCCGGGCAGCCCTGAACGAAGTGCTGAAGGATCTGTCGCTGCAGGTGGTGCGTGACGGCGAAGGCGCCACCAAAATGCTGGAAATCACCGTGACCGGCGCCGAGAGCGATGCCGCCGCCAAGCGCATCGCGCTGTCGATCGCCAACTCGCCGCTGGTCAAGACGGCTGCTGCGGGCGAAGACGCTAACTGGGGACGTGTCGTCATGGCAGTCGGCAAATCGGGGGAGATGGCGGATCGCGACCGGCTTGCCATCTGGTTCGGCGATATCAGGGTCGCGGTCAATGGCGAGCGCGATCCCGACTATTCCGAGGAAGCAGCCTCGAATGTGATGAAGGCACAGGATATCCCCGTCAAAGTCGATATCGGCCTCGGCACTGGATCGGCAACCGTCTGGACCTGCGACCTCACCAAGGAATATGTTGCGATCAATGGCGACTATCGGAGCTGATCGTCCATTGGTGCAGGCATCCATATCTTCGCAGAATCTGCCGCTGGTCCGCAGGCTGGAGGCCGTCGGCTTTCGCGCCTGGCCGGCGGCATCCGTGCAATATGACGGCAGCTGGCAGGTGCGGCTGACCGCGGGCCATCCGTCCAACCGGCTGAATTCCATCGTGCCGCTCGATCCCTCGGATCATCGCGATGTCGAGATCCGTCTGGAAAAGGCGAGCCGGAAATTCGAGGCCTATGGCCGCGCCGCCGTCGTCCGCCAGACGCCGCTCGCGTCGCCGGTGCTGATCGAGCTTCTCAGCGCCCAGAACTGGACACGGTTCGACGAGACCGTGGTGATGACCTGCAATCTGGCCGAGGCTGAGCTGCCGGATACGCTCGATCACCTGCCAACCCATGACGTCGGCCGTTTCGTCGATGCCAACCTGGCGGTCGACGGGGCGCCGCCGAGCCTGAAACCGGCGCTTGCCGAAATCATTTCGGCGATCAAGCCGCCGTCGGGTCTCTTCATGATCGAGAATGCGGTGGAGGGACCGCTTGCGACCGTGCTCTGCGTCCAGGACAACGATCTTGCCGGCATCATGTCGCTTTCGGTCTGCGAAACGCGTCGGCGCGAGGGGCTCGGCACCGAAATCCTGACCTCGGCGCTGCGCTGGGCGCGCATGCGCAGCGCCCGCTCGGCCTGGCTGCAGGTCAAGCTTTCCAATCGTCCGGCCATTGCGCTCTACGAGCGCCTCGGTTTTCGCGGCGCCTATCACTATTGCTATTGGCAGCGGGAGTCGCGATGAGCGAGGCAGGTCGGAAGATATTGCTGGTCGCCGCCTGTGCGCTGATCGATGCCGACGGGCGTATCCTATTGGCACAACGTCCCGAGGGAAAGTCGCTGGCCGGGCTCTGGGAATTTCCCGGCGGGAAGGTAGAACCCGGCGAGACGCCGGAGGAGACGCTGGTGCGCGAACTCGAGGAAGAGCTCGGCATCAAGACCAAGATCGCCTGCCTGGCGCCGTTCACCTTCGCCAGCCATTCCTATGAGACGTTTCACCTGTTGATGCCGCTCTATATCTGCCGGCGCTATGAGGGCATTGCCCAGGGCCGCGAAGGGCAGGCTTTGAAATGGGTGCGCGCGCAGGCCCTTCGGGATTACCCTATGCCGCCGGCCGACGAGCCGCTTATCCCGATGTTGCAGGATTTACTTTAGCGTTAGCTGATTATTGTTGTGCAGCCGCGTTTTCCGCTGTGGATATTAATGGATCGTTTAACACCTTCTGCCAAAGATCAGCCTCAATCAAGCATCTGGCGTGCGTATTTAAAAGGCTTGACGTCATGGACGATGATTTCTGGAAAGCTGTCCGGGAAAAGGAACGGGCTGCGTCTGCCTCGCGCAGGACGGGCGCGCTCAATATCGCCCTTCTCTTTGGCACGGCCGTGGTCGCGCTAACGCTGATCCTAACCCCGATGCTTGCGGATTCCTCCAAGAAAAGCGTCTTTGCGAGCGCGCCGGTTGATTTCGATACGATCACAACCGGGTCGATTCCGAAGAACGAAAGCGGCAAGCACTATACGATTCGCCGTAGCGTCCTTCAGGATACGCCCGGCTCCGTCTGCGTCGTCCAGGGCTACGGCGTCGGCGCCGGCTGCTGAAGCCGGTTGCTTGGAATGACTGCCATCGCCCGGTGGCCGTGGAATTGATCGTTGCAGGCGTTCACGCAGAGGGTTGGGTAATGCGTCTTTGGAAAGCATTTCTTGCAGATGACACAGGTGCGACGGCGGTCGAATACGGCCTGATCGCCGCCATCATTTGCACTGCGCTTGTCTCGGGTCTCGGCATCTTCACCGGCAGCCTGCAGAACGTCTTCAACATGGTCACCAACAATATCACCGTCAATTGAAGAAGCTGCCGATGATCACTGCCTGAGCTTGTGTTCGTCCACTTTCAGGGCGTCGGCAAGACGTGCTTTGGCCGTGCCCGGCTGAAGCGGCTTCTGCTGGCTCTCATGCGGAGCCCATCCGGAGACATAGATGATCGAGAATGTCGCGCGAATGCGTCCATCGGCATCGGAATATCGCTCGGCGTAGATCTCTGCGGCGCGCAGGAAGAAGGCCCGCGTCAGCGGCATGCGACTACGGGCGGCAAGCGGATTGCTCATGCCCATCGCCCTGAGATCGCGCATCAGCGGAAAGAGCGAGTCATATCGGACCGTATAGTTCTCAGCGTCGATCACCGGCAGGGTGAAGCCGGCGCGCTGCATCAGACTGCCGATATCGCGCACATCAGCGAAGGGGATGACGCGGGGGCTTGCGCCGCCCGTCATCTCGAGCTCGGCAGCCAAAAGCACGTCGCGCAGCTCCTGCAGCGTGCCGGCGCCGGGGATGGCCGCCAGGAACAGGCCGTCCGGCTTCAGAGCGCGGCGAACCTGGATGAAAACGCCAGGCGTGTCGTTGGTCAGATGCAGGCTGAGCGGCGCAAGGATGAGGTTGGTCAATTGGGGCGCAAGCGGCACCTCCTCGAGCGGCGCCTCGACAAGGGTTTCGCCCGGGCCCGCATAGGCCTTCTCGCTTTCGACGCGGATCATTGTGCCAATCTTGCCCGTCGCCATTGCCGCGCGGGCGGCTGCACCGGTTGTGCCATGCAATTCAACGGCGGTTTCGAAGCGCCGCTCGACGACAACAAGCCTCTCGGCCATTTCCTTGGCTGCGATCTCAAGCAGGAAGGCGGCTTTCAGGTCATTATTGACAAGCGCGCGATGACGGTGTGCGGCGATCAGGGCTCTATCGAAGATCGTTTCCATGGTATGTCCATAGTCCCGGCTGGCTGCAGCGGCAAGGCGATTTTCCTTTCGAAGAGAACAGGCTAGTCTCGACCTTATGAAACGGATCCACTCCGAAAGACCGGCGGATTTGCTCCGGGCGCATCTCCTGCGACCGTTTTCGGCGCTTGCCGATTTTCTCTATCCGCCCGCCTGTTCCGTCTGCGGCATTTCGACCGGCGGCCATCGTGGGCTGTGCGCGAAATGCTGGTCCGGCATCCGCTTCATCGAGCGGCCCTATTGCGAAGTGCTCGGCATTCCCTTCTCGCATGATCTCGGCGCCGGCATCCTCAGCGCAGAGGCGATCGCCAATCCCCCGCCTTTCGACCGATTGCGGTCGGCGGCGACGCATGACCATGCGGTCCGCGATCTTGTTCACGGGTTGAAATATCGCGATCGCACCGATCTGGCGCCGATGATGGCCGGCTGGATGCTGCGTGCCTCCGACGGTGCGGTCGAAAGCTGCGACGCGCTGGTCCCGGTGCCGCTGCACCGCACTCGCATGCTGGCCCGTAAGTTCAACCAGGCTGCCGAACTTGCCCGCCATGTGGCGAGGCTATCGGACAAACCGCTGCTTGCCTCCACGCTCATCCGTCTCAAGCGCACCAGCCAGCAGGTCGGCCTCGGCGCCAAGGCGCGCGAGGACAATGTCAGAGGTGCTTTCGCGATTGCCAAAGGCTGCGAGAGCGACGTTTTCGGCAAGCGTATCGTGCTCGTCGACGACGTCTATACGACTGGGGCAACGGTCGCCGCCGCAAGCCGGACGCTGCGTAAGGCGGGTGCGGCGGATATCACGGTTTTAACCTTTGCAAGGGCCATTTCCGAGCCTATATGACAGAAAATACCCGGCATTCGTCTGGAGATATCATGGTACCCGTCACGATCTATACACGGCAGTTCTGCGGCTATTGCGCCCGCGCCAAGTCCCTGCTCGAACAAAAGGGCGTCGAATATGTCGAGCACGACGCCACCTATTCGCCGGATCTACGCCAGGAGATGATCGGCAAGGCAAACGGGCGGACGACCTTCCCGCAGATCTTCATCGGTGCCGAGCATGTAGGCGGTTGTGACGATCTCTTCGCGCTGGATCGAGCCGGCAAGCTCGACCCGATGCTGGCGGCCTGAAGGAAGATCCGATGAGCTTCAAGGCCGCCGCTGTTCAGATGTGCTCCGGGGTCGATCCCGCAAGGAATGCCGCCGCCATGGCGCGGCTGGTGCGCGAGGCTGCAGCGCAGGGCGCGACCTATGTGCAGACGCCTGAAATGACGGGCATGCTGCAGCGTGACCGCGATGCGGCACGCGCCGTGCTTGCCGACGAGACGCACGATATCATCGTCAAGACGGGCTCCGAGCTTGCCAGGGAACTCGGCATCTACATGCATGTCGGCTCGACGGCGATCGCGCTCGCCCATGGAAAGATTGCCAATCGCGGCTTCCTCTTTGGTCCTGACGGCCGGATTCTAAATCGCTACGACAAGATTCATATGTTCGACGTCGATCTCGACAACGGCGAGAGCTGGCGCGAGAGCGCCGCCTATACCGCGGGCTCGGAGGCACGCGTCTTGTCGCTGCCCTTTGCCGAAATGGGTTTTGCCATCTGCTACGACGTCCGCTTCCCGGCGCTTTTCCGCGCTCAGGCCGTTGCCGGCGCCGAGGTGATGACGGTTCCTGCCGCTTTCACCAAGCAAACCGGTGAGGCGCATTGGGAAATCCTGTTGAGAGCACGGGCGATCGAAAACGGCGTCTTCGTCGTTGCCGCAGCGCAGGCGGGCCGGCATGAGGACGGGCGCGAGACCTTCGGCCACTCGATGATCATCGATCCCTGGGGCACCGTGCTGGCCTCGGCCGGCGCAACAGGCGAGGCGGTCATCGTTGCCGAGATCGATCCCAGCGCGGTCAAGGCCGCCCATGACAAGATCCCGAACCTGAGGAACGGTCGGGAATTCTCGGTCGAGAAGATCGCGGGGGCAGTCGCAGGAGGCGTCGCCGCTTGATCCGCTATTCCCTTACCTGTGACAATGCGCATGAATTCGAAGGCTGGTTTTCAGAAAGCGCCGATTTCGACCGCCAGCTCGCGAGCGGCTTCCTGACCTGCCCGGTCTGCCATTCCGCCGCCGTGTCCAAGCTCCTGATGGCGCCCTCGGTGTCGACCGCGCGCAAGAAGGATGAGAGGCAGACGTTGGCGATGGATGCCATGCGCCGGGAGGCCCTGCAAAAGCTGAAAGAGGCAGTTGCGGCCGTCAAGGCCAATTCCGAGGATGTCGGCACGAAATTTCCCGAGGAAGCCCGCAAGATCCATTATGGCGAGGCGGACGCCCGGGGCATCATCGGCCAAGCAACCGTCGACGAGGCGCAGGCGCTCGTCGACGAAGGCATCGAGATTGCTGCCATTCCCGTTTTGCCTGAGGACGTAAACTGAGATGCAGTCATGCATATGGCCACGGGAGCAGATGCTGAAATGTAGCATTGGCTGCCGGAATTATACCGTCCGCTTCGCCAGCAGCATGTAATTCACGTCCATGTCTTTGGACAGGTTCCACTGGTTGGACAGCGGATTGAAGAAGACGCCGGTTCGATCGGTAATCTCAAGGCCGCTTGCCGTGAGCGGCTTTTCCAGCTCTTCCGGGCGCACCAGCTTTTCATATTGATGGGTGCCGCGCGGCAGCCAGCGCAGGATGTTTTCGGCGGCGAAGATGGCGAGCGCCGCCGCCTTCAGCGTGCGGTTGATCGTGGCGATGAAGATCAGGCCGCCGGGGCGGACCATTTTGGCGCAGGTCCTCATGAAGAGCTCGACGTCGGCGACGTGTTCGACCACTTCCATGTTCAAGACGATATCGAAAGTCTCGCCGGCATCGGCGAGTTCCTCGGCAGTGACGGCGCGGTAGTCGACCGAGACGCCGGAACCGTTCGCATGGGTCGAGGCGATGCCGATATTCTTTTCGGAAGGATCGGCGCCGACCACGGTGGCGCCCATGCGGGCAACAGGCTCGGACAACAGGCCGCCGCCGCAACCGATGTCGAGCACGCGCAGACCTTCGAGCGGGCGCGGGCTCTTCCGATCACGGCCGAAATTCTCGCAGGCCTTGTCTCTTATATAGGCGAGGCGGACGGGGTTGAATTTGTGCAGCGGCTTGAACTTGCCGGTCGGGCTCCACCATTCCGCCGCCATCGCCGAGAAGCGGTCCACTTCGCCCTGGTCGATCGTGCTTCTGGCGCTTTCTGTCATCGTCCGCTCCTTCGTTCGTGAGATCTGAAGTCGGACGATCGGTGGCATAAGTCAAGGGGCTGAGATCAGGAGGCGGACGGGTGCGGAACCGCCAGGCAACTGCTTTTATCGCCCACGCTTGCCTCCCCCCGCCAAACTCGCTAAGAGACGCCGCAACTTGAGGCCTTTGGGGGCCTGGGCATTAGAGCGGTTCCAGAATCTGGGATCTGGCTCTTTCACCGAGCGGTCACCCCTGGGCTTCGTTATGCCGGGTCCGGTTTTCCGCTTTCCGGCGCAAGTCGTGGTAGGGGCATATGGCACGCATCGTAATGAAATTCGGCGGCACGTCCGTCGCTGACCTGGACCGCATCAAGAACGTTGCCCGCCATGTGAAACGCGAAGTGGATGCCGGCCACGAGGTGGCGGTGGTCGTCTCTGCAATGTCCGGCAAGACCAATGAACTGGTCGGCTGGGTGCAGGGCATGCCCAAGGTCATCGGCGCCAACTCGCCATTTTACGATGCTCGGGAATATGATTCGGTCGTCGCCTCCGGCGAGCAGGTGACCTCGGGGCTGCTGGCGATCGCATTGCAAGCGATGGATATCAATGCGCGGTCCTGGCAGGGATGGCAGATCCCGATCCGCACGGACAATGCGCATGGTGCGGCCCGGATTCTCGAGATCGACGGTTCCGACATTATCAAGCGGATGGGCGAGGGGCAGGTCGCCGTCATTGCCGGATTCCAGGGGCTGGGGCCGGACAACCGCGTCGCCACCCTCGGACGCGGCGGCTCAGACACGTCGGCCGTCGCCATCGCGGCCGCTGTCAAAGCGGATCGCTGCGATATCTATACCGATGTCGACGGCGTCTACACGACCGATCCGCGCATCGTGCCGCAGGCGCGCAGGCTGAAGAAGATCGCCTTCGAGGAAATGCTTGAGATGGCCTCGCTCGGCGCCAAGGTGCTGCAGGTGCGCTCGGTCGAGCTTGCCATGGTGCACAAGGTGCGCACCTTCGTGCGCTCGTCTTTCGAAGATCCCGATGCTCCGGGCATGGGCGATCTGTTGAACCCGCCCGGAACACTGATTTGTGACGAGGATGAAATCGTGGAACAGGAAGTAGTCACCGGCATCGCCTATGCCAAGGATGAGGCTCAGATCTCGCTTCGCCGTCTTGCCGACCGGCCGGGCGTTTCCGCCGCGATCTTCGGGCCGCTTGCCGAATCCCATATCAATGTCGACATGATCGTCCAGAATATTTCCGAGGACGGGTCGAAGACCGATATGACCTTCACCGTGCCGTCGGGCGACGTGGAGAAGGCGATCAAGGTGCTCGGCGACCATAAGGAGAAGATCGGCTACGATGTCGTGCAGAACGAATCGGGCCTGGTGAAAGTCTCCGTCATCGGTATCGGCATGCGCAGTCATGCCGGCGTTGCCGCGACCGCGTTTCGTGCACTTGCCGAAAAAGGCATCAACATCAAGGCGATCACTACCTCCGAGATCAAGATTTCCATCCTGATCGACGGTCCCTATGCAGAACTCGCTGTCAGGACTTTGCATTCCTGCTACGGTCTGGATAAGAATTGATTCCCAGTGGGCGGCCTGCCCCTTCAGGTTGAGGAGACGAGGGCCGGCCTGCCGGGACTGAGTGCGTTGTTTCGGGAGCTTGAGACGCCATGAGAGACCTTTCCGGCGGTCCGCGCGTGCTGCTCAGGCGGCTGCGCGAGTTGATGGCAGAGCCGCTGGAGCCGCAGGATCGTCTTGACCGAATCGTCCGCCAGATCGCCGGCAATATGGTGGCGGAAGTCTGCTCCGTCTATGTGCTGCGCGCCGACGGCGTGCTTGAACTCTATGCGACCGAAGGCCTCAACCGCGAAGCCGTGCACCTGGCGCAGCTGAAGATGGGGCAGGGCCTCGTCGGCACGATCGCCGCCTCGGCGCAGCCGCTGAACCTTTCCGACGCGCAGTCGCATCCGGCCTTCCGCTACCTGCCGGAGACGGGTGAAGAAATCTACCATTCCTTCCTCGGTGTGCCGATCTTGAGAACCGGGCGCTCGCTCGGCGTTCTCGTCGTGCAGAACAAGGCGAGCCGCAACTATCGCGACGAGGAGGTGGAAGCGCTCGAAACGACAGCGATGGTGCTTGCCGAGATGATCGCCACCGGCGAGCTCAAGAAGATCACCAAACCGGGCCTCGAACTCGACCTGACACGATCAGTGACGATCGACGGCGATACTTACAACGACGGCATAGGCCTCGGCTACGTCGTCTTGCATGAGCCGCGCATCGTCGTCACCAACCTGCTGAACGAAGATGCGGAGAAGGAGATCCGGCGGCTGGCGGAGGCCATGGGCTCGCTGAGGATCTCGATCGACGACATGCTGTCGCGCCGTGACGTGTCGATGGAAGGCGAGCATCGCGAGGTGCTCGAAACCTATCGTATGTTCGCGCACGACCAGGGCTGGGTGCGCAAGCTCGAAGAGGCGATCCGTAACGGCCTGACGGCAGAAGCGGCAGTCGAAAAGGTGCAGAGCGACACCAAGGCGCGGATGATGCGGTTGACCGACCCTTATCTGCGCGAACGCATGCATGACTTCGAGGATCTGGCAAACCGACTGCTCAGGCAGTTGACGGGTTATACAGGCCGGACGACCGCGGAGGGCTTCCCGAACGATGCGGTCATTCTGGCGCGCGCCATGGGGGCGGCCGAGCTGCTCGATTATCCCCGTGCCAATGTGCGCGGACTGGTGCTGGAGGAAGGGGCGGTGACGAGCCATGTGGTGATCGTCGCGCGCGCCATGGGCATTCCCGTCATCGGCCAGGCGGCGGGCGTTGTAGCGCTCGCCGAGAATGGCGATGCCGTGATCATCGACGCCGATGAGGGGCATGTGCATCTCCGGCCGATGGCCGATCATCGGCGCTCCTACGAGGAAAAGGTGCGCTTCCGCGCCAGGCGGCAGGAGCAGTTCCGGGCACTGCGCGCCATCGAGCCGGTTACCAAGGACGGCCAGCGGATCTCGCTGATGATGAATGCCGGTCTGCTGGTCGACCTGCCGCAGCTTTCGGAATCGGGTGCGGAGGGCATCGGTCTCTTCCGCACCGAGCTGCAATTCATGATCGCCTCTACCATGCCGAAGGCGGAAGAGCAGGAGCAGTTCTATCGCAATGTGATCAAGCAGGCGGCGGGCCGCGCTGTCACATTCCGCACACTCGATATCGGCGGCGACAAGGTCGTCCCTTATTTCCGTGGCCACGAGGAGGAAAATCCCGCACTCGGCTGGCGTGCGATCCGGCTGTCGCTCGACAGGCCGGGATTGTTGCGCACCCAACTGCGCGCCCTGCTGAAGGCATCGGCCGATACCGAGCTGAAGCTGATGGTTCCGATGGTGACGGAGGTTTCCGAGCTGAAGATGGTGCGCGAACTCCTGCAGAAGGAAGTGCAGCATCTGTCGCGCTTCGGGCACGGGCTGCCGCGCAAGCTGCAATTCGGAGCGATGCTGGAGGTGCCCGCGCTGCTCTGGCAGCTTGATGAACTGATGGAGGCGGTCGATTTCGTCTCGGTGGGTTCCAACGACCTCTTCCAGTTTTCTATGGCGGTCGATCGCGGCAATGCGCGGGTGTCGGATCGCTTCGATCCACTCGGCAAGCCGTTTTTGCGGATCCTGCGCGATATCGTGCGCGGGGCGGATCGGAACAAGACGCCGGTGACGCTCTGCGGCGAGCTTGCCGGCAAGCCGCTTTCGGCAATGGCGCTACTCGGCATCGGCTTTCGGGCGATCTCGATGTCGCCCGCCTCGATAGGGCCGGTGAAGGCGATGCTGCTTGGGCTTGATGTCGGGGCGCTGGCGAAGGTGATGGACGAAGTGCTCGACGATCATCGCAGCACGGAGCCGATGCGCGAGGTGCTTGCCCGCTTCGCCGAGAGCCACAATATTCCCCTTTAGACAAATATAGCAAGAATCGGAGTGAAGGGTGGCGAAGCTTCCCGTTGAAAAGATGCGCGAGCTGGAACGCCGTTTCGGCGAGATTGAGGCGCGCATGTCGGCTGGTCCAACCGCCGATGTCTATGTGAAGCTCGCATCCGAATATTCCGAGCTACAGCCCGTCGTGACGAAGATCCGCGCCTATGAGAAGTCCGGCGCCGAGCTCGCCGATCTCGAAACGCTGCTCGAGGACAAATCGGTCGATCGCGAGATGCGCGATCTCGCCGAACTCGAACTGCCCGAAGTAAAAGCGCGGATCGAGGCGCTGGAGCAGGAAATGCAGATCCTGCTTCTGCCGAAGGACGCAGCCGACGAAAAGAGCGCGATCCTGGAAATCCGCGCCGGCACCGGCGGCTCGGAAGCTGCGCTTTTTGCCGGCGATCTTTTCCGGATGTACGAGCGTTTTGCCTCGGAAAAGGGCTGGAAGGTGGAAGTGCTCTCGGCAAGCGAGGGTGAGGCCGGCGGCTACAAGGAAATCATCGCGACGATCACAGGCCGGGGCGTCTTCGCCAAGTTGAAATTCGAATCCGGCGTGCACCGCGTGCAGCGCGTGCCGGAGACCGAAGCGGGCGGGCGCATCCATACCTCGGCCGCCACAGTGGCAGTGCTGCCGGAAGCCGAGGAGATCGACATCGAAATCCGGCCGGAAGATATCCGCATCGATACGATGCGCTCTTCGGGCGCCGGCGGTCAGCACGTCAATACGACGGACTCGGCGGTGCGCATCACCCATCTGCCGACCGGCATCGTCGTCACCAGCTCGGAAAAATCACAGCATCAGAACCGCGCCAAGGCGATGCAGGTCTTGCGCTCCAGGCTCTACGATGCCGAGCGGCAACGGGCCGACAGCGAGCGCTCGGCCGATCGCAAGAGCCAGGTTGGCTCCGGCGATCGTTCGGAACGCATCCGTACCTATAATTTCCCGCAGGGACGGGTAACCGACCACCGCATCAATCTGACGCTTTACAAGCTCGACCGGATGATGGAAGGCGAGATCGAGGAGGTCGTCGATGCATTGATGGCCGATTACCAGGCAAGCCAGCTGGCGCAGCTCGGCGAGCAACAATGAGCGCGACGGTTGCCGATATGCTTGCTGAAGCGCGCCGTCGTTTCACAGAGGCGGGCATCGTCGATGCGGCAACCAATGCGCGACTGCTTGTCGCAGGCCTTTTGAAACAGTCGTCGACCGAGCTGTTGACGCGATCGGCCGAGAAGCTTTCACCTGAGCAGATCGAAGTGATTTTTAAGGCGATGGAACGGCGGCTTGACCATGAGCCTGTGCATCGCATTCTTGGCGAGCGGGAATTTTACGGCCTGCCGCTTTGCCTATCGGCGGAGACGCTGGAGCCGCGGCCGGATACGGAAATCCTGGTCGATACGGTGCTTCCCTATCTCCAGGACCTTGCAAAGATCCACGATCATCTCCATATTCTGGACATAGGAACCGGGACCGGGGCGATCTGCCTTGCGCTTCTGAGCGAGTGTTCCGATGCGTCAGGTGTCGGCAGCGACATATCGGCGGATGCCCTAGGCACGGCAAGATCAAACGCGGAAAGAAACGGGTTGCAGGATCGCTTTCAGGCCATACAGTCGAGATGGTTCGACAACATCCATGGCTCCTTTCACGCGATTGTCTCAAATCCGCCCTATATTGCCTCCAAGGTCATTCACGATCTCGCTCCCGAAGTGACGAAATTTGATCCGGTTGCAGCGCTGGATGGCGGCCCGGATGGGCTTGACGCCTACAAAGCCATAGCCAAGGATGCGGCAAGGTTCATGAGGCCCGATGGGGTTCTCGGACTGGAAATCGGCTACGATCAGCGAAACGATGTGACGGCGATCTTCGAAGCGAAAGGCTTCAGGTGCCTCAAATCCGTGAAAGATTATGGCCAGAACGACAGGGCGCTCGTGTTCGCGCTCGCGTAAACGGCGATAATTGCGGCATTGAACGGGACATTATTGTTATTGCGAAGAAAAGGCTTGGATTTCCCAGGGAAGCAATATAGGTTGCGGACACGTGTTGGGCAGATAGGAATGAACGAGATTCGTTCGGTACTTGGTTTGCCTCGGGGGTCCGCTCTTTTAACGAGAGTTTCAACGGTTGAACACGACCCAACGCGTGAATCAGTCAAACTGACTTGAGAACCAAGCGGCAGGTCGGCGCAGAGGCGCAGTATGCTCGCGGCACAAAGGTCCTGACCCGGTTTTCCGGTCATGGCGGTTGGTGCCATGTATCCATCACAAACAGAGAATTCAGGTGAACGATCTATGAGGCCAGGACAGCAAAACAAGCGCGGTCGAGGGCGTGGTAACAACAATAACAACGGCGGCGGCGGAAATAATAACAACAATTTTAACCGCAAGGGCGGCAATCCGCTGACTCGGACCTATGACAGCTCCGGTCCCGATGTGAAGATTCGCGGTACCGCACAGCATATCGCCGAGAAATATGCGCAGCTTGCCCGTGATGCCCAGAGCTCTGGCGACCGCGTGATGGCCGAGAACTATCTTCAGCACGCCGAACATTACAATCGCATCATCGCCAGCGCTCAGGCGCAGATGCAGGAGCGGTTCCAGCGCGACGACCGCGGCGACTTCAATGACCGCGACTCGGCGGATCGCGATAGCGACGACATTGATAACAACGAAAATGACGGCGATGATGTCGCTGTCGTCCAGCCGCCGCAGAGCAGGCAGCACCAACCGCAGGCACAGCCGCAGCCGGTTCCCGCCGCCGCGGCGCCTGCCCAGGCACCCCAGCCCGAAGTCATCGACGGAACCGGGCCCCAGCCGGAGATCGAGGGTATTCCCGCCGAGGTCGCCATGGACGAGGAAGGCTCCGCCGCTCAGCCGCGCGAACGGCAACCCCGCCGCCGCAGCGCCGGCAATCGTCCCCGCCGGCCGCGTCGGGGCGCAGAGGGCGATGCAGCCAGCGAGGGCGAGAGCACTTCCGCCGAGGCGCCTGTGTTGGCGGACGTCGCATCGGAATAAGAGATATCGGTCCTCGCTTCAGGAAAAGCCGAGGGCTCAGGTCATCTACTCGAATTTGCTTGAAAATCCCCGGCCTTCCGCCGGGGATTTTCATTTTCCGGGCTCTTTAAACTCTTCGGGCCGGGTACCATATTCTCCTCGAACTGCTTCGCCCAAATCCCAAATGGGTCAAGCGCGGCCTGCCTTTTCAGGGGGTCGATCTCAATCATCGGTCTGCGCCTCGTAAGGGCAGGGCGATCAATGGAGGTAGAATATGAATATCGAGAAATATTCCGAGCGGGTGCGCGGTTTCATCCAGTCGGCCCAGACTTACGCGCTGGCGCAGGGCCATCAGCAATTTTCACCCGAACATGTGCTCAAAGTCCTGCTCGATGACGATCAAGGCATGGCGGCGTCGCTGATCGAGCGTGCCGGCGGCGATGCCAAGGCTGCTCGCCTTGCCAATGACGCGGCTCTTGCCAAGATGCCGAAGATATCGGGCGGCAACGGCAACATCTATCTGGCGCAACCGCTCGCCAAGGTGCTTTCGACCGCCGAAGAGGCGGCCAAGAAAGCTGGCGACAGTTTTGTCACGGTCGAACGTCTGCTGCAGGCGCTGGCGATCGAATCCTCGGCCTCTACCTATTCGACGCTGAAGAATGCAGGTGTAACAGCCCAGGGTCTCAACCAGGTCATCAACGATATCCGCAAGGGACGGACGGCAGATTCGGCCAGTGCCGAGCAGGGCTTCGATTCACTTAAGAAATTCGCCCGCGACCTCACCGGTGAAGCCCGGGAGGGCAAGCTCGATCCGGTGATCGGCCGCGACGACGAGATCCGCCGCACCATCCAGGTCCTGTCGCGCCGCACCAAGAACAATCCGGTGCTGATCGGAGAGCCGGGCGTCGGCAAAACGGCGATTGTCGAAGGTCTGGCTCTGCGTATCGTCAACGGCGACGTGCCGGAATCGCTCAAGGACAAGAAGCTGATGGCGCTCGACATGGGCGCGCTGATTGCGGGTGCGAAATATCGCGGCGAATTCGAAGAGCGGCTGAAGGCTGTTCTCAACGAAGTCCAGGCGGAAAACGGCGAGATCATTCTGTTCATCGACGAGATGCACACGCTGGTCGGCGCCGGTAAAGCCGATGGAGCGATGGATGCCTCCAACCTTCTAAAGCCTGCGCTTGCGCGCGGCGAGCTGCATTGCGTCGGCGCCACCACGCTCGACGAATATCGTAAACATGTCGAGAAGGATCCGGCCCTTGCCCGCCGCTTCCAGCCTGTCGTCGTCGACGAGCCGACGGTGGAAGATACGATCTCGATCCTGCGTGGCCTCAAGGAGAAATACGAGCAGCATCACAAGGTGCGCATCGCTGATGCGGCGTTGGTCGCGGCCGCGACGCTGTCCAATCGCTATATCACGGATCGCTTCCTTCCCGACAAGGCGATCGATCTGATGGATGAGGCGGCAGCGCGGCTGCGCATGCAGGTGGACTCCAAGCCGGAAGAGCTCGACGAACTCGACCGTCGCATCATTCAGATGAAGATCGAGCGCGAGGCGCTGAAGAAGGAAAATGACGTGGCTTCCGCCGACCGGCTGAAGCGGCTGGAGACCGAACTCACCGCGCTCGAAGAGGAGGCCGATGCGCTGACGGCCCGCTGGCAGGCGGAAAAGCAGAAGCTCGGCCTCGCCGCCGATCTCAAGAAGCAGCTCGACGATGCCCGCAACGAGCTGGCGATCGCCCAGCGCAAGGGTGAATTCCAGCGCGCCGGTGAGCTGACCTACGGCGTCATTCCGGATCTCGAAAAGCAGCTGGTCGAAGCCGAGAAGCAGGACGGCGAGCGCGGGGCGATGGTGCAGGAGGTGGTCAGCCCCGACAATATCGCCCATGTCGTTTCCCGGTGGACCGGCATTCCGGTCGACAAGATGCTGGAAGGCGAACGCGACAAGCTGCTTCGGATGGAAGACGAGCTGGCGAAATCGGTGATCGGCCAGGGCGATGCGGTTCAGGCCGTGTCGCGGGCGGTGCGGCGCGCGCGTGCCGGCCTGCAGGACCCGAACCGGCCGATCGGCTCGTTCATCTTCCTCGGCCCGACCGGCGTCGGCAAGACGGAGCTTACCAAGGCTCTCGCCCGCTTCCTCTTCGATGACGAGACGGCGATGGTGCGCATGGACATGTCGGAATACATGGAGAAACACTCCGTCGCCCGGCTGATCGGCGCGCCTCCCGGCTATGTCGGCTACGATGAAGGCGGAACGCTGACGGAAGCCGTGCGCCGCAGGCCGTATCAAGTCGTGCTGTTCGACGAGATCGAGAAGGCGCATCCCGACGTCTTCAACATCCTGCTGCAGGTGCTTGACGACGGACGCCTGACGGACGGCCAGGGGCGGACGGTCGACTTCCGCAATACGATGATCATCATGACCTCGAACCTCGGAGCCGAATATCTGACGCAGCTTAGGGACGGCGATGACAGTGACACCGTTCGCGAGCAGGTGATGGACGTCGTGCGCGGGCATTTCCGGCCGGAATTCCTGAACCGCATCGATGAGATCATCCTCTTCCACCGCCTAAAACGCGAGGAGATGGGTGCAATCGTCGACATTCAGCTGAAGCGGTTGGTAGCATTGCTGTCCGAACGCAAGATCGTCATCGATCTCGACGAGGAAGCCCGCCATTGGCTGGCGAATAAGGGGTACGATCCGATTTACGGCGCAAGGCCGCTGAAGCGGGTGATCCAGAAGTTCGTGCAGGACCCGCTGGCCGAGCAGATCCTGTCGGGCCAGGTGCCGGACGGATCGACTGTCAAGGTGACCAACGGTTCGGACCGGCTCCAGTTCAGCACGCGGCAGACGGTGAGCGCAGCGGCTTAATCTATTTTGTCGAGGAATGGGAAATGGCGGCTTCGGCCGCCATTTTCGTTTACAGACTACTTGCTCGCCACCTGATCCGGCGTCTGGTTGTTCAGCAGCGTATCGATACGCTTTCGCTCGTCTTCGAATTTCGCCAGCGCCTGGCCCTGCAGCGATTTTCCGCCGGGGAGTCGGATGCGCAACGGATCGACCTTGGTGCCGTTGACGATCAGCTCGTAATGCAGGTGCGGGCCGGTGGATTCACCCGTCGTGCCGACCCAGCCGATCACTTG
Source organism: Rhizobium bangladeshense (assembly GCF_017357245.1). Taxonomy (NCBI): domain Bacteria; kingdom Pseudomonadati; phylum Pseudomonadota; class Alphaproteobacteria; order Hyphomicrobiales; family Rhizobiaceae; genus Rhizobium; species Rhizobium bangladeshense. The sequence continues at coordinate 3,959,143 of NZ_CP071612.1, read as the reverse complement.
GCCCTGACGTATTTTCGCGCCGGGAACGACGCCCTTGGCGATGGCGCTCTGGTGATTGTAGGAGGATTCATAGCCGTTGGCATGGCGGATGATCGTCTGGTTGCCATATCCGCCGGAATCCCAGCCGGCTTTTTCGACCGTGCCGTTGCCGGCGGCGATGATCGCCGTGCCGCGGGGGGCTGCCCAATCGACGCCGGTATGCATTCGGGCGAAACCGAGGATCGGGTGGCGGCGCATGCCGAAGCCCGACTTGAAAATGCCGTTCGGGACCGGATTGCGCAGCAGGAACTGGCGGATGCTCTTGCCGTTCTCGTCAAAATAATCGACCGTGCCGTCGTCGGGATCCTGGAAGCGATAGAAGCGCGTCTGCGTATCGCCGAAACGGGCATTGACGTAGAGCAGTTCGGAATCTTCCGTCGCCTGGCCGGTGCTGTCGGCGACGGAGAAGAATGCCTCCAGCTTATCGGTCGGTCTCAACTGCGCCTGGAAATCGACATTGCTTGCGAGCAGCTTGATGATCAGCGCGGTCATATCCTTGGTCATGCCGTAGGAAAGGGCGGCGCGATAGATGCCGTCATAGACGCGCGGGAGGTTCTGTCCGGGCGGCGGAGCGAAGGTATTGTCGTCGAAGGCCGTAGCGATGGCGTCCAGCATCGGCGGCTCGCTGCCGGGCACATACTTGCCCTTGTCGTCGAGAGCCACGGTGACCAGATGGCGTGTTCCGCGATAAACGCTGGCCCGGATGATCTTTGCCTGTTCACCCTTCTGGATGATGCCGATACGCAGCACGTCGCCTTCTTCGAGATCGCTGGTTCCCAGCTGCTGGGCGATGAAGCCGGCAATTCCGTCGGCATATTGCTGCGGATAGCCTGAATCAGTCAGCGCCTTGGCGATCGGTGCATCGACGCGCACCGGGAGGATATCATCCGCGAATTCCTCGGTCTGCGGCGTGATCGATTCCGATGCCGAGACCGTCATATTCTGCTCGAGCACGCGGGCGGACAGGCCGGCGGTCAGATCAACATCGGCTTCCTCGTTAGAGAAACGCCGTGGATCGACGTAGTAGAGAGCCGCGAGCTGCGTGTTGCCGTCGGTCAGCACGGAGCCGTTGGAGCGGACGTTTTCTTCGACCTCCTCGAGCGAAAGGCCAGAGGCCATCTTCATGCCGGGCTTGCCGGTCGGGAAGGGAATGGTCTTCAGGCTGACTTCGGATTCGACATCGGAGCCATAAATTGCGCCGGTGCGGCTCTGCGGAGCGGGCTGAGGTTCGTCGGCGGAAAAGATCGCCAGAGGATCGAAATCCGGGTAGTCTTCGGTCGCCACATGGTTAGCGGCCAGCGTCATCTTCACATGCGCGAACGGCTGGCGGCGCACGACCTCCTTCTCGCCGTCATGGACGACGGTCGAAACTTCCATGATCGCCCGGTCGGAAGGTTTTGCAGCGATGGCGGGCGCGATCAGCCTGCCGCCACGGACCACCGTCGTATCCACATGCGCCTCTGCGGCAGCACTCGCATAGGCCTCGGCAGGAATCGCCAGCTGCTGGCGGCCGTCGAGGGCGGCAAAAAGGGCGACGCCCATCAGGACAGAGGATGTGATACCGGTGAGGAACGTGCCCGAGAGCCAGCGCAACGAAACTTCGC